>NZ_JBSZKT010000033.1:0-99207 GCF_055690525.1 Streptosporangium sp. H13245 | reverse complement strand
TGGCCGGGGACCGGCGTGGGGTGGCAGGGGGGGGGCGGGGGTGGCAGGGGTGGGTGGGCGTCGCTGTGGGCAGGTGGTGAAAAATCATATGAAACGTGATGATCTGCGGGAATGTCGTGGTTTAGAACGTGTTCCGGTGAAATTCGCTATGCTTCGAGAAGTTTGCGTGGGACGAGTATCCGCAGCTCACCCGGCATGATCGCCGAACGGCACGGGCCCTGCCCGTCCCGCCCGAGATCGACAAGCGCGGCCCCGACCGCGGAGGACGCCCCTGATCAGGCCGCCAATTCGTTTGCGGCGCGGAATCGGGTGGCACACGATAGGCGTTGTTCAACAGGTGGCTCTTCAACGAGCGCCGAATCGGGCACCCTGATAGGTGACAGCGCCGACTAGCAGGAGGACTGACCCACACCGTGACAGCAACCGACAGATCCGTCCAGCTCGTCAGGCTCGCCGCCGAGGCGGCGGCGGACAAACTGGCCGATGACATTCTCGCCTACGACGTGAGCGACCAGCTCGTCATCACCGACGCGTTCGTGCTCTGCTCCGCCACCAACGACCGCCAGGTCCGCGCCATCGTCGACGAGATCGAGGACCGGCTGCGGATCGAGGCCGACGCCAAGCCCGTCCGCCGCGAGGGTGAGCGCGAGGGCCGCTGGGTCCTGCTGGACTACATCGACATCGTCGTGCACGTCCAGCACGAGGAGGACCGCACCTTCTACGCGCTGGAGCGCCTGTGGAAGGACTGCCCCTCCATCTCGCTGCCGGACAGCGTGACCCAGGTCGCCGCCCAGCGCGCCCGCGGGGCGGTAGCTGAGTGAGTCGTCGCGTCGTCTGCCTCAGACACGGCCAGACGCTGTGGAACGTCGAGCACCGCTTCCAGGGGCACAGTGACATCCCCCTTGACGAGACCGGGGTCGCGCAGGCCGCCCGCGCGGCCTCGCTGCTCGCCGCGCTCCGCCCCACCATGATCGTTTCCTCCGATCTTCAGCGGGCCTTCGACACCGCCTCGACGCTGGGCCGCGTCACCGGCCTGGACGTCACCGTCGACAAGGACCTGCGCGAGCGGGGCGGAGGCCAGTGGGAGGGGCTCACCCGGGAGGAGATCTCCGAGAGGTGGCCCCGGGAGTTCACCAACTGGGAGGCGCCGGGAGGTGAGGCGGTCGAGGACGTCTCCGAGCGGGTCTCCTCGGCCGTGCGCCGCTGGGCGGCGGAGATCGACTCCGACGGCCTGCTGGTCGTCGTCTCCCACGGGGCGGCGATCCGGCTCGGCATCGCCAAGCTCATGAACCTGCCGCAGGAGCTCTGGCCGGCCCTGGGCGGTCTCGGAAACTGCTCGTGGTCGGTGCTGGAGGAGGCGCGCAAGGGCTGGCGCCTGCTGGAGCACAACGCCGGGACCCTCCCCGAGCCGGTCAGTAGCGACGACAGTCCAGAGGCCACCCAGGAGTGACCTTCGACGCGGCGCGGCTTGCGCCCCGGTGGCGGGCGCGGGCCGTGTGGTCGTCGATTAGGTGAACACGCCGGTGTCCTTATATGCTTCCCGAGCGCCGCGACGAGAGCACTCGAAGCGGTGACCAGGGGCTATGGCGCAGCTGGTAGCGCGCCTCCATGGCATGGAGGAGGTCTGGGGTTCGAATCCCCATAGCTCCACTCCCGAACCGCCTCTGACCCGCGTCCCGACGCCGGTCAGGGGCGGTTCTCGTTGTCGCGGCCCCGGGCCGGGAACGGTCCCACCTGTGCCGGGGCCGTAGGCTGGGGCGATCGGAAGGCGGGCCCGCTCCCTCCCGGAGGCCCGGAGGCATCCGCGGGTCTTCCGCCGTCGAGCGCCCACAGGATCGCCGGGGAGGTCGAGGTGCCGGACAGCCGTCCGCTGCGGCCGGGTGAGGTCGCGTCGATCGGCGAGTACCGCCTCGTGGGCCTGCTCGGGGAGGGCGGCCAGGGCACGGTCTACCTGGGCGAGACCCCCTCGGGAACCCCGGTGGCCATCAAGGTGCTGCACGCGAGGCTGGTGGCCGACGCCGGTGCCCGGACGCGGTTCCTGCGGGAGATCGAGCTGGTCCGGCGGATCGCGGAGTTCTGCACGGCCCGGGTCCTCGACGCCGACGTGACCCACGACCGCCCGTACATCGTCAGCGAGTTCGTCCGGGGCGAGTCGCTGGAGGAGCTGGTACGCAGGGAGGGGCCCCGCGACCGCGGCGCGCTCGACCGGCTCGCCGTCGGCACCGCCGCCGCGCTGGCCGCGATCCACCGGGCGGGCGTCGTGCACCGTGACCTGAAGCCCAGCAACGTGCTGCTGGGCCCCGACGGCCCGAGGGTCATCGACTTCGGTATCGCCAGGATGGTGGACGTCGCGGCGACCCTGGCGAGCGAGGTTCAGGGCACCCCCTCCTACATGTCGCCCGAGCAGCTGGAGGGGTGGCAGCCGGGCCCGGCCTCCGACGTCTTCAGCTGGGCGGTGCTGATGACGTTCGCGGCGACCGGCCGCCCGGCGTTCGGCAACGACAGCATCCCCGCGGTCATGAACCGCATCATGAGCCGCGAGCCCGATCTCGGCGGTGTTCCCGAGCGGCTGCGCGCGTTGCTGGCCGGCTGTCTGGCCAAGGACCCGCGACAGCGCCCCACCTCCGGTCAGGTGCTGTACGCGCTGGTGGAGCGGGGAGCCGGGGACGGGCGGGTAGGCGAGGGCGACGAGCCGGGCGACACGCTGGAGACGACCGCGTCGCCCCCTTCCGAACCGAGCACGCGTGAGGACCTGGCGCCCGGCGCGGGCCCGGTGGCGGGAGGTGCCCGGCCCGGCCGGGCGGTGATCGCGGGGGTGTCGCTGCTCGCGGTCGCGGCCGTCGTCGCGGTGTCGGTCGTGCTGCTCGCCCCGGAGCGCGAGACTCCTCCCGCGCCTCGACCGGCGCCGGTGGCGGCCCGCTCCGTCGGCCCTGGCTTCGGCACCCCCCTCGGCGGCCCGTTCACCGGCCACACCGCCGACGTGCTCGCCGTCGCCGCCGCCGCCCCGGACGGGCGCGCGGTGATCGTGTCCGCCGGGCGGGACAGCGTCGTCCGCCTCTCGGAGCCGGGCTCGCGTAAGCAGGCGGGACGATCTTTCAAGGTCGGGACCCCGTACGTGTCGTCGCTCACCACGGGCGAGGTGGACGGCCGGGCGGTGGTCGTCTGCGGAGGTCTCGGCGGCGGCCTCTGGGTCTGGGACGTCGCCGGGGGCGGCATGCTCGGCCGCCCGTTCCGGGGGCACCGGGACGACGTGCTGTCGGTCGTCCTCGCCGAGCTGGGCGGGCGGAGCGTGGTGATCTCCGGCGGCCACGGCGGGCTGCTCGTCTCGGACGCGGCCACCGGCGAGGAGGTCGACTCGCCGCTGCGCGGCAAGGACGCTGAGGTCACCTCGCTCGCGCGGGCCGAGCTGGACGGCCGTCCGGTGATCGTCGCCGCGGGAGCCGGTAACGCCGTACGGGTGTGGGACCCGGCCGACGGCCGCCTCGTCGCCGGGCCGTACGCGGACGGGGGCGCGCCGATCACCGCTCTCACCGTCGGGCGAGCAGGGGGACGGCCGGTGATCCTCTACGGGGGTGACGCGACCGTGCGGGTGCGTGACCTGCGTACCGGGGCACCCGTCGGGAAGCCGTGGGCCGGTCACACCGACCGGGTGGCGGCCCTGGCGGTCACGGAGCTGGACGGGAGTCCCTCGGTCGTCTCGGGCAGCTGGGACGGGACCGTGCGGGTGTGGGATCTCGCGACCGGTAGCCCTCTCGGGGCTCCGCTCACCGGATCCACCGGCTGGGTCACCTCCGTCGCGGTGACCCGCGTCGGCGACCGGCCTGCCGTGGTCGCGGGGGGCAACGATCGCGCGATCAGGGCCTGGAGCCTGGATCCGCGCCGCTGAAACCCGTGCCCGCCGGGACTTTCGTCGGCGTCAGGGCTTCAGGGAGGCGAAGACGATCACGTTGTCGGTGTAGTGGCCGCTCACGCCGTCGAACTGTCCGCCGCAGGTGATGAGCCGGAGCTGGGCGTCGGGGGTCGCGCCGTAGACGTCCCCGGTGGGGAAGTCGGCCTTGGCCGCCACCCGTACCGCGTCGACCTCGAAGCGGACCCGCGTGCCGTCCGTACGGTCGATGTGGATCCGGTCCCCCTCGCGCAGCCGCCCGAGTTCGGCGAAGACGGCCGGTCCGCGTCTGCTGTCGACGTGGCCCGCGATGACCGCCGGTCCCGTGTCGCCGGGCCGCACTCCGGCCGCGTACCAGCCGGCCCGGTCGAAGGCGCGGGGCGGGGTCAGTTCCCCGCCCGGTCCGATGAGCAGCCGCTCCAGGCCACCGTGGACGCCGAGGGCCGGTATGTCGAGGACGGCGGGCTCGGCGTGCCGCGCGCCGGACGTGGGCGTGGGGCGGACCGCGACCTGGCCGGGTACCGCCGACCACACGGGGCCGGGTGAGGGCGAGGGCGAGGTGGTCGTGGCGGCGGGTGCTCCTTCGGGTGCCGTTCCGCACCCGACCAGCAGGAGCCACGCGCACAGGAGGGAGGCGAGTGCCCCGGGGACCCTCACGTCACGAAGGGGTACGGAGGGCACGGCGGCGTACCGCGACCGCGGTTCCGGCGAGGACGGAGACGGCGAGGAGCGTTCCGAGGGGACCGGCGCCGGTCGCGCCGGTGACGTCCGAGGCCCCGGCGGGCGCGGTGGTGGCGAGGCCGCCGAGGCCGGTGTCGACACCGCCCTCGGGGGTGATGCCGGGTCCCGCGGCGTCACGGACGTCCAGCAGGGTCAGGCCCGTCTCGCCGTCGAGGACGACGATCGTGTGGATGGCGCCCGGTGCCAGGCTCACCTTCGAGGTGGCCGACTCGCCGGAGGCACCCTTGGCCGTGACGGTGCGCTCGCCGGGCGGGAGCGCGATGTGGCCGGAGGCGGCGCCGAAGCGGAGCCTGGACGCCACGGTGCCGTCTCCCACCCCCAGCCGCAGCGACCGCGCCTTCAGCGAGGCGGCGACGAACCGGAGCCCGGCCCGCTGGGAGGGCACGTCGGCGGTGTCCGGCAGCACCGAGAGCCTGATGCTCCTGAACGGGCCGGTGCCCGCGACGGTGTAGGCGCGGCCGGGTACGACCCGCACGTTGGTGGAGAGCACCGGGGGCGCCGAGGACTCCGCCCCCGCGGCGCGCATGGCCACGGTGTACTGCCCCGGGCCGAGCCTCTGATACGGCGAGAGCGCTCCGTACGGGACGTGCTTGAGGACCAGCCGCGCCTTCTCGCCGCCGAAGTCGTAGAGGTAGACGTCCACGGCGGGGGTGTCGGGGGAGAAGTGCGCCAGCCGCACGTATCCGTCGGCGACCGGGGTCCCGGAGGGCGCGGCGGCGGCGAGGGGCGCGGCGCAGAGGGTGATCAGGACTGTGAGAGGAAGCGTCAGCAGACGCGTGATCTTCATCGCTGTTGTCTCCAGGGACACTCAGGGGGTGAGCAGGCCCAGCGGGCTCGGTGCTCCGTACCGGATGCGCAGGACGGGTGTTCTTCCCTCGGGGGGTGTGGCGAGGGTGGTCTCGGTGGGGCGGAACCGTGACTCCTGGCCGCGAAGGACGCGGTCGATGCCGGTCACAGTGGTCGCCGGGGGCGGCCTGCCGTCGACGGTGGCGATGTCCACGCTGCGCAGGGGGACGCCGGAGGTCTCCCCGGCGTCGCCGAAGGAGCGGAGGTACAGGCGCCGGTCCGCGCTGAGCAACGCGATCACCGTGAGCAGCCGCCCGTCGACCTGCCCGGCCGAGAGCCTGCGGGCCACGTCGGGGGCGACGCCGAGACGGCGGTTGGCCAGTAGTTTGCGCCCGGCGTACCTGCGGTCGCGCACGTCGGCGGCCTGCCGCGCCCGGTAGGCGGTGGCGCCCTCCGGGGCGACCTCGCGCACCTCGAAGCGGCTGGAGCCGGTACCGAACCTGGCCAGGACGTCGGGGCTGAGCAGCACCTCCAGCTGGGTGTCCAGCGCGCTGCGCACCTGGGCGGAGACGATCACCACGTCGCTCTGCAGGACCGTCTCGGGGCCGCCGAGGCGGAGCAACGAGCCCACGGGGGTGCCGCGGCCCGCGAGTTCCTGGCACATCGACTGGTCGCAGGCGACGGTCTTGCCCGCGTCGATCTCCCTGACCGTCCACTCGGCCGCCCGTGCCCGCCATTCCACGGCCGTGTCGAGGCTCATCGGCCCCGCCCGGCCGGGTGAGGCGGCGGGGGCGGTCCGCGTGCCGTCCCTGAGCACGAGGACACCGCCGGTCGCGAGGAGCGCCGTGACCGCGATCGTCAGCGCCACCGCGACCCTGCCCTGGGCGGTGGAGATCCAGTGACGGACGGCGTGGGCGGACACATGGATCCCTATTCGTACGGACATAAGAGTATTTAGTGGTAGTTAAATAAGCTCGTCACCGGCCTTCGTTACACAGAGAGGCCGATAATGTTCGTCCTGTTTACCCGGACATGTGACACCATAACCGGCATTGGCGGTATTTGTGGTCGTCTGACCTGGGGGCATGTGGTTCCGGGCTCGCGGTAGATCCCGGCCACCGCCCGCGCGGGTCCGCCGGGGCGACGACCGGCGCGTACGACGGGGACTGTGACCAGGGGGTTCCGTGGCGCGCGGGACGGCCGGGTGGGCCATGTCCTGAGGGGTTTTCCGGCGGCGCTCGTTGTAGACGGCGTCGGCCACCGCGGCCGGGTGCGGGGTCTCGTCGGCGCCGCGGTGCCGGTCGGGCGCGTCGAGGGAGAAGCGTCCGTGGATCCGCCCGGCCCCGTTCTCGACCGGTGCGGCATGCCGGTGGAGGCGCTCGCGGATCCCCCCGGGCCCGGCCGGTTCCCGACCCGCCCTGCCGCGCCGGCCGCGCCTCCTCCGTCTGGATGCGGGCCGGCACGGTAGGGCGAGCCGGGAACCACGAACGCGGGGTGACGCCCGCGTTCCCCTTGATGATCGAGCAGCCGAAATGGGGAAACGGTGCGTTTTAGCCTCACTTAAGGTGGTTTTAGGCATGACCTAAGCAACGCCCGTACCGGCTCGGGGGCCCCTAGCGCGTCGCGTTCCTGCGGGGCCAGCGGTCGCCGACCAGGCGCCGGGCGGTGCGCGGGGGACGGTCGTGCCGGTCGGTACGGAACCAGAGCTGGACCCTGGCGCCCCCGAGGGAGGAGGCGTCGATCCGCAGCGTGCCGCCGGAGGACTCGGTGAGCCTGCGGGCGATGTCCAGGCCGAGCCCGGTGGATCCCGCCCCGCTGGTCCCGCGCCGCAGCGCAGCCTCGGGGTCGGGGATGCCGGGACCGGCGTCGGCGATCAGCACGCCGACGGTGCCCGAGCCCTGGTGCAGGGTCACCGTGAACGCCGTGCCCTCGGGGGTGTGCCGGAAGACGTTGCCGAGCAGGGCGTCCACCACGGCGCTGAGCTCGGTGGCCGCGACCGGTACCCGCGCGGGCGCCGAGGCGCCGATCAGCTCCCAGGGGCGCTGCTGGTCCTCGGCCAGCGCGGACCAGAAGGTCAGCCGCTCGCGCAGCACCTCGGCGGCGTCGCAGTGGACGAGTTCCGGCGCGCGGGAGGGCTGCCTGGCCGCCGCGATGATCTGGTCCACCTCGGTCTCCAGGCGGCTCAGCGCGCTCCTGCTCTGCTCGGCCTCGGGTCCCAGGTGGTCCAGGCTGAGCCGGAGCGCGGTGAGGGGGGTGCGCAGGCGGTGCGACAGGTCGGCGGCCATCTCCCGTTCGGCGGCCAGCAGCTGGGTCACGCGGTCGGCCATGCTGTTGAACGCCTCGCCGGCCGCGACCAGCTCCGGCGGGCCCTCGGGCTCGATGCGGACGCTGAGGTCCCCGGCGCCCAGGGCGCTCGCCGCCCGGCCCAGCCGCCGGGCCGAGCGCACCACGCGCACGCCCAGCCGGTCGCCGACCAGCAGTGATCCGGCGACGAGCACCGCCGCCACCCCGCTCAGCACCGCCCACGACGAGGCGACGCCCCGGGTGAGGTCGTCCGACGGGATGAAGATCTCGATGACCACGGTCCTGCCGCCGTCCAGGGCGACCGGGCGCAGCAGGAGGTAGCCGGTGTCCATCTCCGCGGTGATGGCCCGGGTCAGCCGGGAGGCCGCGGCCACGGTCCCGGCCGGGGCCCTGACGGTACCGGCCGAGCCGCCGCCGGGCAGGTGGACCGCGATCCGGTCCCGCGCGCCGGTGCTGAGCAGCGCGTGGGTCAGCCGGTCGGGGTCGACGGTGATGGCCAGCACCGGGACCAGCGCCGACGCCTGCCGTTCCGCCTCGGCCATGGCCCGGCCGTGGGCGATCTCCCTGACGATGAGCCCGAGCGGGATCAGGAAGGCCAGGGCGACCATCGAGGTTCCCGCGACGGTGAGCAGGGCCAGGGTCCGCCTCACGGCGGTGTGATCAGCATGACCCCCACGCCGCGTACGGTGTGCAGGTAGCGGGGGGAGGAGGCGCTCTCGCCGAGCTTGCGCCGCAGCCACGACAGGTGGACGTCGATCGTCTGGTCGTCCCCGTAGGACTGCTGCCAGACCTCGGTGAGCAGTTCCTTGCGGGAGACGACCCGGTCGGCGCGGGCGGCGAGGTAGGCGAGGAGGTCGAACTCGCGCCTGGTGAGGGTGAGCGGGGCGCCGTCCAGCCCGGCCTCGCGCCGGTTGAGGTCCACCGACAGCGCGCCGACGCACAGTACCGTCGGCGGGGTCGCGCTCCGCGCCCGGCGCAGCACGGCGTCCAGGCGGGCGTTCAGGTGGTCGCCGGAGAACGGTTTGACCAGGTAGTCGTCGGCCCCCGCCTGGAGCAGGCGGACGATCTCCGCCTCGTTGTCCCTGGCGGTGGCCACGATGACCGGGACGCTGGAGACGCTGCGCACCATCTTGAGCGCCTCCGCCCCGTCCAGATCGGGCAGCCCGAGGTCGAGGACCACCGCGTCCGGAGGGTTCTGGGTGATCTCCCTCAGGGCGTCGAGCGCGCGCCCGGCGCTGCGCACGGCGTGCTGGCGCCTGCTGAGTTCCTGGATGATCGCGGATCGTACGTACTCGTCGTCTTCGACCACTAGAACCGTCGCCATGCCATGTAACGGTAGTGAACAATGAGACATATGGCGTAATAATTCACGACATGCGGCAGACGCTGGGGTTCATAGCGGTGTGGTGCGGGGCCACCGCCCTGGCGATCTCTATCGCCTGGTTCGGCGTCCGCGACGTGCTCCGCAGCGAGGTCTTCGACGACGCGAGCATCGAGCCCCTCAACGCCGCCATCGGCCGTACGGGAGACTCGGGACTCCCCCGGGGAGCGCCCACGGGACCGCAGGCAGTCGGCACGCCGACCGCCGACTCCTCCCCCACACCGGACCGGACCCCGGCGCTCCGCCCCACCCCGCCCGCGCGGGGCACCGACCGGCCCCGATCGGACCCCTCCCCGTCGAAGACCGCCTCGGCGCCGGTACGCACGCGCGACAGCGGGCTCTCCCGTCCCAGGCCGTCCAGGTCCTCCTCCGGGCCGGGCGCGACCCGGGCCGCTCCGGCTCCCTCGTCGTCCGCCCTGCCCAGGGCGACGGCCACCAGGACGCGGTCGATCTCCACCGAGAACCTGCGCGTGGTGAACGTCAAGGGCGGTTCGGTCTCGTTCGCCATCGAGGACGGCGTGTGCCGCCTGATCGCCGCCGCGCCCCACGCGGGCTACGAGGCCAAGGTCGCCTCGGCCACCGGCTGGATCCGGGTCGACCTCGTCCAGGGAGAGCACGGCTCGGCGGTCTTCTGCATCGGCGCGGAGGGCCGCACCGACCTGTGGGAGTACTAGAACCGGCCTCCGGGGCGCTCTCCGGGAGCGCCGGGACGTTCTCGGGGAGCACCGAGGCGCTCTCCGGGGGCGCCGAGGTCGTGGTGGTGCTCTTACAGCAGGACCGGGGTGCCGGTCACCGAGAGGTGCGGTGGTGCTCTTCCGGCGGGCCGGGGTGCCGGGCGCCGAGCTCGCGCAGGCGCGCGGCGGCCTCGGCGACGCGCTCCTCGCCGAAGACCGCGACGCCGTGCCGTTCGAGCAGGGCGGTGGTCACCCCCCGGCCGGGCACGCGCCGTCCGCCGAAGGAGCCGTCGTAGACGGTCAGGCCGCCGCAGGAGGGACTGCCCTCCTTCAGGATCGCCACCCGCACACCGTGGGCCCGCGCCGCGGCGAGCGCCGCCCGCGCACCGGCGAGGAAGGCGTCCGTGACGTCGGCGCCCCCGGCGGTCAGCACCCGGGCCGTCCCGGCCAGCACCGCCTCGCCCCCGGCGCCGTTCTCGATCTCCGCGGCCGGACGCGGGACGGGCAGGCCGCCCTCGACCTCCGGGCAGAACGGGACGAGCCGTCCCTCCCGCCACCACGCGGCGAGCAGCGCGTCGCCGCTCGTCTTGGCGGCCCCGTCGTAACGGACCTTCCGCCCCATCAGGCAGGCGCTGACCAGGATCCTCTCCACGGCCCCAGAGTACGTGGCGCGGCGGGGAGGGCGAGGGGGCCGGGCAGTACCCTTCTGCCCATGCTTCTCGATGTCCCGGGGTCTCGATGATCGGCCCGCTCGCGACCGGCCTGATCCTGCTGTCGCTGGCGATCGGGATCCTCAGCCTCGTCACCGCGGTGCGGAACAGGCCGATGGGAAGAACGCTCCTCGTCGTCCTCGGGGTGCTGGAGCTCGGCCTGCTCGTCCAGGCCGGGTTCGTGATCGCCGCGCTGGTGCGGGGCGAGGGGCCCGCGGAGACGGCCACGCTCATCGGCTACCTGGCGGGCAGCCTGGTGATCCCACCGGCGGCGGCGTTCTGGGGGGTCGGCGAGCGCTCGCGCTGGGGTCCCGCGGTGATCGCGGTGGCGGGTTTCGCGATCCCCGGGATGGTCGGGCGGATGCTGCAGGTCTGGCAGGGACTGCCGTGAGCGAACCGGCGATCGGCAGCGGGCCGGGACGCGCGCTGGTGGCGGTCTACGGGGTGTTCGCGCTCGCCGCGGGGGCGCGTGCCGCCGTGCAGATCGCCACCCGGTTCCAGGAGGCCCCGCTGGCCTACTCGCTGTCGGCGTTCGCCGCCGCCGTCTACGTCGTGCTCACCGTGGCGCTGGCCAGGGGGAACAGGACCCTGGCGCTGGTCGCCTGCGGTATCGAGCTGGCCGGGGTGCTCGTCGTGGGCACGCTCGGCCTGGCCGACCCGGAGGCCTTCCCCCACGCCACGGTTTGGTCGGGTTACGGAAGCGGATACCTGTTCATCCCGCTTGTCCTTCCTATCCTGGGGCTTTACTGGCTTCTGCGGCGCCGCTAGTTAGGCCCGCGCCTCACCGGGCATGGGTGCCTCCCGAACCGACCAAACCACGAGGGAGGCACGGTCATGAGCTCGATTGAACAGTCCGTCGACGTCAACGTCCCGATCAGGACCGCGTACAACCAGTGGACCCAGTTCGAGAGCTTTCCCGAGTTCATGGAAGGCGTCGAGTCGATCAAGCAGCTGAGCGACACACGCACGGCGTGGGTCGTCGAGATCGCCGGGGTTCACCGGGAGTTCGAGGCGGAGATCACCGAGCAGCACCCCGACGAGCGGGTGGCCTGGAAGTCGGTCGAGCGGCCACACCAGGCGGGTGTGGTGACCTTCCACCATCTCGGCCCCGACACCACCCGGGTCACCCTGCAGATGGAGTACGACCCGGAGGGGTTCGTCGAGACCGTCGGTGACTGGCTGCAGCTCGTCCGCCTGCGCGTCCGCGGCGACATGGAGCGTTTCAAGACCTTCATCGAGTCGCGCGGCGACGAGACCGGCGCGTGGCGCGGCGAGGTTCCCGGCCCGCACGAGCGCGGCGACGCCGCCGACCGGACGCAGGGTGAGCACCACACCGGCACGGGAGGTGGCTACGGTCTCGACGAGCCCGCTCCTCCGCGTACGGTGGGCCAGCCCTACCCGCCGGACCCGTCGCTGCCCCCGCCCGGTGGCACGCCGCTGCCCCCGGCCGGTCGCGGGCTGGGCGAGGAGCCGCCGCCCACCCCGGGGCCGCGCATCTGACGCCCGCTCGCCGGAGCCGCGTCCTCGAAGCTCGCCGCCGGGACCGGCGGTGGATCCTCATCCGAGGCGCGCGTCCGGCGCGGACCGGCTCCGGGCCGTGCGTCCGGGGTCGCCCCCAGGCGTCCGGTGCCCGAACCGTCCGGGATTCCGGGCATCGGAGGCCGGGGAGCCGCGCCGGTGCGTGAGGGAGCCGGGTCACGTTCTGTAAAGCGGAACGTGGCCCGGCTTTCACGTTGTCAGTGATTCGCGCCCGTCGCGGCCCGGTGCGTTAAGTCAGGAACAAACCAGGGTTTCACTCCTGTTACAGTCGGGGTCATCTAATCATCCTACGATTGGATGAAACCACTGAGGAGGACTGAAACCAGCATGAGCGTGCTCACCCATCAGACCAGGGGCCGCACCGGTGGAACCACGGGCTCTCTCGCCTGGTTGCTCGTGCTGGGAATCGTTCTCGCGGCGCTGAACCTGCGGACCGCCGTCACGAGCGTCGGGCCCGTCCTCGACCAGATAACCTCCGGCCTCGGCATGACCGCCGTCGGCGCCGGGCTGCTCACCACGCTCCCGGTGCTCATCTTCGCCTCGGTCGGCGCGGTGACCCCCGCCCTCGCCAGGCAGGTCGGGGAGCACCGCCTGCTGCTCCTCTCCCTCCTCGTCCTCGGCGCGGGCCTGCTGATCCGCTCGATGGTGGGCTCGGCCGAGGTGTTCCTCTACAGCAGCGCCCTGGCGCTGTCGGGCGGCGCGGTGGGCAACGTGCTCATCCCCAGCCTGATCAAGCGTCACTTCCCCGGCCGGGCCGGGACCATGACCACCGTCTACACCACCGCCCTCGCGGTGGGCACGATGCTCGCGGCCGCCGCGACCGTACCCATCCAGCGGGCCACCGACGGCAACTGGCACGTTGCCCTGGGGGTGTGGGGGGCGCTCGCCGCCGTCGCCGCCATTCCGTGGCTTGCGCTCTCGCGCAGTGAGCCGGAGCGGCGCGGCGCGGGCGGGGGAACGGGCGCCCGCGCCCTGCTCCGCAGCAGGCTGGCCTGGGCGGTCGCCGCCTACTTCGGCACCCAGAGCATGGTCGCCTACATCATGTTCGGCTTCCTGCCGAAGATCCTCACCGACGGCGGCTACACCACCTCGCAGGCGGGCCTGGTGCTGGGCGTCTTCACCGCGATCGGCATCCCGGTCTCGCTCGTCGTGCCCTCGATCGCGTCGAGGTTCGCCGACCAGAGGCCCGTGGTGGCCGCCTTCGTCGTCTTCTACAGCGCCGGTTTCCTCGGCCTCTGGCTCGGGCCCGCCAGTCTGGCCTGGGTCTTCGCGAGCCTGGTCGGCGTCGGCATGGGGTCGTTCCCGCTCGCGCTGACCATGCTCGCCATGCGCACCCGCACTCCCGAGGCGACGGCCGCGCTGTCGGCCTTCGGGCAGAGCACCGGGTACCTCATCGCGGGCGCCGGACCCCTGGTCGTCGGTGTCATGCACGAGTCGACCGGTGGCTGGACGCTGCCGTTCCTGCTGCTGTTCGCGGTGGTCGCCGTCCAGCTCGTGACCGGCTGGTACGCGGGCCGTCCGGGCTACCTGGAGGACGAGCGGGCCCTCGCACGCTGATCCACCGCGGGTGGGCCCGCGCCTCTTCGGGAGCGGGCCCACCCGCGGTGGAGATCTCAGGAGAGATGGGCGGCCGGGTGCTCTCACGCGGTCAGGCGCGGCCTCGCGCGGCCCGCCCCGGAGACGGCCCGCAGGGCGGCCCGCGCCGCGATCAGGGCGCTGTGCGAGGAGACCTCGCTGAGCAGGCCGGGAGCCGCCACCGCGTCGCCGGCCAGCCAGACGCCGTCCCCCCGGTCGATCGCGGGCCGGTCCCGCCAGGTGGTCCCCGGCAGGTCCAGCGCGCCGGTACGGCCGTTGCACAGGGCCTCCCGCCGCCAGGTCGTCCGCTCCCGCCAGCCGGGGAGCCCGAGGTCGGCCACCCGCTCCGCCCTGGAGATCGCCTCCGTCCTCGTCTCGCCCGGCCTGACCGGCATCTGCAGCTGGCACAGCGAGTGCCCGTCCGGGGCGAGCGAGGGGTCCGGCATGCTGTAGCGCTCCATGAAGCCCCCCTCGTCCAGGTCGGAGACGAGGAAGAGGTCGCCGGTGCTCTCGCGGAGGCCGAGGTCGAGCAGTGCCGTCTTCCCGCTCTCCCAGCGCAGCGACTCGTCGCCGAGAAGGGTCCTGGCGGCGTCCAGCGAGGTCGCCACGATCACGGGGGTGTCCTCGGGCAGGCGGTCCACCCGCGAGCCGCTCTCGATCCGCACGCCCAGGCCGCGCGCGTGGACGGTCATCCGGCCGATCACCCGCCCCCAGCCGCCGGTGACGTAGCGCGGCGCCGGATACCCCGGCGCGGTCGCCCGCAGCACCCGTTCCCAGACGAACGCCGCCGACAGCCGCCCGGGATCCGCGTCGTAGGTGATCACACCGGCCAGCCCGGCGACCGCCCGCATGCCCTCCTCGCCGAAACGGCGGGTGGCCCAGGTCCCGAAGTCCTCGTCCACCGGTGCCCGCAGACGCCGCCTGGCGAGCGCCTTCAGCAGCGAGCGGGGCGGCATGCCCGACAGCCGCCCGCCGTGCCGGAACCTGCTCCTGGCGAGCATGCCCGGCCTGAGCCCGGTGTACGGCCTGACCAGTCCTCTGGCCGCCAGCCAGCGCCACGGCTCGCCGTCGGAGTAGAAGACGTGGGTGCCCTCGTTGGCGACGTACGGCGCGGCGGTGCTGCGGGCCCGGCCGCCCAGCTCCCGGTGGGCCTCGTGGAGGGTGACCCGCGCGCCGCCCTCGGCGCACGCGATGGCCGCGGTGAGGCCGCCGAGCCCGCCGCCGACGATGGTGATCTCGTTTCCGCCGATGTCTCGCGTCTCTCGTGTCATGCCCGTACGACGGATCGGGGGACGCCGTTCGTGACATCCACGGGGACATCAGAGATGGGAGAGCTTGTCCGGGTTCGCCACCAGGAAGACGGTCTGGATCAGGCCGTCCTCGACGACCAGGGAGAACACGGTGATCGGCCGTCCCTCCGCGGTCACCAGCACGGCCGGCCCGCCGTTCACCTCCGCGATCTCCACGCCGAGTCCGGAGACCGGTCCGGCGCCGATGCTCTCCATGAAGGTCCGCGCGCGGTTCTCGGACGCGACCGAGGACAGGAAACGCGCCACCCTGTCCGCGCCCGTGATGACCCGAAGCGGGGCCTTGGCCCTGCCGCCGCCGTCGCTGACCAGTGACGCGTCCCCGGCGAGCATCGCGGTCAGCGCCCCCAGGTCGCCGCCCACGGCCGCCTCGGCGAACCGCTCGGTGAGCCTGCGCCGCAGCGCCCGGTCCACCTCGAACCTCGGCCTGCCCTCCCGGACGTGCTCCCTGCCGCGCCGGGCGAGCTGCCGGGTCGCCGCCTCGCTGCGCTCGATCATCTCGCCGATCTCCGCGTACGGCATGCCGAACGCCTCCCGCAGCACGAACACCGCGCGCTCCAGCGGGGACAGGGTCTCCAGCACCACGAGCAGCGCCAGCTCCACCGAGTCGGCCAGCTCGGCGTGCTCGGCCACGTCCGGGGTGACGACCAGCTCCGGCAGCCACGACCCGACGTAGGCCTCACGCTGGGCCCTCACCCGCCGCAGCCGGTCGACGGAGAGTCGCGTCACCACCGTGACCAGGTACGACCGGTCGTCCTCCACCCGGGAGACGTCGACGCCCGACCAGCGCAGCCACGCCTCCTGGACGACGTCCTCGGCGTCGGTCACGCTGCCCAGGATCCGGTAGGCGACCCCGGTCAGCAGGTCGCGGTGCTGCTCGAAACGCTCAACGGCCATAGGGGTATAGACGTACCACGGCGCCCCGGCGTGACATGACCCGGTAAACGGCTGTTTACAGCCACCCTCTACCATGCGAGGGCGGAAGTCGACGCTGAAGGAGCGGGTAGTGACGGGAACAACCCTCGCCGAACCGGGCGCCACGCGGCAGACCAGACATCTCTGGCTCACCCTGGTGGCGCTCTCCACGGCCGGGATGGTCGCGTCCGTCCAGCAGACCGTGGTCATCCCGCTGCTGCCCCGGCTGATGGCCACCTTCGGCGCGTCGGTGGCCGAGGTCACCTGGGTCTTCACCGCCTCGCTGCTCGCCGCCGCGGTGGCCACGCCGCTGCTGTCACGCCTCGGCGACATGTACGGCAAGAGGCGGATGATCCTGTTCACCGTCGGCCTGCTCGTCCTGGGCTCGGTGGTCTGCGCCCTGTCCGGCTCCCTTCCCGTGCTGATCGCCGGGCGGGCCCTGCAGGGCACGTCGGCCGCGCTCATCCCGCTGGCCATCGGCATGATCAAGGACACCTTCCCGCAGGCCAGGGTGATGACGGCGATCGGGGTGGTCAGCGCCACCATGGGCGTCGGCGGCAGCCTCGGCATGATCGTCACCGGTCTGATCGCCGACCGCACCCCCAGCCACCACCCGGTCTTCTGGATCACCGCGGGGCTCGGCGCGGCCGCGGTCGTCCTCATCGCGCTCAGCGTCCACGACAGCGGCGCCGGGGCCGGGGGCCGCCCCGACCTCGTCGGCGCGGCGCTGCTGTCCGTCTGGCTCGTCTGCCTGCTGCTGGCGATCTCCAAGGGCAACGACTGGGGCTGGGGCTCGGGAGTCGTCGTCGGGCTGTTCGCGGGCGCGGCCGTGTTCTGCGCCGCGTGGGTCGTCAGCCAGATGCGGCTCAGGGCGCCGATGATCCGGCTGCACCTGCTCGTCGGGCCCCGGTCCCTGCCGGCCAACCTGGCCTCGATGCTCCTGGGCTTCGCCATGTTCGGCTCCTTCACCCTGATCTCCAGCTTCATCCAGACGCCCCCGTCCGCCGGGTACGGCTTCGGCGGGTCGGTCCTCGACGTCGGCGTCTACGCCCTGCCCAGCACCGTGACCATGCTGCTCGCCTCCTTCATGGCGGGCCGCCTCTCCACCCGGCTCGGCCCCGCCTACTCCCTCGCCCTCGGCGCGGGCCTGTGCGCGGTCGGATTCGGCTGGTTCACCCTCTTCAACGACTCGGTGCTCCACCTGGTCGGCTCCAACGCCGTACAGGGGCTGGGGTTCGGCATCGGCTACGCCGCGCTGGGGGCGCTCGCGGTGCAGCACGTGCCCATGGACCAGAGCGGCATCGCCAGCGGCATCAACTCCCTGGTCCGCTCCATCGGGGGCAGCGTCTCCGGCGCCGCGACCTCCGCGCTCCTCACCTCGATCACCATCGCCGGAACCTCCGTCCCCTCCCGCGACGCGTACGTGATCTCCTTCGGCATCATCACCGTGAGCGCCGTGGGCTCCGCGGCCGTCGCGCTCGCGACCGGAATGAGGGCGCGAGGACTGTCCCGAATCGGTTAGGATTTCATCTGCATCGCAAGGGGCTATGGCGCAGCTGGTAGCGCGCCTCCATGGCATGGAGGAGGTCTGGGGTTCGAATCCCCATAGCTCCACTTCGGTGACTGGGGTCCGCTGTTCGCAGGCAGAAAGCCTGCTTCCCGCGGGCCCCTTCGTCGTTCACACGGGGGGGCGACCCCCCGAGCCCCCCGGTGCGGGGGCTCCGCCCCCGCGCCCCCTCCCTCGCTTCGCTCGGGGGTGGGACCCGCTTCGCTTCGCTCAGGGGCCGTCTCATGGTTGGGCGGTGGCTCGCCGGTGACAAACCGCTGACCGGTGCTCCCGACGTTTGAAGTGATGCGATCGGAGCCGGTGCGGGGGGTGTGACCGCGGGATGTGGTCAGTCGTCGGAGGCGACGATGACGGTCAGGGAGTCCTCGTTCCGGTTGATCAGGACGAGTTCGTGGAACTCGCCGAGGATCCATCCCAGGTCGTCGTCGCGGGCCGTCT
Organism: Streptosporangium sp. H13245; assembly: GCF_055690525.1. Lineage (NCBI taxonomy): Bacteria > Bacillati > Actinomycetota > Actinomycetes > Streptosporangiales > Streptosporangiaceae > Streptosporangium > Streptosporangium sp. H13245. Next base: position 81,384 of record NZ_JBSZKT010000033.1, on the reverse strand, counting down.
CGTCGAGGTCGCGGAGGCGGTAGCGGGAGGTGGCCGCGCGGATCAGCGGGTAGACCTCGGCCTCGAGGTCGTGGGCGACCGTCTCGGGCAGGTCGGCGTACCTGCCGGACCAGGTGCGGATCGTGGCGCAGGCGGTCTCCTCGTCGACCTCCTCGAACGAGGCCGCCGAGAGCGCGTCGAGGCGGTAGGGGCCGTGCACCGGCGCGTCCTCCCCGCGCGGGTCGGAGCCCAGGTAGTCGTCCCGGTACAGCTGGTGGGAGAGCAGCTCGGTGAGCAGCGGTTCGTCGTCCTGCCCGGTGGTGACGTGGAAGTGCTTCACGTCCACCCAGCGGTAGGTCCTGTCCTTGAAGGTGACCAGGGTGGTCGAGGCGAACGCCAGTTGCTCCATGGGGGTGACGATAGTGACTTCCGGGAACTGTTGATCACCGATTGGTCGAACCGGATGGGCGTCCGGGAAACGGGGGAAACGGGGCACGAGCTGGGGGAGGGGCGGTGAAAGGTGCCCGCTTCCGCGCGGGCGCCGACGTTTGCCGCTCCGGGGTGGGGGCAGCCGTCGGCGTATCCGACGTGGTGCTACAGGAGGTCAGATGCTGCCCCGGAAGCAGAAGGTCGGCACGGTCGCGGTGATCGCCCACCAGAAGAAGACGTTCGGCGGCGGGCTGGACGAGCTGCGCAGGCTCCTCGCCGACGAGGGTGTCGGCGAGCTGCTCTGGTACGAGGTGCCCAAGAGCAAGAAGGCGCCGAAGAAGGCGAAGAAGGCGCTGAAGGAAGGGGCCGACCTGGTCCTGGTGTGGGGTGGCGACGGCATGGTGCAGCGCTGCGTGGACACGCTCGCGGGCTCCGGCGTCCCGGTCGGCATCCTCCCCGCGGGGACGGCCAACCTCTTCGCGCAGAACCTGGGCATCCCCGAGGACCTGCCCAAGGCCGTGCACATCGCCTTCCACGGCGAGAGCAGGAAACTGGACCTCGGAAAGGTCAACGGGGAGCACTTCGCCGTCATGGCCGGGGTCGGCTTCGACGCGGCGATGATCGAGGACGCCGACCGTGGGCTGAAGGACCGCCTCGGGCGCGTGGCGTACGTCTGGACGGGGCTGCGCCACGTCCGGGGGGAGCTCGTGCGGATGGAGGTCAAGATCGACGGGGTGACGTGGTTCGAGGGCGAGGCGAGCTGCCTGCTGCTGGGCAACGTCGGCACCATCACCGGCGGCATCGAGGCGTTCGACGACGCGCGTCCCGACGACGGATGGCTGGAGATCGGCGTGACCACCGCGACGGGGCCGATCCAGTGGGCCCGCGTGCTCGGCCGGATGAGCGTGGGGCGGTCCGACGAGTCGCCGTTCGTCCGGATGTCCCGGGCGCGCAAGGTGACCGCCACGTTCGCCACTCCCATGACCTACGAGCTGGACGGCGGCGCCAAGGGTACCGTCACCGAGCTCAGGGCCAAGGTCGTGCCCGGCGGCATCACCGTCCGCGTCCCGGAGTCCGAGGACTCCGGGCAGCCGTGATCGCGGGACGCCCTTCCGGCCCGGTCGCGCCCCCGGAGCACCGGCTCTGACCAGCGGTTATCGCGGGCCACCGCGCACGGCCGGTGCGCGGTGGCCGGGTACGGTTGTCGAGCCGACTCGAAAATCCCCCTTTTAGTTAACATTCATGACAAATACAGATTCGGTATGGTTTATCGACTAATTTCGCTTAATAGAAAAGAGCGGGTCGATGGCCGATAGCCACTGGACGGAGGCCGACGTCCCCGAGCAGTCGGGTCGGGTCGTCCTGGTCACCGGTGCCAACACCGGCCTCGGCCTGGAGACCGCCCAGGTGCTCGCCGCACGCGGGGCGACCGTGGTGATCGCCTGCCGCGACACCGGCAGGGCGGACGGCGCGGCGGACCGCATCCGCGCGGGAGCCGCCCCCGGCGCGGGAGTCGAGGTGCTCCACCTCGACCTGGCGTCCCTGGGGTCGGTACGGAAGGCGGCGGGGGAGTTCCGCGACCGCCACGGGCGGCTGGACCTCCTGGTGAACAACGCCGGAGTGATGTTCCCGCCGTTCGGCCGTACCGCGGAGGGCTTCGAGCTGCAGTTCGGCACCAACCACCTCGGCCACTTCGCCCTCACCGGCCTGCTCCTGGACCGCCTCCTGCCGGTCCCCGGCTCCCGCGTCGTCACCGTCGCGAGCGTCGCCCACCTGCGGGGCAGGATCGACTCCGGCGAGCCGCCGTCCGAGCGCTCCTACAACGCGTCCGCCGCCTACGGCCGCTCCAAGCTGGCGAACCTGATGTTCACGTACGAGCTCCAGCGCAGGCTCGCCGCCGCAGGGGCGGGGACGGTCGCGCTCGCCGCCCACCCGGGGGTCTCCGTCACCGAGCTCAGCCGCAACATGTCGCGGACGCAGCGGGCTCTGATGGCCACCGTGGGCTCGTTCGTCATGCAGACCCCGAGGATGGGCGCGCTGCCGACCCTGCGCGCGGCCGTCGACCCCGGCGCGCGCGGCGGCGAGTACTACGGCCCGTCGGGACCTGGCGGGCTGCGCGGCCACCCCGTGCCCGTCCGTTCCAGCCCCGCCTCGTACGACACCGCCGCCCAGGCCCGCCTGTGGGCGGAGTCCGAGCGGCTGACGGGGACCGTGTACGAGCTGTGATCGAGCTGAGGGTGTCGATGGAGATAGCCCACCCCGCGGCCGAGGTATGGCGGATCATCGCCGACTTCGGCCAGGACCCCCGGTGGCGCGCGGGCGTGACCACGATGGCGCCCGACCCGCCGGGAATCGTCATCCCGGGCACCACCACCGACGAGACGATGCGCCTGGCCGGACGCGGCTTCTACATCAGCGGCCTGGTGACCTCGGTGGTGCCCGGGAGGGAGTTCGTCTGGCGGGGGACGTCGGGGATCGACGTCGAGGGCGGCAGGTCGGTCGCGCCCCTGGGCGACGACCGGTGCCTGGTGACCATGTGGTTCCGGGTCAGGCTCCCCGGCCTGATGCGCCTGCGCGCCCCCATTCTCGAACGCATGCTCAGGCGCAGGCTCCAGCAGAACGTCCGCCGCCTCAGCGAGCTGGTCACCACGGACGCGTGACGTCGCCCACGGGTGACGGTCGTCGGTGTCTCACGCGTGGACGTCTTCCCGTGACCGCCGTCCGCGGTCATCCCGTCCGGGTGACCGTCATCTGCAGTTCGGTCACCCAGTTGTCGTAGTCGCCCTGGGGGCAGTCGATGGAGACCTCCCTGGCCAGCCCGACACCGCGGTAGCCGTGCTCGTCGATCCAGTGGGCCAGCGTCTGGAACGTCGGTCCCACCTTCTCCATCGAGCCCCGGTGGATGATCGTGGCGGCCTGCTCGATCTCGGGCAGGTCCACGACCGCGAAGTCGTGGCCGTCGCCCGTCTCCGCGGCGACCTCCAGCCCGGCGTGCACGGTCACCCGGCCGTCGGCCTCGGGCTCGTAGCGGGCGATGCCGTATCCGGTGATCCGCACCCCGGCGGCGTCGACGCGACGGCACAGGTCGGCGAAGAGCGGCTGGATGACGGGGCCGATGTCCTCGCCGTCGTAGCTGTCGGCGACGGCGGTGAGCTCCGCCACGCGCGTCGAGGGGATCGGCTTGAGAAGAACCTCTTCGGGGTGCATGTGACCTTCCTTGGTGATCGTCGTGAGCCGTACCTCCACCCGGAGGAGCCGGGCCGTGTCCGCCGCGATCCGCTCCTCCAGCTCGGCGCGGCGTAGCCGCAGCATCCCGTACAGCTCCGCGGCGTCGACCCGCTTGTCGAGGATCGAGCCGATCTGGCGCAGGGTGAAGCCGAGGTCCTTCAGGGCGATGACGCGGTTGAGCCGCGACAACTGGTCGGCCCGGTAGAAGCGGTGTCCGCTGCCCGGTTCGACGTGGGCGGGCCGGAGCAGGCCGATCGCGTCGTAGTGGCGCAACATGCGCACCGACACCTGGCCGAGCTGGGAGAACTCTCCGATACTGAACATGGTGCTTCCAGGTATAGGGGCTGACACCGTGTCAGCCGCAACCCCGGACCTCGTCTCTGCGGGTCGGTCCCGCCTCTGCCGGGGCGCGCTCCCGTGAGGCGGCGGGGGCGTTCGACGTCGTGTCCTGCCCCGGGGCGACCTGCATCGGCGGCGGGCCGGAGGGGACGGTCAAGCTGATGCTCCCCGCGCTGAGGGGCGACGGGATCCTCCTCGTCGGCGAGCCGTACCGGCACTCCGAGCCGCCCGCGGAGGCGTACGCGTCGTTCGGCGTCGGCCCGGACGACTTCACCTCCCTGGCCGGGACGCTCGACCGGTTCGAGGTGGCGGGGTCGAGGCGCTGGAGATGGTCCGCGCCGACCAGGACAGCTGGGACCGCTACGTGGCGAGCCGGTGGTGGACGCTGAGCGACTGGCCGCGTGACAATCCCGGCGACCCGGAGGCCGAGGGGGTGCGCGGCTTCCTGGAGCGCTCGCACGTCGAGTACGGCAGGCGGCACCTCGGCTGGGGGGTCTTCGTGGTACGCCGCCGTTGACGGCTACTGGCGAGTAGGGTTAGGTTTCCGGATACTGACCGGTCGGTTCGAGACCCTGTCCGGTGGCGAGACCGAGGACCCCGGCCGAACGGCCCGTTTCATTGACTCCCTGGAGGCGTGATGACCGACGTCCGGCTCGCCCGTCAATCCTGGCGCCGTCTGGAGCCCGTCCACGGGATGATCTATTTCGTGCCCGAGGCCACCGAGCGCTACGCCGCGCTCGGTCTCGACAGCCGCGCGGGCTACTTCGCCTCCCGCGCCGCGGCCTTCGGCACCGCCTCCGCCGAGCTGGTCATCGCGACCTTCTACAACTTCCACCCCGCCCTCGTACGGCGTGCGCTTCCCGCCGCGTGGCAGGTCACGACCCCGGAGAAGCTGCTCGCGGCCCGTCTGGAAGCCGCCGGGGCGGCCCTGCGCCGGGCCGGGATCCACGAGATCGACACCCTCGCCGAGACGACGGAGCTCGCCGTCCGCGCCGCGGAGCGGGCGTGCGAGCACCCCCAGGGGCGCCCGCTGTTCGCCGCGCACGCCACGCTGCCCTGGCCCTCGGAGCCGCTCCCGCGGCTCTGGCACGCCCAGACGCTGCTTCGCGAGTTCCGGGGTGACGGGCACGTCGCGGCTCTGCTCACCGAGGGCGTCGGCCCGTTGGACGCGCTGGTCCTGCACGCCGCGACCGGGCACGTCCCCACGGTGTTCCTCAAGCTCAGCCGCGACTGGCCGGAGGAGGAGTGGAGCGCGGCCGAGGAGAGGCTGCGCGGGCGCGGCCTGCTGGCCGGTGACGAGCTCACCGAGGAGGGCGCGGCGCTCAGGCAGCGGATCGAGGACCGCACCGACGAGCTGGCGCTGCCCGCGTACGCCGCGCTCTCCGACGACGAGCTGGCCCGCCTGGCCGAGCTGGCCCGCCCCTTCGGCCGGGCCGTGGTGGACAACGGCCTGCTCACCCCTTCCTTCTGAGCCCGCCGGGCTTTCGCGTCTCCCGGTTCAGTCTTTCGCGGACGGGTCGCCGACCTGGCCGATGAACAGCGGGGTCAGCGTCGGCCGGTGGACGATCGCGAAGGCGAACGGGTGGTCGGCGCGGACCACGGCCTCCGGCGGGGGCGGGCCCGACACGGGGAAGACGAGACCGGTGACCGCGGCGGCCTCGGTACCCCACTCGTCCACGGTGATGTTGGCGCGGTGGACCGCCTGGTCGAGGAAGGCTCCGTCGGTCATCCCCGAGTAGTCGTTCGCCCGCAGCCCCAGTCTCGCGAGCGGTTCCGTCAGGGCGAGGCTCGTGGAGAAGTCCCAGCGGGGCATGGCGAGCCGCACCGGCCGCTCCCCGAGCCCGGCGGCCACCTTCGCCATCACGTCGGGGGAGAGCAGGTCGCCGGGGGAGCCGCCCGCTCGCGGCACGAGGACCCACATGGCCAGCTCGTCTCCGGCGTAGCGCAGCTCCACGGCCTGCCAGCCGGGTCCCGCCGCGTACGGGAGGAAGCTCTCACGGCGCATCAGGGTCGTGCGGGTGGTCGTACCGTCCGCGCGGGTGAAGGTGGCGCCCTCCTCAGGCGCGTCGGTGAACGGGATCGTCCAGTCGGCCTTGAGGTAGACGGCGTTGGCGATGACCAGCTTGGTCCTCGCGGGCAGGTCGTCGAACACCTTCCTGATCCGCCCGGCGGTCCGCTCCTCGGCCCAGGCGTTGATGACCTCGGTGGCGTTCCCGGCGAAGTCCACCTGGCGCACGCCTGTGCCGTACTGCGCCGCGAGCGTACGCAGGAAACCGGGCTTGACGCTCAGCCCCTCCTGGGTGAACAGCTCGTTGGCGATGCTCACGACCGGTGGCTCGGGCGCGCCCGCCTGGGCGTCCCGTTCCGCGTCCGGGCCGGGGGGCGGCGGCGGGTCGTCGGTCGTGACGATCTGCCGGGTGAGCGCGTTGAGAGCGGTGTGCGGCCCCCCGGAGGGGAAGCCGAAGACCGTGTCGAGTTCGGTGGCGGTGTCTCCGGCGGCTCCCGCCCTCGCCAGGCCGAAGGCGTAACCGATGCTCAGGGGCGACAGGACGGTGTTGGCCCCGGGTTTCGCGATCGCGGCGAACAGGGCGTGCCCGAAGGAGGTCAGGCCGCGTACGGTCTCCGCGACCGGCGGGTTCTTCGGGACCTCCCGCTTCACCCCCTTCGCGGTGATCGCGCTGGACTCGGTCATGGCACACGCCGAGAGGGCGGCGACGGCGAGCAGTGCGGGTAACAGTCGGCGCATGCTCCTGAGACGTACGCCACCGCCGGGCGGTTCACCCGGTGCGCCCGGCGTCCGGCTCGCGGGCCGGGTTCGTGTGCCTGGTTCGTGCGCCGGGCGGTGTGTGAGTTCGGTGTCCGGTGCGCGGGCCGGGCGGTGTGTGAGTGTGGTGTTCGGCTCGCGGGCCGGGTGGCATCAGGAGAACGCGGCGAAGGCGCCCGCCCCGATGAGGGCGACGGCCCAGGCGAGGTCGAGGTTGAACCACGCCCTGCGGAGCACCGCCACGCCCAGCCGCTCGTAGACGACCAGGGCCAGGACGGTGGTCGTCACCAGCATGGACACCGTGTGCACCCCGGTCGCCAGCAGGCTCTGCGAGGCCAGCGCGGCGGCGTCGTGCCCCTCGTGCCCTCCGTGACCCCCGTGGCTCCCATGTCCCCCGTGTCCGCCGTGCAGGGTGACCGGGAGCACCATCAGCCCGGCCCCGTGGGCGGTGGCCATCAGGAACGACCACCCGGCCAGCTGCCACTGCGTCACCTTCATGCCGACCCAGCGGGGATGGCGCCGCCTCAGCAGCCGCCAGAGACCGAACCCGCACACCACGGCCGCCACACCGTACGAGACCGCTTTCGGCGGAGCGGCCAGCCGGGCCGCGGACACCAGCCCGAGCGTGGCCAGCACCGAGCCCGCGTGGCCGAGCACGATGGGCGGCAGCGCGCGCAGCACGCCGTCGCGCGAGCGCTCCTGCAGCCCGAGCGCGACCGCGAAGAGCCAGCCCATGGCCGGGTTCAGGCCGTGGAAGGCACCGAGCCCGGCCAGGACGAGCAGGGACGTCAGATCCATCGGGCACGCCTCGCGGGAAGTGGGAAGACAGCGGGGCCCGGTGGGCCCGCGGCCGGGGTCATGGGAAGCAGTAGGAGTCGGAGGAGGAGTCGCCGCCCTGCAGACGGATCTGGTGCGCGCGGCGGCCGTCGGAGGCGAAGTCGACGAAGAAGCCCGGATCGAGGGCGATCGAACCGTCGTCGGCGACGTCCACCTTCGCCATCCAGCCGGAGATGCCGTCGGGGTAGAAGACGTCGTCCCAGGACCGGTAGAGCGAGTTGGTGAAATAGACCCGCCGTCCGTCCCTGCTCGCCTCGACCATCTGCGGCCCCCCGTTCAGCGCCCGGCCCGGAGCCGCCGGGTGCCCGTCGCGCCTGGCGATCCCGCCGATCCGGACCGACCCGGTCTCGCGCGGCGCGAACGGGTCGGAGACGTCGTACGCCTTGAGCTCGCCGGTGCCCCACGCGGAGACGAGCAGGATCCGGTCGTCGAGGGTGAGCGAGATGTCGCTGACCAGCGGTGGTACCGCGCCGAACTGCTTGAGCGGCTCGGGCAGCAGGTCGGGGTCGGCGGGCTCGGCCGGAATCGTGATCGTCTTGCGGGCCTTCCAGACACCGTCCTCCAGGTACCAGGTGAAGATGTTGGCCGACAGGTCCTCGACGTTGATCACGGTGTTGACGAAGCCGTAGGTCTTGGTCGGGTCGTGGGCGGGCCGGAGCTCCAGGGCCATCTGGTGCTCGTCGCCCAGGTCGATCTCCTGGAGGTGCCTGCGCTTGGCCAGGTCCCAGACGTGCAGCCGGTGGCCGTACTTCCGGCCGACCAGAAGCTCCAGCGAGGGTCCGGGCTCGATCTGGTTGGGCGTGCCCCACTCGCTGGAGATCATCGTGTCGTGCCCGAGGTGCCACCAGAAGTCGTAGTGCAACCGCTGCGATCCCCGGTCGGCCTCCCAGCGGCCCTTGGGCTCGAAGGTGTCGTGGTCGAGCGTGAACACCCCGCCGGGCGCGTCGCCGTCCACGTTGCCGAGCGCGCTGACGTAGATGGCGTCGGTACCGCAGTGGACGGTGTGCGGGCGGCTGTAGCCGGTCTTCTCGAAGATGGTCTCCGGCTCGATCGTCTTGATCAGCTTGGGGCGCCAGGGGTCGTCCTTGACATCGAAAATGTAGATCCTGCTGGACCTCAGACCGGGAAGGACCAGGTAGCGTCGCTCGACGTGCGGGTGTGGCGCGTACGGGCACAGGGCCGCGCTGCACACGTTCCAGCCGAAGTGATGCAGCTCGTCGCCGGGGACGGACATGTCGTGCACGTCGGCGATCGACCCGTCCGACAGGTCGATCGTGGCCAGCCCGTCGGGCCGGTCGTCGCCGGACGTGGCGAGCAGCGCGACGTAGGCGAGCTCCTCCTTCGGGGCCGCCATGGCCTCGCGGGCTGACGGGTAGAAGGTGGGGTCGGGCTGGATAAGCGCCACGGTGGACTCCTGAACTCGTAGCCGGAACCGATATCCTACTAATCTTGTAGGAAAACTGTCTGTTGTCCAGAGGTCATGGTGTGTGACCGTCGTGGACGGGCGGGGGGCACGTCCGGTCGCCCGGCCCTCCCGGTTCGCGGACCGGGGAACATGGGGGGCCTGGTCGCGAGATCTTCCGGTAAAAGCTTTCAGCGGAGGATTTTGGCGAGGGACTTTGGTAGGGGGTTTTGGCTGGGGTTTCGTTGGGAGTTTTGGACAGGCGGAGAGGTGCGGGGCGTTATGCCCCGCACCTCTCCGTTTTTCACTTGACGGTCACCCGCCCCGTTTCACTTTTCCGGTCCTGAAGACCTTCGGAGTGAACCGCCGGGCCGGGGTACGTCAATCGACCTGTTTTCCCGAGACTCCGGAAAACCTCAGCACATCCTCACGGGCGTGCAGACGCCCGTAGGAGCACCCCAGACAATCGGTCCTCTGACAATCTGTCCCCTGACAACGTGGGCAGTGACGACCGGGTAACCGATAACCGTGCCACTGAGCGTCCCCGGTCCGGGAGGTCCGGGCGGTCCCTGCGGGCCCTGAGGTCCGATCGGGCCCTGAGGTCCAACGGGACCCTGAGGTCCTGCGGGTCCTTCCGGTCCAGGCGGGCCACCGGGTCCTTCGGGCCCGGCTATGCCGTCAGCGCCTGCGGGTCCCGCCGGTCCCTCGGGTCCTGCTGGCCCCTCGGGTCCCGGTGCGCCGTCGGCGCCTGCGGGGCCTTCCTGCCCTGCCGGTCCCTCGGGTCCCGGAGGTCCTGCGGGTCCTGCTGATCCCTCGGGTCCGGGTGCGCCGTCAGCGCCCGCTGGTCCCTCGGGTCCTGCTGGTCCTTCCGGTCCGGGTGCGCCGTCAGCGCCCGCTGGTCCCTCGGGTCCTGCTGGTCCTTCGGGTCCGGGTGCGCCGTCAGCGCCCGCTGGTCCCTCGGGTCCTGCTGGTCCTTCGGGTCCGGGTGCGCCGTCAGTGCCTGCGGGTCCGGCTGGTCCCTCGGGTCCGGGTGCGCCATCAGCGCCCGCCGGTCCGGCTGGTCCCTCGGGTCCTGCGGGTCCTTCGGGTCCGGGTGCGCCATCAGCGCCCGCCGGTCCGGCTGGTCCCTCGGGTCCTGCGGGTCCTTCGGGTCCGGGTGCGCCATCGGCGCCTGCGGGTCCTGCGGGTCCTTCGGGTCCGGGTGCGCCATCGGCGCCTGCGGGTCCGGCTGGTCCTTCGGGTCCGGGTGCGCCATCAGCGCCCGCCGGTCCGGCTGGTCCCTCGGGTCCTGCGGGTCCTTCGGGTCCGGGTGCGCCGTCAGTGCCTGCGGGTCCTGCGGGTCCTTCCGGTCCTGCGGGTCCTTCGGGTCCGGGTGCGCCGTCGGCGCCCGCGGGTCCGGCTGGTCCTTCCGGTCCGGGTGCGCCGTCAGCGCCCGCTGGTCCCTCGGGTCCTGCTGGTCCTTCTGGGCCGGGTGCGCCGTCAGCGCCCGCTGGTCCGGCAGGTCCCTCGGGTCCTTCAGGTCCTTCCGGTCCTGCGGGTCCCTCAGGTCCCTCAGGCCCTTCGGGGCCCTCGGGTCCGGCTGGTCCCTCGGGTCCGGGTGCGCCGTCAGCGCCCGCAGGTCCGGCAGGTCCCTCAGGTCCTGCTGGTCCTTCCGGTCCGGGTGCGCCATCGGCGCCTGCGGGTCCTGCTGGTCCTTCCGGTCCGGGTGCGCCATCGGCGCCTGCGGGTCCTGCTGGTCCTTCCGGCCCGGGTGCGCCATCGGCGCCCGCTGGTCCTGCGGGTCCTTCCGGTCCGGGTGCGCCGTCAGCGCCTGCGGGTCCCTCGGGTCCGGGTGCGCCATCGGCGCCTGCGGGTCCTGCTGGTCCTTCGGGTCCGGGTGCGCCGTCAGCGCCTGCAGGTCCGGCTGGTCCTTCAGGTCCTGAGGGTCCTTCCGGTCCGGCTGGTCCCTCGGGGCCGGGCGCGCCATCGGCGCCGTCGGCGCCTGCGGGTCCGGCTGGTCCTTCAGGTCCCGCAGGTCCCTCCGGTCCGACGGGTCCCTCGGGGCCGGGTGCGCCGTCAGCGCCCGCAGGTCCGGCAGGTCCTTCCGGTCCTGCGGGTCCTTCCGGCCCGGCGGGTCCTTCGGGTCCTGCTGGTCCCTCGGGTCCGGGTGCGCCGTTAGCGCCCGCGGGTCCCTCGGGGCCCGCGGGTCCTGCTGGTCCTTCCGGTCCGGGTGCGCCATTGGCGCCTGCGGGGCCCGCCGGTCCCGCGGGACCGGCGGCGCCGTTGGTCCCGTTCGCGCCTGCGGGGCCGCGGGGGCCCACCGGGCCTCTGGGACCCGCGGGTCCCGGGGGTCCCGGGGGACCGGGTGGGCCCTGAATCCCGTCGGGAATCCGGCAGAGGAAGCTTGGCAGACCCAGCCACCTGCACAGCGGGAGGTAAATCGCATCGCTTGCGGTGGGCTGCAGCCCCTTGTGGATGATCGTTCCGGTGGGTACGAGATCCCTGCTGCGGATCACAGTGGGCAGGGATACGAAGTTCGTGCAAATGCTGGAGAGCAGCACAGGGCAGGGGTCGCCTTGCACGCTTTCGACGGATCGGATTTCGTCGTGGCGAGCCTGTGCCGACATTTGAAGTTGCGAATCGGCTGAAACTGGGACAGGGGAGTGCAAGAGAAGGACGGCCCCGGCGAGCGCGCCGCCCGCAAGGGTCCGTTTCATGAAAGTAGACACGTGCGTTGTCTCTCCCTTCCTATTGAGAGAAAACGCCGCACGGCCATTCTTGGGGCGCCCGGGAGATAGGCGGGAGAAGTGTGATTCGAATCCGGAATGGAAGCTTGATGGAGGCTGCGCGTTTCTTTGCAATCCACGCATTTAGATATCTATATAAAGTCCTAACATCTCTATTGTCATGATTAGTCGGATAAATGAACCACAATAAGATAAAACATAAACTAGGTTAAGGGCTTGTTTCGTACCAAGGTTCCGTGGCCGGATCCGGCTCCCGGATCCGCTGCTCGAATCCGGGCGAATTCGCGTGGCCGGCCGGTGCCGGGACGCGGAAAGCCCGCCGGTAGGCCGAGGGGGAGGTGCGCATCGCCCGGGTGAAGTGGTGCCGGAAGGTCGCCGCGCTGTCGAAGCCCACCGCGGACGCGATCTCCTCCACCGGCGCGGAGGTGGACTCCAGCATCGCCAGGCTGGCCGTGACCCGCTGGGAGATCACCCAGCGCAGCGGGCTCGTTCCGGTCTGCCGCCCGAAGTGCCTGATGAACGTACGCCGGGACATGTGCGCGGCTTCCGCGAGAGCGGCGATCGTGATGGGTTCCGCCAGGTGTTCCAGTGCCCAGGCCATCGCGGCCGCCAGGGCGGCGCCGTCCTCCACCGGGGCGACCGCGGCCTGGATGAACTGTGCCTGCCCGCCCTCCCGGTGCGGGGGGATGACGAGTCTTCGCGCGACCTCGTTGGCCACGCCCGGCCCGTAGTCCTTGCGTACCAGATGGATCAGCAGGTCCAGCCCCGCCGCGCTGCCCGCGCTGGTCAGCACGTCCTCACCGTCCACGTAGAGCACGTCCGGATCGACCTTGACCCGCGGGAACCTTCGCTGGAGCAGTTCGGCGTACCTCCAGTGGGTCGTCGCCTCCCTGCCGTCCAGCAGCCCGGCGGCGGCCAGCGCGAACGCCCCCGAGCAGATCGACACGACCCGTGCCCCCCGGTCACGGGCCCGCCGCAGCGCCGCGACCACCGCGCGGGACACCTCGCCGTGGACGTCCGCGACCCCGGGCACGATCACCGTGTCCGCGGCTGTCAGCACGTCGAGCCCGTGCTCCGCCCGCATCGTGAATCCGCCCGTGACCCGCAGGTCGGCCGGACTCTCCGCGCAGACCGACAGCTCGTACCAGGGAATCTCCAGTTCGGGGCGGGCGATGCCGAAGATCTCGACCACGCAGCCCAGCTCGAAGGGGGACATGCCGTCGAAGGCGAGCACGGAGACGGTGGGGCGCGTGGCGCGGAGCACCGGCGGCGAGATGAGCATGGCGTGATATTAGCGATAAGCGGCATTCGTGCCACTGTCGGTGCCGATACGCCGAGCGGCACCATTGCTCGTGTCAGGCACCGCGACCGCCACCGTCGTCCGAGCCGGGGCCCCTAACCGGTGCCACATGGGCCGGGCACCATGACCCGCACCACCACGCGGGGGTGCCCACCCTCCACCCCCGCTCCCGTCACCGTCGTCTGAAAGGCCACCCATGTCTGTCACCGCTCCCTTCTCCCTCTCCGCCGTCACCGCCGTACCGGCCGCGGGGAACGCCGACGCGCTGGCGCACTTCGCCGCCCGGCTGGCGTTCGAGACCGACGTGTCCGACGTCGCCGCCGACCTGGCCGCCGGGGTCGCGGACATCGTCGTGGTCGACTCCCGGAGCCGGGAGAGCTGGGACCAGGGCCACGTCCGGGGGGCCGTCCACCTGCCCACCGCGCTGATCGCGGCCCGCGCCCGCGAGATCGTCCCCGCCGGGGTGACCGTGGTGACCTACTGCTGGGGGCCGGGGTGCAACGGCGCCACCCGGGCCGCGCTGGAGTTCGCCGGACTCGGCTACCCGGTCAAGGAGATGCTCGGCGGCTTCGAGTACTGGGCCAGGGAGGGCTTCCCCGTCGAGACCGCCGAGGGCGTGTCCCGCCGCCCCGTCGACGCCCTGACCGCGCCGGTCTCCGGCATCGCCTGCGCCTGCTGACGTCACCCCGCCAGGCGTCGGGCGTACGCGGTGGGCGAGAGACCGATGACGGCGGTGAAGTCACGGGTGAAGTGGGACTGGTCGCTGTAGCCGAGATCGGCGGCCAGCCGTGACCAGTCGGTGGCGGGCCCGGCCCGCTCGGCGGCCTCGTGGATGCGGTAGCGGCGGATCACCCACTTGGGGGAGACGCCGACATAGTCGCTGAACAGCCGCTGCAGGTGCCGGACGCTCATCCCGTGCAGAGCGGCCAGATCGCCGACGCGGACGATGGCCGGGTCGGCGAGCACGCTCGCGACGAGGTCCGCCGCCCGCTCGGCGACGGGATCGCGGGCGGGGAGCCGCGCGAGCAGGAACCCCTCCAGCGCCCGCAGGGCCTCCTCATCGGAAGCAGAGGAAGCGGAGGAAGCGGAGGAGCCGGAGGAAGCAAGGGAGGCGGAGGAAGTGGAGAAGGCGGCCAGTACGGCCGGGACCACCGCGTCGGCGTCCGGGCCGAAGATCTGGGAGGCCGGTGTGAGGAGATCGGTGATCGTGGAGAGCGGGGCGCCGAGGAAGGGACGGAAACCGGCGGGCCGGAAGCGGCTGCCGACCACCACCCCGGTGCCGGTCAGGACCTCCAGGTAGTCACCGGTGATGACCCCGGCCACGCGGGAACCGTGCTCGTGGAAGACCAGGTTCACCGACGGATGGGAGACGATCCGCTGTTCGTACGGTTCGTCCAGGTCCCAGCGGACGATCCAGTGGTGCTCGACGAAGGGGGCCAGGGCCGGGTGGCACGCGTGGCGCCCGTAGCGGAACCGGGCCGCCCCGAAGTTCAGGATGCCCCGGGTGTCGTCGGCGGGCACCCTCCTCCCATCGAGGGAGGCGGCCGGGCGGCTCATGACGGGATGGGGATGTGAACTCCCGGCAGGCCCTGCGGCTCCTTGCCCGGATACTCGCCGCCCAGCATGGTGGCCACGGTGTAGAGGTGCCAAGCCTGGTTGGGCTTCTTCAGGGCGGGCTCGGCGAACAGCTTGCGGACCTCGTCGGGCCTGACGATGGGCGCCAGCAGGTCCAGGCGGCCGAGGACGTGGTCGCGCAGCAGGCCGGTCAGCTCCACACCCGGGCTGGTCCGCCAGTTCCAGCCACCCCCGCCGGTCTTCGGCGCGGTCAGCGGCGCCTGCGGCCTGCGCTGCCAGGGGTAGTAGCGCCGCCCCACGGTGAACCGCCACGGCTTGCCCTCGACCGGGATGTCCCTGAGCGAAGGGGCCAGGACACCGAGCAACTCGTAGATGACCTCCTCCGACAGCCGCCAGGTCTGGTCGAGGCCCAGCGCGGCGCGGACCACCCGGTTGTCGAGGAACGGCCAGATCTGGTCGCCCCTGCGCAGCGAGCCCGCCCGTGATCCCGCGTGCCAGCGGCCGACCTTGTAGGAGATGTACATGTGGTCGAGCGCCTCCAGCGGAGCCCGCTCCCGCCAGGGCCCGGCCAGCTCGCGGGCGTGCTCGTTGGCCTCGTCGGTGAACAGCGCCGGGTCCCGCAGGAAGGTCACGTCCGCCCGGCGGCGCAGCGCCTTCTCCGTCAGGTCGGTCTGGAGCAGCAGCAGACCCCCGGCCCGCAGGATCTCTCCGCTCTGCCCCGACATGGTGGGCTTGGCGCTGTACGGGAGATAACCGACGATCGACTCGTACGCCGACGTCATGCCCTCGCAGGCGCGCAGCGTCTCGTAGGCCCGCGCGAGGGGGTGCTCGACGACGATCGCGTCCTTCTTCTCGGCGTTCCCGGTGCGGGCCGGGGGGATGACGGTGTGCTCGACGCCGAGCGCGCGGGCGACCCGACCGGCGATGATCACATCGGGATGGGTGTCCAGGCCGTTGGTGGTCGCGCGCAGCGGGATGCCTGCCGCGTGCAGGGTCGCGGCGATCAGACGGCTGTCCCTGCCGCCGGTGAGGGCGAGGTTCACCGGCTGCCCGGCCGCGCGCAGCGGCTCCACCGTCGCGAGCAGCGCGCTCGCCAGCTCGCCGACCAGCTCCTTCTTCCCCCTGCGCGACGTGGGCGCGGGCACCGCCGAGGGGAGCGGGGTCGTGGTGATCGTACGGCGGCCGTCCCTGACGGTCACCGACGAGGACGGCGGCAGTGCGCTCACCCCCCGGTAGGGGGTCTCGTCCGACAGGAAGTATCCCTGCCTCACCATCGACTGCAGCGCGAGCACATCCCACTCGACCCGGTCACCGCCGCCCGCGAGGTGGACCAGCAGCGCCCGGCTGCCGATCACGTGCGCGTCGGGGGTCTCGGCGTAGTAGACCGGGCAGACCCGGTGGATCGCGGTGGCGGCCGACAGCTCGCCCTCGGTCGCCCGGAACGCGGAGAAGCACCCGCCGACCGCCTCGGTGTCGAGAACCGGCATGGCCGCGAGCCGGTTCACGTCGTCCGGCGCCGCCAGGTAACCGTTCACCCCGGTCACCCTGTCGTGCCCGGTCTCCAGCAGGGGAGGCCGCCGCGAGTCGTCCGGCTCGTTGGTCCAGGCGAACACGGCGATGCCGGGACGGTGCCACTCCCGGGACCTGATGACCTCGGGCGGTACGGGGAACGCGCTGTCGATCGCGCCCCTGACGGTGTGCAGCATCGCCTCCGGTATTCCGGCTCCCGGGTGTTTGGCCGCGAGGCCGAGGTACACGCGCATGGTGCAGGATCCTATGTCGTGTTTTTTCGAGATAGCTGTGAGTTCGACTCGACAGCGTGGCCGTCATGTACTCACCGTGAGCGC
This sequence comes from Streptosporangium sp. H13245, assembly GCF_055690525.1. NCBI lineage: Bacteria > Bacillati > Actinomycetota > Actinomycetes > Streptosporangiales > Streptosporangiaceae > Streptosporangium > Streptosporangium sp. H13245. The sequence goes on along the minus strand of NZ_JBSZKT010000033.1, from coordinate 64,958 downwards.
GACGGCTTCGACGTACGTTCGACGTGCGGCCACCGGGCCCGGAAACCCCGATCACGTGCCGAACACGGTTTGCGCTCGCTTGGGTCAAGCTCCCGGCGGACCCGAGGGAGGAGTCGTCGTAGGGGATGACACGCATCCCTAGGAGGCGACATGAAGTCACGTCCGATCGCCATCGTTCTCGCCGTGCTCGCCCTGATGCTCGCCGCCGCCTGCGGAGGTTCGGGCGAGAGCACCCCCGCCGGCCAGCCGATGCCCGAATCATCCGGAAAGGCGGTCCCGTCCATGCCCCGGGACGCCGCCCCCGGCGCCGGGGAGCGGGCTCCCGGCGAGACCGAGACCGACTCCAAAGCACGGGCCACCACCGGGGCCGAGGATCCCCGGGCCGAGGCCGCCCGGCGGCGCGACACCTCCGCCGAACAGATCTCCACCTTCGCCCTCGACGTGGACACCGCCTCGTACGGCTACAGCAAACGGGCCCTCACCGAGGGCAGGCTGCCGGAGGCGGGCCAGGTCAGGCCGGAGGAGTTCGTCAACTCCTTCGTACAGGACTACGCGGAGCCCGAGGACGACGGCTTCACCGTGCACATGGACGGTTCCCGCACGCCGGGCAACGGCACCGCGCTGCTTCGCGTCGGCCTGCAGACCCGGAGGGCGAGCGCGGAGGCCCGGCGCCCGGCGAACCTCACCTTCGTGGTGGACGTGTCCGGCTCGATGGGCGAACCCGGCAGGCTCGACCTGGTCAGGGAGGCCCTGCACAAGCTCGTCGACCAGCTCGGGCCCGGCGACCAGGTCTCGCTCGTGGCCTTCAGCGACGAGGCGGACGTCGTCCTCTCCATGGCCCCGGCGACCGACAGGGAAAGGCTCCACGCCGCCGTCGAACGCCTCGCCATACAGCAGTCGACGAACCTGGAGGCGGGACTGACCAGCGGCTACGCCGAGGCCGCGGCGAGTTTCAGGCCGGTGGCCGTCAACCGCGTCATCCTGCTCTCCGACGGCCTGGCCAACGTCGGCGACACCACCTGGCAGGGCATCCTCACCCGGGTCGAGGAGGCCGCGGCCAAGAAGATCACCCTGCTGTGCGTCGGCGTCGGCCGCGACTACGGCGACGAGCTGATGGAGCAGCTCGCCGACAACGGCGACGGCGCCGCGGTCTACGTCAGCTCCGTCGACGACGCGCGCAAGGTCTTCGTCGAGCAACTCGCCACCAACATCGACCTGCGCGCCCGCGACGCCAAGGCGCAGGTCGTGTTCAACCCCTCGGTCGTGGAGTCCTACCGCCTGATCGGCTACGAGAACCGGCAGATCGCGACCGAGGACTTCCGTGACGACACCAAGGACGGCGGCGAGATCGGTCCCGGCCACTCGGTGACGGCCCTGTACGAGATCCGGCTGCGCGACGGGGCGTCGGGCCAGCTGGCCACCGCCACCGTACGCTGGCAGGACCCCGACACCCGCGACCCCGCGGAGGCCGCCCGTTCCCTCGCGGCGGGTGACCTGGCGGCCTCGCCGTGGGAGGGGTCCACGCCGAGGTTCCAGGTCGACGTGGTGGCCGCGGGCTTCGCCGAGTATCTCCGCACCGGGGAGAGGGTCGCCGGAGCCACCCCCGATGACCTCGCCGCCCACGCCACCCGCCTGGCCGCGTCCACCGAGGACCCCGCGGTGACCGAGCTCGCCGGGCTGATCGAGAAGGCCACGTCGCTCAGGTAGGCGCCCGTACACACCGTGACCGGAGGGCCGGTTCCCGCGAACCGGCCCTCCGGGCGGCCCGCGCCACCGGGTACGGCCCGGTGGCCGGGTCCTGGGTGCGAGCGGAGCGGGTTCGGGCCGTCGGGTTGGGGGTGGCTGGGCCCTGGGCGCGAGGTGGCGGAGTGAAGCCGGGTTGGGTGGCCGGGTCCCGGGTGTGAGGTGGCAGGGTGGGGCCGGGCCTGGAGGCCGGTCCGGGCCGCCGGTTCTGTCCGGTGACCGGATCTTGGACGGCGTCGCGGCGGTTACAGGGTGCGGGGTGATTTCCTATACACTGGCGTGGTCGCCGGGCTCGCCCCGGAGGCGATCGGATGACATCCGAGGGGCTATGGCGCAGCTGGTAGCGCGCCTCCATGGCATGGAGGAGGTCTGGGGTTCGAATCCCCATAGCTCCACGTCGGGCCGTTCGCGAAACGGCCTGAAGGGCGTCAGACGAGATCCCGCCCGATCATGATGATCGGGCGGGATCTCGTCGTTTCCGGAGTCCTCCGGCCGCCGGGCCGACCGGTTCGGCCCGGGTGATGGCCACTACCGCCGTGAAAAAGCCACCGCCGTGAAGACCCACCGCTGCCGTGAAGACCCACCGCCGTAAGGACGCCGCCGCGAGGGCCCACCGCTGTAAGGGCGCCGCGAGGACGTTCTCGCCGTGAGAACGCCACCGCGACGCCACCGCTGTGAGGACGCTTTCGCCGTGAGGACGCCACCGCCGTCCCGCGCGGGCTTCCCGGGGCCGGAGGGATCTCCGCCCGAGGCCGCCGGTCACCCAAAAAGGCCGGTCACCCAAAAAGAGGGAGAACCGCCCACCGGGTGAGCCGGGTCCCTTCGTCGTTCACCCGGGAGGCGCGGCGCTCGGGCGGTGCCCGCCGGGAACGACGAGACCGGCCATGAGCGTGCTCCCGGTGTTTCCGCGGGGAGCACGCCACATGGCCGGTCGTTTTCCAGGTGCGCCGGTTGGGGGGTCAGGCCGGAGCACCTGTCGGGAGGGTCAGTTGCCGGTGATCACGAAGCTCGTTCCCGGCTGCCGCACGATGTCGCCGTCGGCCGAGTTCGTGATGGTCACGTTCGACAGGATCGCGTTGCCGCGGGCGCCGCTCATGGCCAGGATCCCGGCTCCGTTGTTGGACTTGTCGATCCGCACATTGGTGATCGCGACGTTCGGCATGTTGCCGCCGCCCGTCTTGAACTGGATGCCGTCGTAGGTCGAGTCGTGGATGTCGGTGTCACGGATGGTGACCCCGGGGATCTCGTTGCCCTGGGGGAACAACGTGATCGCCCCGAACTCCTGGTCCTCGTTCCAGAAGGCGCCACCCGTGCGGTACAGGCCGTTGTTGGCGAGCAGCGTGGTCCCCGAGAAGGGCAGGGGGCTGTGGTCGGTCGCCAGCATGATGCCCGGGTAGTTCATGGTGTCGTAGATCAGGTTGTTCTCGGCGGAGTTGTCGTAACCGCCGTAGATCGCGATGCCGTTCGCCCGCCAGGGCAGCTGGATGGTGTTGTTGACGAAGTGGTTGTCGTGCGTGTTGTCGACGACCCGGTCCTTCACCGCCTGGTTGGCCCAGATCGCGAGGGCGTCGTCACCGGTGTTGCGGAACGAGGAGTTGAACACCCGCGAGTTCCGCGTGCCGTTGGTGAAGTTGATGCCGTCGGCGTAGGTGTTGCGGATACGCATCCCGCTGAACTGCAGGTTGTCGCCGGGACCCCACAGGGCCGGGATGTTGTCGTAGTCGCGGCCGACCCAGGCACCCACGTTGGCGTGCTCGATCCACACGTTGGTGATCTTGGTGTTCTCGCCGAACCGGCCGTTCAGGCCCACCCCGCCCTCGTCGTTGCCGTCTCCGCCGCGAATGCGGCCCGAGCCGAAGATGGCGATGTCGGAGATCTGGGTGTTGCTGTCGATGTCGAAGCCGAAGTTGCCCTCGTGCGGGTGGTTGATGCCGCCCACCACGTCCTGCGGCTCGGTCAGGGTGTACAGCTGCGAGTGCCACATGCCCGCGCCGCGGATCGTGACGTTGCTGATGCCCACCTGGTTGAACTGACCCCGGTTCAGCGGGTCGTCGGTGAGGATCTTCTGCTCCTGGCGCCACTGGCCCGCCGGGATCCACACGCAGCTGATGACGCCGTTCTGGTCGTCGGTCACCGCCCGCTGGATGGCGGCCGTGTCGTCGAGACCGTCGTTGGGCACCGCGCCGTAGTTCGTGATCGAGGTGCAGCCGGCCGGCTGGCTCGTCGGCGGCGCCACCTGCTCCAGGTCGATCAGGTCGATGATGTAGAACGAGGCCGTGTCGCCCGCGTCACGCTGCAGCTTGAACTTGGTACCGGCCGGGTAGCTCTGCGAGAGCAGCGCGTTCGACTCGTCGAACAACCGCCGGGCGTCGCCCTGGGGAGTGTTCGTCAGCGCCTCGGGGCCGTCGGTGTTCCCGTACAGCCAGCTGTGGCGTGAGGAGAGGGTCAGCTTCCTGGAGAAGGTGCCGTTGATGTAGAGGCTGATGGTGGCCTCGATGCCGCCGCCACCGGCCGCGTCGGGGATGGAGTTGCGGACCACGATCGAGTTGGCGGCGTTGGTCGAGGTGAACTCGACGAACTGGCCGGTGCTGTTCAGCCGCACCGACTTGCGGCCCGAGGACTCGGTCGCGAAGTTGGTGTGCCCGAAGGTGCGCAGCGGGTCGGTCTCCAGCAGGGTGCCCTGGTAGCTGGCGGACTCGGCCTCGTACTCGACGTACGGGACGGCCGCGCCGCGCCCGACCACGATCGACTGCGAGAACGTGTTGTTGTTCTCGTTGGTCTCGGTGACGACGTTGGTCGCGTCGGCGGTGGCGGTGATGGTGGCGCCGCCGCTGGTGGCGGTCCAGCTTCCGCTGACGGCCACGTTGACCGTCGCGCCCGCGGCGATCGACGCGGTGTTGCCGTTGAGCGTGGTGCCGCCCACCGCCACGCGGGTGACCGTGGTCGCGCCCGTCGCGGTGGTTCCCCGGTTCTTCACCGACACGGTGAAGGTGACCGGCGCTCCGACGGCCGGGTTCGGCGGGTTGGAGGTGACGCCGAGGACCTGAAGGTCGGGGCCGGGAGCCTGGGAGACCACCAGCGGGGACGGCGCGGTGAGGGTGTTGTTGCCCTCGTTCTGCTCGAAGACCGAGTTGTCCGCGTCGACCCTGGCGCTGACCGTGTAGCTGCCCTCGCCGCGGGTGCCGATGTTGTGGGTCACCGTGGCGGTGGCGTTGGGCGCGAGGGCGGGGATGGCGACGGTGCCGGCCACCGTGCCGTCGAGGTTGAGGTTGACGCTGTCCGCGGGAGCTGCCGCGGTGCCCGCGTTCCTGACCGTGGCCGAGAGCGTGATCGCGTTGGCCTCGCTCGGGGACGCCGGGGTCCACGAGAGGTTCGTGACCGTGAGGTCGGGGTTCGGCGCGGGGACGCCGAAGACCTGGAACTCGGCGACCTGCCCGCCGGGCGCGCCGCTGTTGCTGGTGAACCTCAGCTGGACGTCGGCGACGGTGGCGCTGAAGGTGATCGTCGCCGAGTTGCCGCCGGAGGCCGGGTTGAACGTGTAGTTCTGCGCCGACACCAGGTTGGTGTAGCCCGTGGCGTTCTGCTCACGGCCCAGGACCTGGATGTTCTGCGTACGGGTGCCCCACGCGGAGTCGGGGTTGAGCTTCACCACGACCGAGCTGACGCTGGCGTTGGCGCCGAGCTTGGCGGTCAGCGTGTTCGGGAACGCGCCGGAGTTGGCCTCCCAGTAGGTGGCCAGGTTGTTGTCGTTCGCGTTCGCGGCGACGAACGAGTGCACGTGGCCGGACGCGACGATCTCCTTGCCGATCGCCAGGTTGGAACCGGGCTCGCCGCCGGTGCCGGTGCGGGTCACGGAGTTGCTGTTGGCCGACTGGTTGCCCGCCGCGTCCTTGGCCCGCACGAAGTACGTCACGGTCGCCGACGCGGGCTGGTTGTCGGTGTAGGTCAGCACGTTGCCGACGCTGCCCCGCAGCTGGTTGTTGGCGTAGATGTCGTAGCCGGTGACGCCCACGTTGTCCGTGGAGGCGTTCCAGGCCAGCCTGATCTGGCCGGTGGCCGGCTGCGTGTAGGAGAGGCTGCCGGGGGCCGACGGGTTCTGGGTGTCGCCGCCGGTGCCGGCGGCGCCGTAGATCTCGAACTCGGAGATCTGCGCGGCGGGCCAGCCGGTGTTGGCGGTGATGTTGACGCGCCAGTAGCGGTGGGACGCGGCACCGAAGTTGATCGTGACGGTGTTGCCGGTCGCCGGGTTGAACGTGTAGTTGGCCGAGGCCACGACCGTGCTGAAGGTGTTGCCGTCAGCGCCGCCCTGGACCGAGAGCGTCTGGGTGCGGGTCTGCCAGACGGCCGGCGGGGGCAGCTTCAGGACGATCTGCTCGACGCTCGTGGCGGTGCCGAGGTCGATCCGCGCCCACTGCGGGAAGCTGTTGTTGGCGCTCTCCCAGTAGGTGGACGGGTTTCCGTCGTTGATGGCGGACACCGGTTGCCCGCCCGTGGAGCTGCTGGCCAGGGTCGCCTTTCCCGGCGACAGGTTGGGTCCGGCTGCGGCGGAGGCCGGGACGACCGACCCCACGACGAGGAGTAAACCGGCGGCGACCATGGTCGCCACCAGCCGTAACGATCTGTACAGCATTCTCATTCGCGCTCTTCTTCTCTCGTCAGGCACGGCAGGGCCGAGGCGTGAAGGCAGACCTTCACCGCACACGTAATGGGGGGCAGGTGCACGACGCAGTGCATCCCTGGAGAGTTGCGAGGAATAGCAAGAAAATGAACATGAGTTTGCAATATTCTTGCATGGCGTTGGCCAAATGTTACATACGTGCTACGGGCGCGTCAACGGCTGGGAAGCAGCTTTCTCAACTGGCTCGACGCGAGATGTGACAAGACGTCAAAACGGCCGTCGAACGCCGGGGCGCGGGGGCCGGGAGGGGACACCGGTCTGTGAGCGCCGGGGCGTGGGTGCCGGGTTGTGGACACCGGCTTACGGACGACAACCGGGGCGTGGACACCGGTCTTGGACGTCGGCTCGCCAACCTGATGGCGGGAAAGGGGGCGGTGGGTCACCCCCCGCGCGCGTCGCCTGCCGTCCGTCGGCGCGCGGGGGGGGGTGTCCTTCTCAGCTCGGTGCGTACGAGGGTGTCGGTCTCAGCTCGGTGCGTACGGGAGTGCTGAGCCCGCCTCGTACGGGGAATGTCAGCCCAGCTCGTAGTCGAGGTGGAAGGAGTGGGCGCCGTCGTCGTTGACGATCTGGCCGCCGCCCCGGATGTCCAGCAGCTCGCCGGTGCCCGAGTCGGGGAGGATCGTCCAGCTCAGCACCGGCTCCCCGGCGTGGTCCGTGGCCGTGTGGTGGAGCACGAAGGTGCCCTTGTGGCCGTGCACGGTGCCGGTGAAGCGCTCGAAGCCCACGTAGGCCGCCGACGTCTCGACGCGGGCGATCGCGGTGATGATGTCGGAGGTGCTGGTACCTGCCAGGTCGCCGTCGAAGGTCTTGACGATGTGGACGCGGGAGAGCGTGGCCCCCTCCGCCTCGTCGTAGGGCTGCGGCTCCCAGCTGTCGATGGTGAAGGTTCCTGTGGCGCGAGGCATATGGGGCTCCCTGCTGGAATTTCGGATCTTGAGCCCATCCTGGCGACCGTACCTGTCACCTCATGTCAGATATGGATCCGCTATGAGAGGCTCCATTTGTCCATGTTCCAGGTGATGGTCGACTGCGCGGGGTTGGGGACGACGTTCTGGAGCGTCTCGTCCCACGCGCTGAGGCCCGGGTGCTGGAACAGCGGGATGGTGGCCAGGTCGCGCCAGAGCCGCTTCTCGATCTCGCCGATGATCGGGTTCTGGGCCGCCAGGTCCACCGTCGAGTTCAGCTTCGCGATGAGGCGGTCGACCTGCCTGCTGGAGTAGCAGCCGTTGTTGTTGCCCTTGTTCTCGGCGTCGCACTTCCCGGGTGAGGTGAAGTTGGAGGCCCAGCCGCTGACCAGGGTGGAGCCCGACCAGGCGAACAGGGCCACGTCGTAGCCGTTGCTCGGCATCACGGTGCCGAGGAAGTCCTCGGAGCCCTTGTCGACGACCTTGAAACCGGCCTTGTTGCAGGCGTCGATGATGAGCTGCACCGCCGCGGTACGGCGCGGGTTCGGGGTCTGGTAGCCGATGCTGACCTCCAGGCCCGTCCTGCCCGCCGCCCGCAGCAGCGCCCTGGCGCCCGCGATGTCCTGCCGCGCGTACACGCCCGCGCTGCCGCTGGCCGCGACGACCGCCGCGCTGTTGGCCTGGAACGGGGCCACGGTGCGGACCTCCAGGGGCTTGGCGGAGGGTGAGACGGGCCCGATCAGGGTGTCGACGATGAGCTGCCTGGGCACGCACTTGGCGAACGCCTCGCGCAGCCTCCTGTCCCGGAACGGGCTGGAGTCGAAGTTGAAGTCCAGGTGCTCGTAGGTGTACTTCTCGAAGAGGCCGACCTCCACCCCCCGCAGCGACTGCAGCTGCCTGAGCACGTCGGGCCCCGGCTGCGGCTCGACGATCTGGACCTCGCGGTTCTGCAGCGCCTGGGCCTGCTCGTCGAGGGTGATGAAGCGCTCGACGATCGTCGGGGTCGCGGCGGGGGTGCCCCACCACCTGTCGTTGGCGACCAGGGTCAGCCGCTGCCCGGCGTCGAGCTTGGAGAGCTTGTACGGCCCGGAGGACGGGATCAGCTCGGCGTCGGGCAGCCTGCCCTCGGAGACCCAGCCGTCGTTGAAGAACTTGACGCCCTTCTCGATCCGCTTGGAGTCACCCTTTCTGATCGCCGCGATGAAGTCCTCCTCGGACAGGCCGTCCTGCCTGGCGATCACGTGGGCGGGCATCATCTCGGTCGCGCCGGGACCTCCGGCCACCCAGTCCGCGAACGGCTTGTCGTAGACCAGGGTGAACTCCCTGCCGCCCTTCGCGCAGCCGGGGACCCGGGTGTCCCGGAGGCCGGTGGTGTCGGCGGAGGCGAAGCCCCTGACCTTGCCGGACCGGAAGGCCCACCACAGCATGACGTCGTCGCAGTCGATCGGGACGCCGTCCGACCAGACCGCCTTGTCGTTGATGGTGTACCTGACGCTCAGCGGGTCGTCGGAGACCTTCTCGTACGTCCCGAAGTCCTTGTCGGGGGTGATCGCGCCCTTGTCGCCGTAGAACCAGAAGCCCGTCAGCACCCGCTGCAGCGGGGCGGCGTTGCGGATGGCGTTCTCCGCGGTGGTGTTGTTGTTGTAGGAGTGGAACTCCTGCTCGTACGCGTAGGTGATGGTCTCGCTCGGCGGGGCCGACCCCGAGGCGGCGGGGTCGTCCACCGGCTCGATGTCCGCGCAGGCGCCCAGCAGGAGCGCGCCACCCGCGAGCAGCGCCGTGAACCTTCCCGGCCTTCGTGCGTGGAACACGGCACCACCCCTTCGATCGCCAGGTCCCCGGTCGTCCCCGTACCGGTCAGGCGTCGCGGCCCTCCGTGACCATGCCGGACGCGAGGCCCTCAGATCAGGAGAATAGGAAAAACATAACCTTTGAGCGAATTCACCCAATATGTGAGATGGTGATCTTGCTCTCCGAGAGCTGGCCTGATTCTTGCGGTTATTGGCGCTCGGGCCACTCGTGGAGTGGTGTGCCGCCCCTCGATTATGAAGCGCATGACAACGACTCCTCGGGCGCCCGAACGTAGGATCCACCGCGCCTGGATCGTGGCGGGAGTCGCGTTCGTGGCCATCCTCGGCGCGGCCGGGTTCCGGGCGACGCCCGGCGTGCTGATCACACCGCTCCAGGAGGAGTTCGGCTGGTCCCGGGGCACGATCTCGCTGGCCGTCTCGGTCAACCTCATGCTCTACGGGCTGACCGCGCCCTTCGCCGCCGCCCTCATGGACCGCTTCGGCATGCGCAGGGTGGTGACGTACGCCCTGCTGCTGGTCGCCGCGGGGAGCGGGCTCACCATCCTGATGAACGCCCCCTGGCAGCTCGTCCTCTGCTGGGGCGTCCTGGTCGGCCTCGGTACTGGCTCGATGGCCCTGGTCTTCGCCGCGACCCTCACCGAACGCTGGTTCGTCCGCCACCGCGGCCTCGTCACCGGCGTGCTCACCGCGGGCGGCGCCACCGGGCAGCTCGTCTTCCTGCCCGTCCTCGCCCACCTGGCGGCGGACAGGGGCTGGCGGTCGGCCGCCGTCACGGTCGCCGTCGCCGCCCTCGCCGTGGTTCCCCTGGTCTGGTTCCTGCTGCGCGACCGGCCCGAGGACGTGGGCACCACCGCCCTGGGCGCCGACCCCGCCGCGCCCCCGGTCATCCGGCCGGTACGGAAGGGGGGCGCCGCCTCCCGCGCCCTCGGCGTGCTGTGGAGCGCGGCGCGCACGCGGCCCTTCTGGCTGCTCGCCGGGGGGTTCGCGATCTGCGGGATGAGCACCAACGGCCTGGTGGGCACCCATTTCATCCCCGCGGCCCACGACCACGGCATGGCCGAGCCGACCGCCGCGGGACTGCTCGCCCTCGTCGGGATCTTCGACGTGGTCGGCACCGTCGCGTCCGGCTGGCTGAGCGACAGGGTCGACTCGCGCATCCTCCTCGGCGCCTACTACGGGCTGCGCGGCCTGTCGCTGATGGCCCTGCCCGGCCTGTTCGGGGCCACCGCCGAGCCCAGCATGCTCGTCTTCATCATCTTCTACGGCCTCGACTGGGTGGCCACGGTCCCGCCGACCGTCGCCCTGTGCCGCCAGATCTACGGTCCCGACGGGGCCGTGGTGTTCGGCTGGGTCTTCGCCTCCCACCAGGTCGGCGCCGCGATCGCCGCGGTCGCCGCGGGAGTGACCCGCGACCACTTCGGCGCCTACGACCTCGCCTGGTACGTCGCGGGCTTCCTCTGCCTCGCCGCCGCCGTCATGTCGGTCGCCATCACCAGGAAGTCCATCGCCGGGAAGTCCAGTGTGGGGGAGTCCAGTGTGGGGGAGTCCACCACGGAGGAGCAGGCATCCTTGAAGGCGTGAGAGAACGAGGCGGGACCGGACGCGCGGTGGCCGGGGGAGAGCGTATGACCGGTACCGGGGACGACGCGACGCGGACAGGGCGCGAGGCAGAGGCGGCGGGCGGGGACGTGGACCGGGACAGGAGGGTCCTCCCGCTCGTGGTGCGCATCGAGCGCTCCGCGCCGCCCGAGCGGACCGACGCCCTGGAGGCCGCGTCCCTGGCCGTACTGGCGCTGCTCGACGACCCGCGCGCCCTCGACGGCGGCGAGTGGGCCGGGGCGGTACGGGTCTGGGACGGCAGCCGGTTCAGGAAGGTCGTCCGGCGGGCGCGCGGGGCGGAGTGGCGCAGGGTGCTCGACCTGCCCGGTGTCACCGTCACCTCGGGCACCGCCGAGGTCCGCGTCCACCCGCCGGTCCCGCTGGACGGCTGGCCCAGGGACCTCTCCAGGCTCCAGGTCTCCGGTACCGAACTCGCCGACTCCTCCGCGCCGGGACCGCCGGGAGACGTGGTGCTCTGGCTCAACCCCGGCCTGACGATGTCGGCGGGCAAGGCCATGGCCCAGGCCGGGCACGCCGCCCAGCTCGCCTGGCAGGCGAGTGGGAACGACGCCAGGAGGGCCTGGCGGGACAAGGGCCTGGCGGTCTCCGTGCGCACCGCCGAGTCCGCCGCGTGGGCCGGGCTGGTCGCCTCGGGACTGCCGGTGGTCAGGGACGCCGGGTTCACCGAGATCGAGCCCGGCTCCCGTACGGTCGTCGCGGACGCCCCGTGGCTGCGCGGGGACGGCCACTGAGTTTTGTATGGAACCCCGTGGCCGTGCGGGGGAGCTGAGGGCGTCCGGGTCAGGGCAGCCTGACGATGTCGGCGAGCACGCCGCCCTCGGGGGTGAGCCGCGCCTCAGACGGGCTGTCGTGGACCACCAGGAGGCGCTCGCCGTCGAGCACGGTGATCCCCTCGGGGTGGTCGTTCCCGTCCCCGTGCGGCAGGTCGCCGACGAGATCCAGCTCGTGCCGCACCGACGGCCCGTCCTCCGGGTCCCAGCGCAGCACCCGGACCGGGCCGTCCAGGCTCATGGTCGGCCCGGCGAGGATCAGCAGCCCGTCCCCGTACGGGCACATGTCGCGGACACCGAGCCCGCCGAGGTTCAGGAAGTGCGTCCGGTACGGCCTGCCGTCGATGGGGGCGAGCCTCAGGCTGCCGGGACGCCGGGGGTCGCTCTCCGGCCGGATCTCCAGCAGGGCGGCCCAGCCGCGCAGCACCGGGCCGCGCAGGCCGACGAACAGGCGGCCGTCGAGCATGGCGATGCCCTCGATGTCCAGCCCGTTGTCCTTGCTGGGAATCGCGACGAAGGGGGCGAGGTGCGGGTCGTCCGCCAGCAGGTCGGCCAGGTTCCGGCCGGGGCCCGACAGGATCTCCGCCCTGCGGGCGCCGTCCTCACGGACCGGGGTGGCGCCCACGAGCGGCAGCCGTACGAGGATGTAGCGGTTCTCCTCGCGCACCACGCTGCCGAGGCGGCGGCGGGCCTTGTGCGGCGGGTGCCCCTTCTTGACCCGCCTGCGCTTGAGGCTGTGCGACCCGATCACCCAGAGCCAGCCGTCCGCCCGGCCCAGGCCCTCGATGTCGGCCTCCTCGTCACGCCCGGCGGGCAGGTCCACGAAATCGGCGAGGAAGAAGGTGCGCTGGTCGTCGTAGCGTCCGGCGCGGAACGCCAGATGTTCGACGGTGGCGGTCTCGTCACCGGCCAGCCAGAGTCCCAGGGCATCGGTGCGTACGGCTGACAGGTTGGTGTGCGTTCTCGCCTCGCGTGAGGAGACGTCGAACCTGAGCTCCACCTGGCGTTCCACGAACATCCTGGCATCATCGCAGGATGTTTCGCACAAGGGTGAGGAAGGTACTCGTTCCCGAAGTGTGATGGGGATCCCGCACGGGAAAACCGGATTTGTCGTACGCTCCCGATCGTGCTCGATGGGTTGGGTGGGACTCAGGGGACCCGGGAGACGGGTCCCGCGCCGACATACGTGACCGCCGAGGCGGCCACGTCGGAGATGCCGAAGATCGTGGCGGAGAGCCCCCCGAAGCTGCCGGATTCCCCCGTGAAGCGATCACGCATCGGCGACCTGCCGATGCGCGTGATCTACCGCATCCTGGCCGTGGGTGTCGCGGTGATCCTGGCCGCGGTCGCGGCGGTGGTCGGCTTCGTCTCCTCGGGCTCCCCAGATCAACCGGGCGAGGGAAAGACGGGGCAGATCGCCGCGCCATCTGCCGCGCCACCCTCGCCCGGTTCAGGCCCGGCGGAGCCGTCCACCCCGTCCGCCTCCGCGTCGGAGCAGGCGTCCCCCTCGGAGACTCCCTCAGGGACCCCCTCGGCGACCCCCTCCGCGTCGGCGTCCCCCTCGGGGAGCCCCACGGAGACGGCCGCCCCCTCCTCGGCGCCCGACGGCTCCGAGCCCGCGCCCGACCGCAGCGCCGTCATCGCGGCCCTCAAGGACCCCCGGGTGCCCGACCTGCCGCGCGACAAGCGGCTCGGAAGCCTCCCCGGCAAGGCCGACAAGAGCAAGCGCCGCGTCCAGGACGGCAAGTCGGGCGTGTCGCTGATCCGCATGGGCAAGCCCTGGAAGGTCTTCGGCGCGTCGCCGTTCTCCACCAAGCAGGTGCTGCCGAAGGCGAAGGGAGCCGCCCACCGGGGGATGCTCGTGAGCTGCCCGGTGCCGATCCTGGTGCAGAAGGAGCCCAAGGACACCGCGCTGCTGGCCGCCCGGTGGACGCTCAACCACCACCCCAAGGGCGGCAAGATCACCTGGACCGCCTCACAGCCGATCAAGGACGGCTGGCTGCTCGCCTACCGGGTGAAGTACAAGCTGAAGGGCAAGGCGCGCTCCTCCATGGCCGCCGTCGCCGTGACCGAGGTCTCCGGCGCCAAGCCCGCGATGCTCTTCGCGACGATTCCCGACGCCCAGAGCAAGTACTGGCGCGCCATCAACACCGCGGTCTCCTCCCTCCGATTGAAGTAAGCCGCACCTGGGCAGGAATCGCCTTGTTCGTGTGACCTGGTGAAACTCGGGGGAATTTCACGGCCGGCGCTCCGCCGCCGCACGCGCGACGACCTCCCGCCCGCTCGCCGGGCGCGAGGTCCCGCTCTTTGGCGGAGGCGGCCCCGGTTCGAGGTCCCGGACTGAGCCGGGCGTCCCGGACGCGCCTCCGGGACGCCCGTCCAGCCAGAGGTTCCCCCCGAGCCGTCGAGGGGGAAGTCGTGAGCCGACCGGCGTCTCAGGAACGCAAGGGGTCCGGCCCCGACACGCCCGACAAGGAGAGCGGGCCCAAGCCCTGGCGGTCCGAGGGCCTGCCCGACGGCGGGACCTCCACCCCGCAGCGCCCGAGATTCAACTGGGTGCGCTTCCTGATGACCATGGTCATCGTCTACGCGGGCTTCTTCATCGCCTCCTCGTTCTTCGGCGAGACCACCGAGCCGATCTCCTACACCCAGTTCACCCAGCAGGTCCGGGCGGGGAACGTCAAGGAGCTCTACGCCACCGGCACGTCGATCGAGGGCACCCTCAGGAAGCAGGCCCGCGACCCCGACAGCGGGAACGTCACGTACGAGAAGTTCTCCACGGAGATGCCGGTCTTCGCCGACCGGGAGGGGCTCTACCGGCAGCTCCTCGCGACGGGCGTGAACATCAGGGCCGAGCCCGTCAGCGGGGGCCTCCTGTCGAACGTCCTGCTCTCCCTGCTCCCGGTCCTGCTGCTGGCGGGCCTGTGGATCTGGTTCGTACGGCGCGCGGCGTCCACGATGAGCGGCGGGATGGGGGGCCTCGGGGGTCTCGGCGGCCTCGGCAGGTCCAAGGCGGCCAAACCGGTGGAACCGGCCAAGGTCCGGGTCGACTTCGACGACGTCGCGGGCATCGACGAGGTCGAGAACGAGGTCGCCGAGGTGGTCGACTACCTCAAGGATCCCGAGAAGTACCGGAGGCTGGGGGCGAAGCTGCCCAAGGGCGTGCTGCTCGCCGGGCCGCCCGGCACCGGCAAGACCCTCCTCGCCCGCGCCGTGGCGGGGGAGGCCGACGTGCCCTTTTTCTCGGCGAGCGCCTCGGAGTTCATCGAGATGATCGTGGGGGTCGGGGCCTCGCGGGTGCGCGAGCTGTTCGAGGAGGCCCGCAAGGTCGCGCCGTCGATCATCTTCATCGACGAGATCGACGCGATCGGCAGGGTCAGGGGCGGCAGCACCATCGGCGGCCACGACGAGCGCGAGCAGACCCTGAACCAGATCCTCACCGAGATGGACGGCTTCACCGGCTCCGAGGGGGTCATCGTGATCGCCGCCTCCAACCGGGCGGAGGTCCTCGACCCGGCGTTGCTGCGTCCCGGCCGCTTCGACCGTACCGTCGTGGTGTCCGTGCCGGACGTCGACGGGCGGCTGGCGATCCTGCGGGTCCACAGCCGGGGCGTGCCGCTCTCCGACGACGTGGACCTGGCGCGGCTCGCCAGGACCACCCCCGGCATGACGGGGGCCGATCTGGCCAACCTGGTCAACGAGGCCGCGCTGCTCGCCGCCAAGCGGGGCCAGGACAAGGTCCACGCCCCCGACTTCGCCGACGCGCTGGAGAAGATCCTGCTCGGCGCGGCCCGCGCCGTCGTGATCCCGCAGGACGAGCGGAGGCGCACCGCGTACCACGAGGCGGGCCACGCGCTGCTCGGCATGCTCCAGCCGGGCGCCGACCCGGTCAGGAAGGTCTCGATCATCCCGCGCGGGCGGGCGCTCGGCGTCACGCTCTCCACCCCCGACACCGACCGGTACGCCTACGACGAGAAGTACCTGCGTGACCGGATCATCGGAGCCCTTGGCGGCATGGCGGCGGAGCAGGTCGTCTACGGCGTGGTCACCACCGGCTCGGAGAACGACCTGGAACAGGTCACCGTGATCGCCAGGGGCATGGTCGGCCGCTGGGGCATGTCCGCCAGGATCGGCCCGCTGACCGTCCTGCCCGCCACCGACGGCCAGCCCGCCGCCGCCCCGGACACCCTCTCCGCGGTGGACCAGGAGGTACGGCGCATCGTGGAGGAGTGCTACGAGGTCGCCCAGACCGTCCTGGCGGAGAACCGGAGCCGCCTGGACGGTATCGCCACGGCCCTGCTGGAGAACGAGACCCTGGGCGAGGCGGAGGCCTACGCCGCCGCGGGGCTTCCGCGGAACGCCGCTCCCGGGCTGCCCTCCTCGGACCCGCCCCCGGAACTCCCGCCACCGCCCCACCCCTGACCTCTTCCGGGTGTGGTGGCCTTGTGTCGCCTTGTGGTGGCCTTCGTGCGGTGCCTTTCGCCTGTGGTGACCTTCGCGCGGTGGCTTTCACGCGTGGTGATCTTCGTGTGGTGCCTGGGTGCCTTCGCCCGTGGTGAAGGGACGGGGGGAGCCGCGCTAGGCTCGGTCGCCGTGACCCAGATCGTCCTCGCCTCCGCCTCGCCCGCCCGCCTCGCCCTGCTCCGCAGCGCCGGACTCGATCCCAAGGTGATCGTCAGCGGTGTGGACGAGGATGCCGTCACCGCCGACAGCCCGAGCGAACTCTGCCTCGCGCTGGCCCGCGCGAAGGCGGCCGTGGTCGCCGGTGGTCTGACCGGCGGGCTGGTCATCGGCTGCGACTCGATGCTCGAACTCGACGGCCGCGCCCACGGCAAGCCGTCCTCGCCTGAGGAGGCCGTCGCCCGCTGGCGCGACATGCGCGGACGCGAGGGACGCCTGCTCACCGGCCACTGCGTCGTCGACGCCGCGGACGGGCGCGAGGTCGCGGAGGTGGGCGCGACGGTCGTGCGCTTCGGTACCCCCGGAGACGACGAGATCGCCGCCTACGTCGCCACCGGCGAGCCCCTCCACGTCGCCGGTGCCTTCACCCTGGACGGCCGCGGCGGCTGGTTCGTCGACGGCATCGACGGCGACCACGGCAACGTCCTGGGCATCTCCCTGCCCCTGCTCCGCCGTCTCCTCGGCGCTCTCGGGGTCTCCGTTCCCAGCCTCTGGCAGCGTCCCTGACGCCTGTCGTCCCGCACACGCACCGTTCCTGGCAGCGTCCCTGACGTCTGTTGTCTCGTACATCCCGTACGTCCGGTGCCGTCGGGGATGTGCCCTCCCGGATGAGGTCCGATCCCGATAATCTTCCGCCATGGGTCATTTCCGTTCCTTCCTGGACGGCATCGGATTTTTCTTCCAGGGGCTGCGCTGGGTCGCGCGATACCCGCGCTGGTGGCTGTTCGGGTTGATCCCGGCGCTGATCGCGTTCGCCCTCTACGCGTTCGGCCTCTACCTCCTCGGCACGAACGCGCTGGACATCGCCGCGTGGGGCACGCCGTTCGCCGACGGATGGGGCGAGGCGGCGCGGACCGCGCTGCGGGCGCTGGTCGGGATGGCGCTCTTCGTCGCCGGGCTGATCCTGTCGGTGGTGACCTTCACGGCGATCACCCTCATCCTGGGCGACCCGTTCTACGAGAAGCTCTCCGAGAAGGTGGAGGGGACCTACGGGGAGGTGCCGACCGGCTACGACCTCCCGCTGTGGAAGTCGATCCCCCGGTCCATCAGGGACAGCCTGATCACCCTCGGATGGCTGTTGCTGTTCACGGTTCCGCTGTTCTTCCTCGGTTTCGTACCGGTGATCGGCCAGACGGTCGTTCCGGTCCTGGGCGCCCTGGTCTCGGGCTTCTTCCTCACGATCGAGCTGACCACGCTGGCCCTTGAGCGCAGAGGGCTGGCGCGCAAGAGCCGTTTCGGCCTGCTCAGGGGGAACAAGGCCCCCGCGCTCGGCTTCGGGGTCCTGCTCTTCCTGCTCTTCCTCATCCCGTTCGTCGCGGTGGTCGCGATGCCCGCCGCCGTGGCCGGTGCGGCCATCATGGTCCGCACCCGTCTGGCGCCGCCCGTCCTCCCGGCGGGAAGCATGGGCGGGAGCCCGCGCGTCGACAGGGGTGTCTGAGGGCGCGACCCTACCGGCTGTTCGGCCCTTCGGGTGGTCCGGCTGGTCGGCTGTGGACAGCTGAGGAGGGTTGTGCACAGAAGGGGGTTCGGTGCGGAGGCGGTGGCCCGGTTCCGGCGAGGCTTCGGGGCATGGCACCCGACACCCCGCCCTCGTCCTCTCACCCCCGGACCTCGTCCGAGTCTTCGTCCTCTCCCCCTCCGGCCTTGCCTGAGTCTTCGTCTCCTCAACCCCCGGACTCGTTCGAGTCTCCGTTTTCTCAGCTCCCGGCCTCGCCTGCGTCTCCGTCTTCTCAGCTCCCGGCCTCGCCTGAGGTTCCGTTTTCTCAGCCCCGGGTCTCGTCCGAGCCTCCGCTCCCGGCTTCGCCCGAGGCGCCGTCACGGTCCCGGCCCTCGCCTGAGGCGCCGCCTCCACCGTCCTCATCCCCGCCCTCGTCCCCGTCCTCGCTTGAGCCGCCGGGCTCGCCCTCCCCGTCCGCTTCGCCGCCCCGGCTCCTGCTCGGTTCCACCGAAGACGTCCTGGGGGCCGTCCCCTACCTGCTGGGGTTCCACCCCGCCGACAGCCTGGTCGTCATCGGCCTCACCGGCAGCCCGCTCAGGAGCAGGCTGCACCTCACCGTCCGGTGGGACCTGCCCCTGGGCCCCGGCGGTCTCGGCCGGATCGCCCCGCTCTTCGGGAAGGAGGGCGTCACCCAGGTCGTCGTGGTCGGCTACGGCTCCGGCCCGACGGTGACCCCGGCCGTCGACGAGGCCGTGGCACTGTTCCGCCGGAGCGACCTCACCGTCGTCGACGCGCTCCGGGTGGAGGACGGCCGCTACTGGTCGTACGGGTGCTCGCGGACCGACTGCTGCCCGGCCGACGGCGTGCCGTACGAGCGGCGGGCCGGTGCGGTCGCCGCCGAGGCGGTCATGCACGGGCTGGTCGCCCTGCCGGACAGGCAGACCCTGGAGCGCTCGCTCGACCCGGTCACCGGGCCCGCGCGGGAGGCCATGCGCGAGGCGACGGGCCGTCTCACGCGGGAGCTGCGCGGCAGGCTCGCCGGATGCCGTGACGCCGACGGGTTCGCGGCGGAGTTCGTCGCGGACGGCATGGCCAGGGTTCGCGAGGCGATCGCCGTCCACGCCTCGGGAGGGCGGCTCGACGAGGAGCGGGCGGCCAGACTGGGGCTCGACCTGGCGGTGATCAGGATCCGTGACGAGGCGTGGGCGCTGGTCACCGACGAGAGCCACGACGCGCATCTCAAGCTCTGGCACGACCTCACCCGGAGGCTGGAGCCGAGGTTCGTGCCTCCGGTGGCCTCGTTACTCGGCCTGGTCGCCTGGCGGCGGGGAGACTCCGCGCTGGCGGGCGTCGCCCTCAGCCGGGCGCACGAGGCCGACCCCGGATACTCGATGGCCAACCTGCTCGCGCACGCGATCCACCACCTGGTCCCGCCCCACGTGCTCAACGACAGGATGCCCAGCCCCGAGGAGCTCGACCAGGAGATGGGCACTCCCCGGATGACCTGGCTGCTCCCGATGGCCGCGCTGCTGGAGGATCCCGGCGGCCCGGGCCGCGAGGCGGCCGCCGGTCCTTCGCGCTCCAGGGTCACCGGATGACGGGGGTCCTTCCGGTTCCGGCGACCCGGGGCGGCGGGATCTCCAGGCTCAGTCCTCCACGCGCCCCCGACGCCCGCCACGGGCCCTCCGAGGCCGGTGCGACGGGGTGCCGGGCCGGTGGCGCGTCACTGGTTCTTCGCGCCACCGGTCTGGGGGACCCAGGAAGGGGCCGGCGCTCCCTGCAGGACACGCTGGAGCACGCCGACTCCCGCCCCCGTCGCTCCCACGAGGGTGACCAGAAGGTGGACGGCGCTGAAGTAGAGGCCGAAGGAGAGGCCCCGGCGGGCGAACACCCGGCGATACGTGCTGTTGTCGAGGGCCACGGCGGCGGCGACGAGCAGCGGCGACACGACGGCGCCGGCCGGGCCGGTCAGCAGCGGCAGCAGGGCCGCCGGTACGGCGGCGACCAGCAGGACACCGCCGAACGCGCGCGGTACGGAGTCGCCCGGCGTCTCGCCCCGGGTCCACTCCCGCGCGCTCACCCGCGCGCGCCGGAACACCTTGCTCAGGATCATCCGCATCGTGGAGTCGTGGTCGGCCCGGCCACGGACGGCGTCGGTGATGCGCACCCCGTAGCCCTTCCGCATCAGCCGGGAGCGGTAGTCCGCGGACACCGTGTCGCTCAGGTGCGGGTTGAAGGGGCCGATCTCCTTGAAGATCTCGGCCGACACGGCGAGCACGGCCGCGTGCAGCTCAAGGGTCGGCCGGTCGGTCGGCATCCACCAGTGATACATCTGCAGCGCGCGATACTGCGCGGGGAGGGTCCGGGCCGCCAGCGGCTCGGGGTGCAGGATGCCTCCCAGGGCACCCAGCTTGGGCTCGGCCCTGAGGATGTTCACCGCGTTCTCCACGGCGTCCGGGTCGAGGGCGATGTCGCCGTCCTGGAAGAGCAGGATCTCGCCGTGGGAGTGCTCCGCGCCGAGGTTGCGCGCGGTCGACGCCCCGCTGTTGACCTCGGTGCGCAGCCCGGTGACGCCCATCGACCTCGCCACCTCCGCCGTGTCCTCGGTGCCGCAGTCGTCCACCACGATGACCTCGATGGGCGAGTAGGTCTGCTTCTCCAGCGCACGCAGGCACAGGCGTAGCACGTGGGACCGGTTGAAGCTGGGGATGATGACCGAGACTAGCGGGCGTTCTCGACTCATGGGTCGCTCCATTGGCTGAAGGCCGCTCTTTCCGAACCGCTGGGTGTTGGCCGATGATTAGGGCGGGCTGCCCCGGTGGGTCTTCGGTCGACCGGCCGTGGCTCGTCGCCCGACCTCCGACCCCTTTTGCTTCCGGCCCACGCTAGTCGCGGTGGCTTGTCTCATTCTTGTCGAGCCGTCCGCCATGTCATACGGTTCCGTTCCTGCGGCCTATGTGATCTCCACGATCCAGGGCGCGGACGACAAGGAAGCGACAAGAACCGGTCAGTACGTTGAGGTACCGCTGGAAGTGATCGCGGATCGTCAACGGCTGTCGCCGGCCTGACCTACGTGCCGAGGTGGTGTGCAGATGGGCGACCGGGACATCATGACCGAGGACCAGCCAACGGATGTCCCCCCCGAGAAGCCGGACGGCTGGCGGGTTCGCCTTGGCCGGTTCGTCCGGCCGAGGCGGCGGTGGTGCCTGGGCACCCGGCTGGTGGTGACCGCCACCACGGGGTGGCTGCTCTTCGTGGTCGCGCATCTGCTGCTGAGCGGCCGCACCTCGCTGTGGGCCCCGCTCGACCTGATGCCGCCGTTCATGTTCGTGGCGGTTCCGGTGCTGGTGCTGGTGGTGGCGCCGCTGGCGCGCCCGGTGCGCTGGCGGGTCATCCCGACGCTGCTGTTCACCCTGGTGCTCGGCGCGGGACAGAGCGGGATCAACGTGGCGACCCTCTGGTACACCCCGCCGCCCGCGCCGCCCGGGGCCATCAAGATGGCCGCGTGGAACACCGAGTTCTGGGACCAGGACTGGCGCACCTCCGACGGGAACAGCTACTCACCCAACTTCTACGACTATCTGCGCAAGATGGACGCGGACGTCTACCTGCTCGCGGAGTACCTGTACGTCGACACCTCGGTGGGGGACATGATGACGTCGAAGTGGACGGCCGACATGGCGCTCCGCATCGACAAGCTGCCGGAGCTGCGACGCGAGTTCCCGGGATACGAGGTCGCGACGTCCGGGGAGCTGATCACGCTCTCCCGCCTTCCCATCGTCGGTCAGCGCGGGCTCGACATGACCCCGTGGCTGCCCGACGACCAGAAGGCGATACCGGAGGTGATGCGGTCCTGGCCGACCTCCTACACGGTCGAGACGCTGCGCACCGACATCCAGGTGAACGGCGAGGTCGTCTCCTTCTACAACACCCAGGTCAACCAGCCCCCGACCGGGTGGCGGCTGTACGACGGCGAGACCCGCGACTCCAACCAGTACGCCCACAGCAGGCGGGAGGCGAGCTACCGGGCGCTTCGCACCGACATCGAGGCCAACGACAACCCGGTGGTGCTCGCCGGTGACCTGAACACCACCCCGGCGATGGGGATGCTCCGGCTGCTGCCGGAGAAGCTGGTCGGCCACACCCAGGCGCTGCCATCCCTCTACCCGGCCACCTACCTCGCCGGAACCGCCGAGCTCTGGCGGATCGACTGGGTGTTCACCACGCCGGACGTCGCCGTGCACAGCTACGAGATGCCCGGGGCCGCCGGACTGTCCGACCACCGCCCCCAACAAACGGTTCTATCGGTCGGCCACTGAGCCGCGGAAGGAAGTCACATGACGGAACCGGCGACGGCGCGGCCCGAGGACGTCGCGGTCATCGTGCCCAACTACAACAAGAAGAAGACCCTCCGAGCCTGCCTGGAGGCGGTGTACGCGCAGACGTACCCCCCGGCCGAGGTGATCGTGGTCGACGACCGCAGCACGGACGGCTCGCTGGCGATCGCGCGGGAGTTCCCGTGCACGATCGTCGAGCTGCCGACCAACCAGGGGCCGTCGGGGGCCCGCAACACCGGGGTGGCCTCCAGCAGCTCGCCCCTGCTGTTCTTCGTCGACTCCGACACGGCGCTGGCCCCGGACGCCATCCAGAACGCGGTGCGGGCCTACCGGGACACACCCGACTGCGGCATGGTCCAGGGGATCTACGACAAGGAACCGCTGTACGACGACGGCCTGGTGGAGAGGTACCGCGTCTTCTCTGAGCACTTCGACCGCCAGCGGGCGGTGTCCACGTTCCTGTCCAACTCGCTGATCCCGCGTACGGTCTTCCAGGAGGCGGGCGGGCTGGACGAGCGGCTGCGCGACGGTGAGGACTTCGAGTTCGGCAACCGGGTGCCCTCCAAGTACCGGCTGGTGGTGACCGCGACCGTGGTCACCAAGGCGGACGACGTCGACCGGTTCTGGGAGTGCATGTGGGAGCGGTTCGTCAGGGCCAGCACCCTGCCGGTGATCATGCTGAGGGCGCGGCGGCTGTACGACGACGACACGATCGGGTTCCGGCTGGACATGATCGGGCCGGATCCCCGCACCCGCCGCCTGCCGCCGAGGATCTCCTCCGTCTCGGCGGCGCTGAGCCTGTTCACGCTGCCGTTCGTCTTCTTCGTGCCGTGGCTGCTCGTGGTGCTCGCGCTGCTGCTGGCGGCGTTTGTGACGGTGAACCGTGACTTCCTCCGATACTCCCACCGGTACCGGGGCGTGGGCTTCGCGTTCCAGATGGCCGTGATGCAGTTCTGCTACCACACGGCGTTCTTCCTCGGGGCCGGTGCGGGGCTGCCGAGGCTCGTCTACGAGCTGCTTCGCCGCCAGGGGCACCCGGCCAAGACCGGCCTGACCCCGGTCTCCCCGGCCGGTGCGCCCGAGTGACCGAGAGCCGGCCGTGGCGCCCGCCGTGGCGGCTGCCCCGCGCGCTCGTGCGAGCCCTGATCGCGGTGTTCGCACTGGTCCTGGTGGGCGCGGTGGCGATGGCACTGGCCGGGCAGGACTGGAGCGTGGTCTCCGTCGTGCTCGCCAGGAGCGACGGCGGGCAGATCGGCCTCCTGCTGGCCGGTGCGCTGCTGACCAGCATGGCCGGGCTGGGGTTCGGCTATCTGGCGTGGCGGGCGGTGCTGTTCGAGCTCGGCCCGCCGGTCGGCGAGCCACGGGTGGCGCGCGTCTTCTTCGTGACGTTCCTGAGCAAGTACGTGCCGGGGAAGGTGCCCGGCCTGATCGCCGCGACCAAGGTGGCCACGGCCAACGGCGTCAGCCTCGGGCGGCTGATGGGCACGGCGGCGCTGAGCATGAGCCTGGTCCTGCTGACCGGGCTCACGATCGGGCTGCTCGCGGGGGTGCACATGATCGGCACCCAGGTGGCCTGGCTGGTGGCGGCGGCGACCGTGCTGATCGTGGTCGTGCTGGTACGGCCGCAGCTGGTCAACCACGCCGCGCACCTGGTGCTGCGGTTGCTGCGCCGGCCCGACCCGACCAGGACGGCCTCGTCCCGGGGGATACGGCTGGCGGTCGTCGCGCAGGCGGTGTCGTGGCTGGTGACCGGCCTGCACCTGTGGCTGCTGGCGGTCGCGATGGGAGCCGACCCGATGCCCTCCCTGGGATTGTGTGTGGGCGCGTTCACCCTGGCCACGACGGTCGGGATGCTGACGGTCGTGATGCCCGACGGGATCGGCGTCCGCGAGGCGGTGCTGACCGCGGCCCTCACGGTGGTGCTGCCCGCGCCGGCGGCCGCGGTGGTGGCGGTGGCCAGCAGGCTGATCTCCACGGTCAGCGAGGTGGCGCTGGGCGCGACGGCGCTGGCGGTGGCCGAGATCGTCCTCCGGCGCAACCCGGTCCCGGTCCCGGAGCCCGAGCCGGCCCCGGAGCCCGTGACGGTGACGGAACCGGCCCCGGCGGGAGACAAGTAGCCACCAGCCACCAGCCCATGTCAAGCATCGGAACAGACCAACGCGTGCGAGCGTCCGCCGGGCGGGTCCCCTCCCGGCCGGCGGGCGCCCGCCAACCCGAAGGGGTCATCGACCATGGATGAGCAGCGGCCACTGGTCTCGGTCATCATTCCCAACTACAACTACGCCCGTACGCTGGACCTGTGCCTGAGCGCGCTGGAGCGGCAGGACTACCCCAACATCGAAGTGATCGTCGTCGACGACCGGAGCACCGACGACTCGGTGGAGATAGCCCACCGGCACGGGGTGCGGGTGCTGGTCACCGACACCAACATCGGGGCGCCCGCGGCGCGCAACCTCGGCGTCGAGCTCGCGCGCGGGGAGGTGCTGTTCTTCCTCGACTCGGATGTGGCGCTCACCCCCGACACGATCGGGAACGCGGTGGCGCTGCTCACGTCCGATCCCACGCTGGGCGTGGTCTGCGGCACGTACGAGCCGGAGCCGCTGATCCCCGACAGCCGCGTGGAGCGCTACCGCAGCCTTCAGCTGCACTACTGGATCTCCGGTGACGCGGGCGACATCACCACGATCTACTCGGCGATCTTCGCGATGTGGACCAGGGTCTTCCACGAGATCGGCCCGCTCAACCCGGCGTTGCGCCACAGCGAGAACGCCGACTACGGCCACCGGATCACCCAGCGGTACCGGATCGTGCTGGACACCGCGATCAGGGGCGCGCACGACCACGACGACAAGCTGAGCGTGGTGCTGTCGAAGTTCTTCCACCGCGCGCGCCTGCACATCCCGCTGTACCTGCGCCGGCCGGACTTCAACGGCGGCCCGACCAACAGCAGCCGGGGCTGGGGGTCGCTCGCCGCCCTGTTCGCGGTGGTCACCCTGGCGCTGCCGGTGCTGTTCGGCCCGCTCTGGCTGCTCGTGCCGCTCCTGCTGCTGATCGGCTCCATCGCCTCCGACCTGGGGATGTACCGCTTCGTCTGGGGTTACGCCGGTGCGGCGTTCACCGTCTACTTCACCGCGGTCCACTTCCTGGTGAACGTCACCGTCGCGCTGGCGGTGTTCGTCGGCGCCGCGCAGTGCGTGCTGTCCAGCAAGTTCCGGCACACCTACGACATGCCGGAGGCGTCCGCGCCGGCGATGGGGGCGTGAGCGATGTCCGGCCCCCTGGTCTCGGTGATCGTGCCCAACTACAACTACGCCGGCTCGCTGGAGCTCTGCCTGCGCGCCCTGCAGGAGCAGACCTACCAGCCGATCGAGCTGATCATGGTGGACGACGGCAGCACCGACGACTCCGTCGCGGTCGCGGAGCGGCTCGGCGTCCGGGTCGTCCACACCGAGCGCAACATGGGCGTGGCCGGTGCGCGCAACCTCGGCACCACCCACGCCCGTGGCGAGATCCTGGTGTTCGTCGACTCCGACGTGGCCGCCTACCCCGACTCCGTCGAGGTGGCGGTGGGCATGCTCGCGGCCGACCCTCGGCTCGGCGCGGTGTGCAGCATCCACGACCCGGAGCCGCTGATCCGCGACAGCCTCGTCGAGGAGTACCGCGCGCTGCAGTACTACTACTGGACGGCGAGCTCCGAGGGGCCCATCTCGTTCCTCTTCCCGGCGATGGTCGCGATGCCCCGCCACGTGTTCGACGAGGTCGGGCAGTTCAACACCCGGCTGCGCGAGACCGAGGAGGTCGACTACGGCCACCGCCTCACCCAGCGCTACGACATGGTGCTCACCACGGCCGTGCGCTCCCGGCACGACCACGACGACGAGCTGTTCAAGCTGCTGCGCAAGCTGTTCAAGCGGGGGCGCGCCCGGGTGCCGCTGTACGCGCGGCGCAAGCGCTTCGCCCGCGGGTTCGAGACCTCGAACCGGGCCGGAGGCAGTCTCGCCGCGCTGGCGGCGGTGGCCACGCTCCCGGCGCTGGCGTTCGGCCCAGTCGGCGCCGCGCTGCCCGCCCTCGCCCTGGCCGTGTCGATCCTGGCGGATCTCGGTATGTACCGGTTCGTGTTACGGCGGCGCGGCCCGATCTTCCTGCTCTATTACGGTACGGTGCATTTCGTGGTGAACGTGACCATCGCGGCGGGGGTGGCGGCCGGGGTCGTGCAGTGGTTCTGCTCCGCCAGGTTCCGCCGGCTCTACGACTCGGACCTGCTCGTGCGGCCCTCGGCCGCCGGAGAGGCGGCGACGTGACGGCTCGTCCGCGCCCGCCCGTGCCACGTCCGCGTCCAGGACCCGGCCGTCGTCGATGACTGATACGCAGGTGGTGACCGCGACCGCCGGGCCCAAACCCGCCCGGCGGTCGCGCTGGTGGACCTGGCCGCTGCTGGCCGCGCCGGTCGCCTGGCTGGTGTTCGTGGTGCTCCATCGCGTGCTGTCCGGCCGGGTGTGGTGGTGGCAGGCCCCGGAGCTCGCCCCGCCGTTCGCCTTCGCGGTCCTGCCGGT
Source organism: Streptosporangium sp. H13245 (assembly GCF_055690525.1). Lineage (NCBI taxonomy): Bacteria > Bacillati > Actinomycetota > Actinomycetes > Streptosporangiales > Streptosporangiaceae > Streptosporangium > Streptosporangium sp. H13245. The sequence continues at coordinate 38,423 of NZ_JBSZKT010000033.1, read as the reverse complement.
CCTGCTGTTCGCGGTGGCCCTGCTCGCGCGTACGGCCCGGGGGTGGGTCGCGGTGGTGACGCTCGCCTCCCTGGTGCTTGGCGGGGGCGCGAGCGGGGTCAATCTCGCGTCCCTGTGGCACCGTTCCCCTCCTGCCCCGCCGGGCGCGATCACGGTGTTCTCCTGGAACACGTTGTACTGGGACATGCGGACGGGTGAGGAGACGATGCCGCCGCCCACCGGCACGCCGTCGCGCGACATCGACGCCTTCTACCGGTATCTGCACGACCAGAAGGCGGACGTGTATCTCCTGCAGGAGTACGTCTACTTCGGCCGGGACTCGAAGGCGATCCGGGTGGACGACACGGCCAGGCTGCGCCGGGAGTTTCCCGGCTACCACATCGCCGTGGCGAGCGAGATGGTGACGGTCTCCCGGTTCCCGATCGTCCTGGAGCGGGGGATCGACCTCCGCCCGTGGCTGTCGGAGGAGCGCGACAGGGCCATCCCCCCCGACCCGGGACTGCCCGGCTTCTCCGCGGTGAAGACCCTGCGCACGGACATACGCGTCAGCGAGGACGGGGGAGCCGGGGGGAAGATCGTCTCCCTCTACAACACGCACATCAACTCCCCCGTCCACGCGTTCCCGAAGGGCCTGGACCCCCGGCGCCTCAACCGGACCCAGCACGAGCGGCGGCAGGCCAACCTCCGCGCGCTCGCGGCCGACGTCGAGAGCAACCCGCACCCGACCCTGCTGGCCGGAGACTTCAACGCCTCACCGGCGATGGGCATCCTGCGCCTGCTGCCGGACCGGCTGGTCGACGCCACCCCGGTGCTCGAATCGCTCTACCCCACCTCCTGGGACGACCGGTGGCCGCTGTGGCGGATCGACTGGGCGTTCACCACGCCCGACGTCACCGTGCACCGGTACGGGCTGGTGCGGTCGAACGGCCTCTCCGACCACAGCGGGCAACACCTGGTCATCTCGACGAACGGGTGAGGGAGGTCAGTGCCCGCGGGACAGCACCCGGTCGGGCAGGTGGGCCGCGGGCCGGGTCCAGCTCGGCGGCTGCCCGAGTGGCGCCCAGCCCGAACCGGCGTGGTCGGCACCGGCCAGGACCACCCCCCCGGCCGCCCAGATCGGCGTGTCGTGGTCGCCGCGCAGGATCTCCTGGTGCAGCGCGCGCAGCTCGGGTCCCGGCTCGATGCCCAGGTGGTCGGCGAGATACCCGCGCAGGCGCGCGTACTGGGCCACCGCCTCCGCGGTGCGTCCCAGGGCGCAGAGCGCGCGCATCAGCATGCTCGCGAGCGGCTCCACGAGCGGGTACCGGGGCACGAGGGGGGTGAGTTCGGTGACCACCGCGTCGGGCCGTCCCAGCCGCAGGTGCGCCTGCGCCCAGGTGACGACGGCACTGACGAACTGCTGCTCGATGCTGTAGCGAATCCGGGAGGCCCAGTCTCCCGAGATGTCGGTCAGCGGCGAGCCGCGCCACAGGTCCATCGCCTCGGCCAGCAGCTCGGCCCGGGTGAAGTCGTCGTCGGCATGGGTCTGCGCCCGCTTCGCCAGCCGCTGGAACCGGTGGGCGTCCACCCGGTCGGGGTCGGCCTCCAGCACGTAACCGCCGCCTCGGCGCTCGATGGAGACCGAGGTTCCCGTCAGTGCCTGCCGCAGGCGTGCGATGTGGGCGTACAGCGAGTCCGTCGCCCGGTCCGGTGGAAGATTCCAGACCCGGTCGATCAGCGTCGGAAGTGACACGGGGTGGTTGACGTCGACCGCGAGGGCGGCCAGCACCGCACGTCGTTGCGGTGGCCCCAGAGGAACCCGCCGGTCGTCGACGATCACCTCAACCGGACCCAATATGCGGACTTCCATTCTTTCCTTCCGTGGCGCTCTCACAACGGGACGGGATGGTGGGCGAGCACGAGCGTCACACCCAGGGTGGCCGCCCACAGCATCGAGTTGGCGACCATGACCCGGTCCCGCAGCAGGATTCGGACCGGGTCACCACCGCCTTCATCCATCAGTTGGATCTGCAGGTAGCGGAAGAGGGCGAAGAGCGCGAAGGGCGTGGACAGCAGCATCGCCGTCTGGCCGTACTGGGGGCCGAACGGGCCCTCGTCGCGCAGGTAGATGAGGCCGGAGACGAGGGCGAGCACGGAGGCGATCTGCAGCAGCCAGTTGGTCAGCTCCATCGAGTAGCCGTGCAGCGCGGGCCGGTGCGCGGCACCGGTCTTCAGCTCCTGGCGCCGCTTGCCGATGAGGAGCAGCAGGGACATCGAGAACACCGTGACCAGCAGCCAGGCGGCGGCCCGCCCCCCGGCCACCTCGTACCCCTGGATGACCCGGAGGACGAAACAGAGCGCCACCGTGCCCACGTCGACCAGCGGGATGTGCTTGAGGTAGCGGCTGTACGCGATGTTGATCAGGAGGTAGAGCACGATGGGCCAGTACGGCCCAGGGGTGAGGACGATGACGGCGGTGAGCAGCGCGAGCAGGCTGGCACAGTAGGCGTACGCGACCCTGATCCCCACGCGGCCGGCGGCGACGGGCCGGTGGCGCTTGACGGGGTGGTGCACGTCTCGGTGCCGGTCGGCGATGTCGTTGCCGACGTAGACGGCGGAGGAGGCCAGGATGAACGCGACCGTGGCCAGGAGGACCTCGACCAGCGTGGAGAGGTTCCACAGGGAGGTGTCGATGAGCGCGAGCGGCACGAGGAGGATCGCCTTGGCCGCGTGCGAGGGCCGTACCAGCCTGACGAGGTCCGTGATCAGGCGTGGCCGGGCTTCCGTTTTCTGGTCCGAGGCCGGTCCCCTGGGCTGCGGAAGTTCTGGAATGTCTGCCGATTCGACGACGTACATACTTTCCCCGTCACTTCAGAAGAAGACTTTCGCCAGTGACAGCGCGCCCTGCCGCCACGCGTCGCGGCTGGTCTGGCCGGCGCCCCGCGCCGAGCCCGCGTCGCGATGCTCCCGCCACCACGCGTACGTGCGGAGGATCGCGTCCTGATTGGACAGCTTGGGCCGGAAGCCGAGCCGGTCCCTGGCCTTGTCGATGCTGACGTAGGAGTCGGCGAGCAGTTTGTGCACCAGCCGCCCGTACACCGGGGACAGCTTGGTCCGCTCCAGCAGCCGGAGCCCGGCCAGGGCCGGGCGGACGGGCAGCGACACGACACGCTTGCCGTGACCGGCCGTGTCGAGCACCGCCTGGAAGTCCTCCCGCAGGGTGCCGAACTCGGAGGCCGCCAGGTTGTAGGTGTCGTTCGCGACGTCCGCGGGCGCGGTCAGGACACCGGCCACGGCGTCCACGAGGTCCTCGATGGCGAGCATCTGGATGCGCACGTCCCCGCGGCCGAGGACCGGGAAGTTCCGGCCCTCCTCGGCCCACTCGAAGAGCATCGCGAACAGGCCCATCCGGCCGGGACCGAGGAAGGTCTTGGGGCGCAGGATCGGCACGCACATCCCACCGGCCCGGTACTTGTCGGCCAGCTCCTCGGCCTCGGTCTTGGCCCTGGTGTAGGGGTCGACCGGCTCGCGCGGATGCTCCTCCGGGGTGGGCACCAGCTTCGGGAGCCCGTACACGGCGGTGGAGGAGATGTGGACCGTCCGCTCCACCCCGGCCCGGCGCGCGGCCTCCAGGACGCTGTGCGTGCCGCCGACGATCAGGCTCTGGATCTGCTCGGCCGGATAGCTCGGCAGCGCGCCGGCGCAGTGCACGACCGCGTCCGCCCCGGCCATCGCCTCGGCCATCAGCGCGACGTCGCGCACGTCGCCGACCCGGTGGCTCCAGCCCGGGTCCGGGTCCGACGGCGGGCGCAGGTCCACGCCGATCACCTCGTGGCCCTCGGTCACGAGCTGCCGGACCAGGTTGCCGCCGAGCATCCCGGCGCTGCCGGTCACTACGACCCGAGAGGCCACCGCGATCCCACCTTCTCCCGCACGAACCGGGCGAGCAGCCGGGGCAGGCCCTTGGACAGGGTCTTGTCGAGGCTCTGCACGAAGTACTCGACGTCGTCGGGCTCGATGGCGAGGGTCGGCGCGACGACGAGGGGGTTCTCGACGTTCGGGCTGTAGTACGACACGATGTCGTGCTCGCTGTAGAGGTCGGCGATCACCGAGAGGGTGATCAGCTTGGTCCGGAAGTGCGGGTCGTTGGAGAAGCCGGGCACCAGCTTTCCGGCGAGGTCGAGCACCTTGGGACCGCCGCTCAGGAACACCCCCCAGATCGCCCCGGTACCGGTCACCTGGCCGACCACGTCCGGATAGCGCTTCTGGATGTTCTCCAGCCCCGGCTTCAGGATGCGCTCGATCTGCCGCGCCCGCGCGGGGTAGTCGTCCTCGACGATCACGTTGATCGCCTCGATCGCGGTGACGGTCTCCTCGCCGAACCCGTAGTAGGTCGTGCTGTGCAGGATGACGTCGGAGAGCCGGTCGTAGGCCTTGCGGAAGATGGGCTCGCGCGCGGTGTACCCGGCGATCGACGCCTTCCCGCCGCCCAGCGACTTCGAGTAGACGAGGATGTCGGGCAGCAGGTCCGGATACCGCATGAAGTAGAAGAGGCTGCCGGTCTTGCCCCAGCCGGTGTACACCTCGTCGAAGATCATGATGATGTCGTGCTTGTCGCAGAGCCGCCGCAGCTCGCGCAGGTCCGCCTCCGACCAACTGCGCATGCTCGACGCGCTGAACGGCTCGACCATGATCGCGTAGACGTCGCACTTGCCCTCGGGGGTGCGCGCGGCGTCGATCGCCGCCCGCACGGCCGCGATGTCGCCGTACGGGTGGACGACGATGTTCGGCAGCCCGGGGAAGCGGAACGAGTTCTCGGACGATCCGGTCAGGCTTCCCGCGCCGAGGGTCTTGCCGTGGAAGCTGATGTCGGACCGCAGGATGGTGTTGCGCCGCCCGCCGTGGTACTTGTACGCCATCTTGATGGCGCCCTCGTTGGCCTCGGCGCCCGAGTTCGGGAAGTAGGAGATGTTCAGGTCGCCCGGCAGCAGCGTGGCCACGTTGTGGCTCAGCGCGGCCACGTAGGGCGAGAAGAACGCCTTGTGGACCTCCATGCGCCGCTGCTCGGCGAAGCGGCGCCGGGCCGCCAGGATGCGCGGGTGGTTGTGGCCGTGGTTGAGGACGCCGACCCCTCCGGTGACGTCGAGGATCCGGCGGCCGTCACGGGTCCAGATCCAGGCGCCCTCGGCGCGCTCGACGAGCTCGCGCCCGAAACCGAAGGAGGTCATGAGGTTGACCTGGCTGCGGCTGACGTACTTCCCGTACAGGTTTTGGACCTGCTTTACGGTAAGGTTTTCACACTCATCGATGCCGATTAACTCAGACACGTCCGCCCTTTCCTAGCGTTTTCCGCGAATTTTCAGCTGGTGGCGTCACAGGTGAGTTCGGTCCGAGGATGGCAATCGTCGCGAGGCGGGTTCTCGTCGGGCTCCTGCGGCAGCGCCGCCGCTGTCACCGGTCAACCCCCGGGTCTTCCTGCGCAAGGTGCCGGCCTTCTCTCTAGAGGTGTGAGAAGACAAGGGACATGTCACTAATAGTGTTAAATGTGGCTATACCTCGCACCATACAAGTCTGTATAGGTTGACGCCGTCACCCGATGAACCACGGGCGGAAAAGGACGGTGCGCCGCGCACGCCTGGGATTTCGTTCTTTCCGGGATACCGAGGTCGTCGCGGTCGTGTGTGGCGATTATTTCGGACGTGCCAGATCCCGCGTTTGTGGCGGATGCTCACGAGGATTATTTCCGGCATGTTAAAGCCGTTATTGCCGACGATGTGCGCGGGAATGGTTTCCGGCGCGCCAAATCCTGTGGTTACGGCAGGCGTACGTGAGGATTATTTCCGGCGTGTCAGGTCTCCCGCCGGTTCCGGCTCACTTCCCGTCGCTGTCGATCAGGCGCAGGGCGTGCAGGATGGCCGCGCTGGTGTGCCAGCACTCGCGGGCCTGCGCGTTGTCCCCCAGATCCTGGTACGCCCGGCCCAGCCCCCACCAGTGCTCCGCCACGTGGTGGGGTTCGGCGACATCCGGAGCAGCCGGAGCGGTCACCTCACCCCCGCGATCCCCCAGACGCTCCGCCGCCAGGACCGGCGCCTCCCCGAAGGGGCCCCGGTGTCCCCGGCCGCCCCGCCCGTAGGACGGCTGGTGCGGGACGGCGCCCTGGGCGACCGGGAGACCCGCCGTGCAGGGCACCTGGCGCGCGGTGGAGATCAGGTCGGCCATCTTGGCGTTGAGCCATCGGGGATCGGTCGTGAAGCCGCCGGACGACACGCCGAAGCGGCCGAGTGCCATGTGACCGAACTTGGCGTCCCGCCTGGCGCGCCGGTTGCACACGTCGCCGAGGGTGCAGGCGATGACGAGGGAGGTGTGCAACGCCCGCCGTACGGCCTGCACCTGCTCCTCCTCGGTCTCCTCCTGCCGGGTGCGTTCGCGGGCGAACAGGCAGAGCAGGTCGTGCATGCGGTACCGGTCGGTGTCGCGGACCTCCAGGAGCTGGGCGTCCGCGAGATGATCCAGGAGGTCCGCGGTCCGTTCCTCCGAGCGGTCGGCCAGCGCCGCGGCGACCGCGACGCTGATGTCGGACCCGCCGAGCAGGCCCAGCAGCCGGAACATGCGGGAGTGCTCGGGGTCCAGGTTTCGGTAGCTCACCATGAAGCAGGCCCGGACCGCCCGGTCGTCGGCCTGCAGCTCGGACAGGCGGTGGTCCTCGACCGCGAGACGGTTGGCGAGGATCCGCAGCGACAGGCCGGGCCGGGCGATCAGCCGGGCGGCGGCGATCCTGATCGCGAGCGGCAGGCCGCCGCAGAGCCGTACGATCGCGCGCGCCGCCAGGGGGTCGGCGGCGACGCGCTCGGCTCCGACCAGGCGGCCCAGCAGGGTGGTCATCTCGTCCTCGGCCATGACGTCGAGACGGAGGTGGGCGACGATGTCCAGGGAGGTCAGCATCCTCCGGGAGGTGATCAGTACGCGGCAGGTGGGGCTGGCGGGCAGCAGCGGCCGTACCTGCGCGGCGTCCCGGGCGTTGTCGAACAGGAACAGCAGGTGCTTGCCGTCGGTCAGCGAGCGGAACCGCGCGGCCGCCTCGTCCACCTCGGTCGGCACGGCCGCGTCGTCGCCGCCGAGGGAACGTAACAGGCGGGCGAGGACCTCGGCCGGGTTCAGCGGCTTGACGTTGGGGGTGGAGCCGTGCAGGTTCACGTAGAGCTGCCCGTCGGGGAACCGGTCCGCGACCTGGTGGGCGACGTGTACGGCGAACGCCGACTTGCCGATCCCGGCCGCCCCGGCGACCGCGGAGACGACGATCTGGCCAGGACCCGCGGCGATCAGCGCCGTCCGCAGCCGTGAGACCTCGGCGGCGCGCCCGGTGAAGGCGGCCGAGTCGATCGGGAGCTCGGCCGGGACGGAGAGCCTGCGGACGACGGCCGACGACGACGGCGCCGCCAGCGCGGAGTCGTCGGCGAGGATCTGCTGGTGCATGCGGATCAGGTCGGGGCCGGGGTCGACGCCCAGCTCCGCGGCGAGCGTCTCCCGCGCGCGCTGGTACACCGCGAGCGCGTCGGCCCGGCGCCCGGAACGGTACAGGGCGAGCATGAGCTGAGCCCGGAGCCGTTCGTTCAGCGGGTCCCTGCGGGTCAACGCCTCCAGGTCGGGAAGCACCTCGCCGTGCTGGCCCAGCGCCAGCCGGGCCTCCAGCGAGGCGTCCACGACGGTCGTCCTCAGCCGCTCCAGCCGCGCCGCCTCGCCGCGCAACGGCTCGGGCAGGGGCAGTCCCTCCAGAACCGCCTCGGCGCGCCAGAGACCCAGGGCCCGGGTGCACCGTTCGAGCGCGACGTCATTTCGTCCTTCGGATAACATCCGGCGCCCTTGAGCGGACAGTTCTTCGAACAATTTGACGTCTATTTCACCGGGGGAAACCCGGAGTACGTACCCGTTTGAGCCCGCCTCGATACGGGAAGGCGAACCAAGCACCCGGCGCAGCGCGGAGATATAGGTGTAGAGGTTCGACTCGGCGTTGGCGGGAGCATGTTCGCCCCACAGCCAGTCGAGCATCCGATGGGTCGGGATCGCCTTACCGGCATTGAGCAGCAGGGCGGCGAGCAACACCCGCTGTTTGCGTCGTCCAAGGGCGATCGGTTGCCCATTGGCCGCCCGTACTTCGATCGGTCCGAGAATCTTGAAATCCATCGGGCATCACTCTTCAGCGCATACCATGCACCAACATGAACCGTACAAATGCGTATAAATCTGGTTTTACATAGCGCCCCATGATCGCGGGATCCAACCTTCGGAGGGTACTCACCTGAAGGGAAGAAAAAGATTACGCGGCGGACACCCTAAAACCCTCTGGCACCGGCGCGATGTTGCCTGTCACGCGTCGCGATCGCCCCTGGTCGAGCCTTCTGACCAGGGGCGATCGCGCGTGGTGGGAGGGGCGTGTCATGGCGTGAGCGCCGCAGGCGCCGAATGGCGCCGACTGATGCCACCGATGCCGCCCGTGCGCACGGTGCCGGCGGGGCGGCCGCCCATCCGGGACCGGCGCCTGACCGGTCCTGGCCGAGGGAACAGACCTCCGGCTCAGCCCTCCGCGCGCTTCTGGCGCTCGTTGTAGGCCCTCATCCGGGGGGGATAGCCGGTCAGCTGCACGTCGTAGACGGGCAGGGCCAGGTCGCGGGCCACCTTGCGGATCACCGCGGGGGAGCCGACCCGGCGCCGGGTCCACTCACCGTCGTCGGCGACGGCCACCGCTGTGGTGTTCGTCGCGAAGGTCTCGGGCTCGACGTAGAACTCGACGCCCCGGCGCGACTTCGCGAAGGCGATGAGCGCCTCGATGTCGGCGTCGGTCGTGGCGCGGTCGTACTTGGCGATCTTCGGCCCGCGCAGGCGCCTCAACCCATAGCGATCTCGCCATCTCATATTTCCTTGTATACCTCTCCTGCTCGTTCCATGGCGGAAGGCCAGGGATGGGTCTCAGGGGCTTATGAGGGTTCATCCTGATGTACGGGGCCGACAATCTGGACGAGCATTGAGGTCGAAGCGGCGACGAAAGGGTATCGGTCTCATGGCAGGCACAGCTACACCAGCGGGCCCGGGGTACGGGGGAGTGCCGGCGGCAGGCCCTCGGCCCGGTCACGCGGAGCTTCGGGTCAGCGACCAGGATCGCGAACAGGTGGTCGAGCACGTCCAGACCGCCTACGCGGAGGGAAGACTCGACAAGATCGAGTTCGACGACAGGCTGGAACGGGCGATGACGGCCCGCGTCCACGCCGACCTCGTCCCGATCATGAACGAGCTGTACGGCACGCGTCCGGCCCGGCCCGCGTCCTACCCGCCCGTCACGGGCCGGGTCGCGTACGGTCATCACGCACGCGGCGGGCGGGGGGAGACCGGAGCCGAGCGTCTGGGCGCGGTGGCGTCGCACCTGCTCCCGCTGATCGGCCTTCCCATCATCGGCCCGCTCGTCATGATGCTCACCGCGGGCAAGACGTCGCCCTACGTCCGGGCGCACTCGGTGGAGGCCCTCAACTTCCAGCTGACGATGGTCGCGGCCACCATCGTGCTGGCGATCACGTTCATCGGCTTCGTCCTGACGCCCCTGCTCTGGATCGGCGGCGTGGTCCTGTCCGTGGTCGGCGCGGTGGCCGCGGCGGGCGACGGCGACTTCCGGTACCCCTTCACCCTGCGTCTCGTGAAATAACACCCGCGGCGTCTCGGGGGAGGACGGCCGCGGTGTCCTGGGGGGCGACGACCGCGGTGTCCTTCAAGGCGGCGGCCGGGCGAGACGACATCCGCGCGCCGGGTGTCAGAGCATGAGGGAGCGGACCATGTCGACGGTGTCGGCCTGGTCCGCCGTCTTGTCGGTGCGGTAGCGGATCACCCTGGCGAAGCGCAGCGCCATGCCGCCGGGATAGCGGCTCGACTGCTGCACGCCGTCGAAGGCGATCTCGACGACCGTCTCGGGGCGGACGGTGACCGTCCAGCCGTCGGTGGGGCCCTCGGCGATGCCGAGGAAACGGTCGGTCTGCCAGGCGAGCAGCTCGTCGGTGAGGCCCTTGAAGGTCTTGCCGAGCATGACGAACCCGCCGGTCAGCGGGTCGCGGGCGCCCAGGTGCAGGTTGGAGAGCCTGCCCTCGCGGCGGCCGCTCCCCCATTCGGCGGCCAGCACGACGAGGTCGAGCGTGTGCCGGGGCTTCACCTTGATCCAGCCGGCGCCGCGCCGCCCGGCGGCGTAGGGCGTGAGGAGCGACTTGACCACCACGCCCTCGTGACCGCTCCTGATCACGTCCTTGAAGAACGCCTCGCCGTCCGCGACGTCGCCGGTGACCAGGCGGGGGGTCACCAGCTCCGGGGGCACGGCGGCGGCCAGGGCCGCGTGACGCGCCTCGCCCGGCAGGTCGAGCAGGTCGGCGCCGTCGACCCGCAGCGCGTCGAAGAAGAAGACGCTCAGCGGGGTCCTCTCGCGCACGCGCGGCACGTCGGTACGGCTGGACACGCGGCCCGAGGTGACCTGGAAGGGCTCGGGGCGGCCGTCGGGGCGCAGCGCGATGACCTCGCCGTCGAGGACCAGGTCGCGGGAGGGCAGGGCGCTCATCGCCTCGACCAGCTCGGGCACCTGCGCGGTGATGTCGTCGAGGGCGCGGGTGAAGACGGTGACCCGGTCGCCCGAGCGGTGCGCCTGGACCCTGACGCCGTCGAGCTTCCACTCGACGGCGACCGGCCCGCCGAGCTTGCCGAACGCGGTCGCGATGGAGGTGGCGCTCTGGGCGAGCATCGGCGACACGGGGTGGCCGACCTCCAGGTGGAAGGCCCGCAGCGCCTCGACCCCGCCGTCCAGGGCGGCGGCGCCGACGGCGGGAAGCCAGCCGCGCAGCGTCAGCGCCCGCCTGACCTCGGTGGCAGGCACCCCGGCCGCCTTCGCCACGGCCTCGACCATCACTCCCTCGAGTGCGCCCTGGCGCAGCTCGCCCCGCAGCAGCCGGGACAGGAAGACCTGCTCCTGGCGGGTGAGGGCGCCGAACAGCTCGGCGACCAGGGTCTTGCGCGCGCTCTGCGAGCCGGGACCCGACAGGGCCTTGATCCGGTCGAGGAGGTCGTGGACCCCGCGCAGGGTGGCGGTGGCGGCCAGCCGGGGCTCGGGCGGGTCCTGCAGGCTCGTCCAGCCCACTCCGACGTTGCGCTGCGGCAGCTCCCCGGAGAGGTAGGAGATGGCGATCTCCGCCTCGTCCGGCTCGATCCTGCCGAGCAGCTCCGCGAGGTGGGCGGTCTTCGCCAGCCGGGCGGAGCTGGCGGTCACGGCCGCCGAGGTGCGCGCGAGGTCGATCAACAACACAATGGCCAGCTTAAGAGCTACAAGCGGCATTTCGGTGAGGTGAGGCGCTGCTTTTCGGAGTCATCGCGTTTCCGGGAGGGCGGACCTTCCCCTGAACCCCCCTGAACGTGAGATGGCCGCCCGGTTAAGGCACGCGGGGGACGCCATCGGACACAGCGGACACAGTGGACGTGACGGCCGTGGACGGTGGGAGAGTGGGCGTTCTGAGGACGGCGCCGGATGTGAGGGACATAGGGGACAACGTACGAAGGGCGGGCCACCCGTCGCCGGTGAGGCCCGCCCGTGCCGTGTCGCCCCGGGGCGTCAGCTCACGCCGAGCAGGTCCACGACGAAGATGAGCGTCTCGCCCGGCTTGATGCGGCTGCCCGCACCGGCGCTGCCGTAGCCGAGGTGCGGCGGGATGGTGAGACGGCGGCGGCCGCCGACCTTCATGCCCGCGACGCCCTGGTCCCAGCCCGCGATGACCCGGCCCCCGCCCAGCGGGAACTGGAAGGTGTCGCCGCGGTTCCACGACGCGTCGAACTCCTCGCCCGTCGAGAAGGCCACGCCGACGTAGTGCACGGTGACCTGGTGTCCCGGCTTGGCCTCCGGGCCGTCCCCTACGGCGATGTCGACGATCTCCAGATCCTTGGGCGGGTCGCCCTCCGGAAAGTCGATCTCCGGCTTCTCCAGTGCCACGTGGTTCTCCTTGGTTGGATACGCGCCGGACGATTTCCGACCGGCCGGACGACTCTACGGGGTCCGGGGGTGCCGCGAGAGGCGTGGGGGCCGGGGCGGCCGCCGCGTCGTTCTTCCGCGTTCTCGCGAGGGCCGGGGCGGCGAGGCGCGCCACCCGGGGACCGGCTCGCGCGCGGACGGCGGTCATCGGCGCCGCGGGTGCCCGGCGGCGCGTGGGGCCGTGTTGGAGAGTCACTGGGGAGCGCTCTCTGAGAAAAAGAGTGACCCGGTCCTCGGGGAGTGTCAAGAGCTCGGCGCGGCGCCATGGAACATGGCGGAAACGCGACCTTAATGTGACCTTTCGCGATGGGAACGCTCCATTCACCGAAAAAATCGGCCACGAAATCCCTTTGACCTGCGGGAACATCCAAAAACCTTGGAGAGCGCTCTCCGTAAAAAGCTGATCGCCAGGCTCCGATCGGCGCCGAGGGGGCCGTTGACACGTAACTCGCTTGGCATCAATCTGCTCAGGGAGCGCTCTCTCCATGATCACTTATGAGGACCCTAGGAGGGTTCCATGCGTAAGTCACGCCACCGGTTCCTCGCCCCGATGGTCGCCGTTTCCGCCCTGGCCCTGGGCCTCACCGCCTGCGGTGGCGGTGACGCCGAGACCACCGGGAGTGGCGGGACGGCCTCCCAGCCGGCCGAGAAGATCAAGCTGACCGTCGGTCTGTTCAGCGACTTCCACTACGCGCCGCTGTACGAGGAGTTCAAGAAGACCCACCCCAACGTGGAGATCGTGGAGCGCCGCGCGCAGTTCAACGACCACCACACCAACCTCATCACCCAGCTGACCACCGGCGCGGGCGCCGCGGACGTGGTCGCCGTCGAGGGTGGTTACATCGGCGCCTTCACCCCCGTGCCGGACAAGTTCTACAACCTCAAGGAATACGGCCTGGACAAGCGCCAGAGCGAGTACCTCGACTGGAAATGGAAGCTGGGCGTCTCCAACGACGGCTCCTCGCTCCTGGGCCTGGGCACCGACGTCGGCGGCCTGGCCATGTGCTACCGCCCCGACCTGTTCAAGAAGGCCGGGCTGCCCACCGACCGCGAAGAGGTCGGCGCGCTCTGGCCCACGTGGGACGCCTACATCGAGACCGGCAAGAAGTTCGTCGCGGGCAAGGTCGAGGGCGCCAAGTTCACCGACGGCCCCGGCGAGCACTTCCGCGCGATGGTCGAGCAGGCCCCCATCGGCTTCTACGACGCCCAGTACAACATCGTCGCCGCCACCAACCCCGACGTGCGCAAGGCGTACGACATGGGCGTGAAGATGATCAACGACGGTCTGTCGGCCAACCTCGCGGCCTTCTCGCCGCCGTGGAACACCGGCATCGCCAAGGGCACCTTCGCCACCATGGTCTGCCCGGCGTGGAAGACCGGCACGATCAAGGACCAGAAGCCCGGTGAGGGCACCTGGGACATCGCCTCGGTGCCCGGTGGCGGCGGCAACCAGGGCGGTACCCACCTGATGCTGCCCAAGCAGGGCAAGCACCCCAAGGAGGCCGCGGCGCTGATCGACCTGCTGACCAACAAGGACAGCCAGATCAAGCTCTTCAAGGAGGCCAGCGCGCTGCCCTCGCTGCCCGCCCTGTACGACGACCCCGCGGTGAAGGACTACGTCAACCCGTACTTCGGCAACGCGCCGATCGGCAAGATCTTCACCGACGCCGCCAAGGCGCTCAAGCCGCAGCCCGTGGGTCCCAAGGCCGGTGACGTCCTGCAGGCGATCGGCAACGGCCTCCAGCGGGTCGACCAGGGCAAGCAGAACGCCGAGGAGTCCTGGGCGCAGGCGCTCAAGGACGTCGGCAGGATCAAGTAGCCGCCCCCGGCCGGCTGGTCTCGCACCGGTCGGCCACCTGCTTGTGCCCCTGTCCCCGCGAGCGGCGTGCGTCCGGCGCCGGTGACCCGCGTGGCCCCCGCCGCCCCGCGAACACCGTCCGGTGAGCACCGCCCGACGAACGCCGCTCGGCGAACGCCGTCCGACGAACGCCGTCCGACGAACGCCTCCAACGAATCGCCGAAAGGAGCTGCCATGGCCACCCGCGCGCCCGACCGCCTGGCGGCGGTCCCGCCGAACAGGCCGGTGGGACCCCGACGCCGCCTCCGCCGCCACCTGGTTCACCAACTCGACGTCAAGGGCTCGCCGTACGCCTACGTGGCCCCGTTCTTCCTGCTGTTCTCCGCCTTCGGGCTGTTCCCCCTGGCCTACACCGCCTGGGTGAGCCTGCACGAGTGGACGCTGCTCCAGGACGAGCACCCCTTCGTCGGTCTGGACAACTTCAGGACGCTGCTCGCCGACGACTACTTCTGGAACGCCACCTTCAACACCCTGTCCATCGGGGTGCTGTCCACGGCGCCGCAGCTGCTGCTGGCCATCTGGCTGGCCCACCTGCTCAACCGGCCGCTGCGGGCACAGACCTTCTTCCGCATCACGCTGCTGCTGCCCAACGTGACCAGCGTGGTCGCGGTGGTGGTCATCTTCAGCCAGCTGTTCGGCCGGGACTTCGGCATGATCAACTGGGTGTTCTCGCTGGTCGGCGTGGACGGCGTCGCCTGGAACGAGGGGGTGCTGAGCTCCCACTTCGCCATCTCCACCATGATCATGTGGAGGTGGACGGGCTACAACGCCCTGATCTTCCTCGCCGCGATGCAGGCCGTACCGCGCGAGCTGTACGAGGCGGCCACCATCGACGGCGCGAGCGGGATGACCCAGCTCCGCAAGATCACCATCCCGATGATCAAGCCCACGATCATCTTCGTCGTCATCACCTCGACGATCGGCGCCATGCAGATCCTCGCCGAGCCGCTGCTGTTCAGCTCGTACATCATCACCGGCGGCGTGGACCGGCAGTACCAGACGCTCTCGCTGTTCATCTACGAGAACTTCACCAAGCTCGACTTCGGCTACGCCTCGGCCATCTCCTGGATGATGTTCATCTTCATCGTCGTGGTCGCCGGTATCAACTACCTGCTCACCCGTCGCGGGAAGGGAGGGCTGGCGTGAGCGCCCACACCGCCGTCTCCGCGGTCCGCCGTCGCTCCGGCGGCGCGGCCCGCAGGCTCACCTACCTCACGCTGATCGCGGTGGCGTTCTTCTCGATGCTGCCGCTCTACTACAGCGTCGTGGTGGCCTCCCGCGACAACGCGGCACTGGCCGACGTCCCGCCGCCGCTGATCCCCGGCGGCAACTTCTTCGCCAACGTCGCCCGCGTCTTCGACACGGTCCCCTTCGCCCTGGCGATGCTCAACTCCGTCATCGTCTCCGGCTCCGTCGCGATCGCGGTGATGTTCTTCTCCACGCTGGCCGGGTTCGCCTTCGCCAAGCTGCGCTTCCGCGGCCGCAACGCCCTGCTCCTGCTCACCGTGGCGACGATGATGGTGCCGACCCAGCTCGGCATCATCCCGCTGTACATGCTGATGGTGAAGCTGGAGTGGACCGGCACCATGTACGCGCTGATCGTGCCCGCGCTCGTCAACGCGTTCGGCGTGTTCTTCATGACCCAGTACCTCTCCCGGGCGCTGCCGACCGAACTGCTCGAGGCGGGGCGGGTCGACGGCTGCAGCACCTGGGGCCTGTTCTGGCATGTCGTGCTCCCGGCCGCCCGCCCGGCGGCGGCGGTGCTCGGCATGCTCACCTTCATGTCGGTCTGGAACGACTACTTCTGGCCGCTGGTCGTCCTGACCCCGGAGGATCCGACGGTCCAGGTCGCCCTGTCCACACTGGCCAGCGGATACGTCAACGACTACGTGCTCGGCCTTGCGGGTACCACGCTCGGCACGCTGCCACTGGTCATCGTGTTCGCTCTACTCGGCAAACAGATCATCGGAGGAATCATGCAGGGAGCGGTGAAGGGATGACCGTCGTCGGCACTCGGGGGGCCACCCTTACGGAAGGGCGTGCGGACTTCCCCACCGGTTTCGTCTGGGGCGCGGCCACCGCGTCCTACCAGATCGAGGGAGCCGTGAAGGAGGACGGCCGCGAGCCCTCGATCTGGGACACCTTCTCTCGTACACCGGGCAAGGTCGTCGGGGGTGACACCGGAGACGTGGCGTGCGACCACTACTTCCGTCACGCCGACGACATCCGGCTGATGACCGAGCTGAACCTGGCCGCGTACCGGTTCTCGGTGGCCTGGCCCCGGGTCCAGCCGTACGGCAAGGGGGCCGTCAACACGCGCGGCCTCGACTTCTACAGCCGCCTGGTGGACAGGCTGCTCGAAGCGGGCATCACGCCGTACGCCACCCTCTACCACTGGGACCTCCCGCAGGCGCTGGAGGACGCGGGCGGCTGGCCCGAGCGCGACACCGCCCACCGCTTCGAGGAGTACGCGGCGGCCGTGCACGCGCGGCTGGGCGACCGGGTCCGCAACTGGACGACCCTCAACGAGCCGTGGGTGGCGGCCTTCCTCGGCTACGGCAACGGGGTCCACGCGCCCGGCAGGACCGACGCCGCGGCGGCCTTCCGCGCGGCCCACCACCTGTCGCTGGGGCACGGGATGGCGGCGCGCGCGCTCCGCGAGGGCGGCGCGGAGGAGATCTCGCTGGTCCTGAACCTGTCACCGGTGATCACCCCCGCCCAGGTGGACGATCCGGGGGCCGAGCTCTCCGAGGCCGACGCGGAGGCGGTCGGCCGGATCGACACCCTGCTGGTCAGGCAGTTCCTCGACCCGGCGCTGCGCGGGGAGTATCCCGCCGAGTTCCTCGACATCGTCGGGCGCAACGGCGGCGCCGACCACATCCGGGACGGCGACCTGGCGACCATCAACCAGCCGATCGACCTGGTGGGCATCAACTACTACAACCCGTGCGTCGTGGAGGCCGCTCCCGGCGAGGCGGCCGACGCGGCGTGGCCGGGCAGCGAGGACATCAGGTTCTGCCCCGCGGACGGCGTGCCCGCCACCGCGATGGGCTGGCCGATCGTGCCGAACGGGCTCTCCCGCCTGCTGGTGCGGCTCTCCGACGACTACCCGGAGGTCGGCCTGATCATCACCGAGAACGGCGCGGCCTTCGACGACGTCGTGGAGGACGGCCACGTCCACGACACCCGCAGGACCGAGTATCTGGACGGCCACCTGCGCGCCGTGCACGCCGCGATCGCCGACGGGGCGGACGTGCGTGGTTACCTGGTCTGGTCACTGCTGGATAATTTCGAGTGGGCCGAGGGGTACCGGCGTAGGTTCGGAATCGTGCACGTCGACTTCGCCACCCAGCGGCGCCTGCTCAAGGACAGCGCGCTGTGGTACCGCGATGTCATCACGCGTAACGGACTGTAACCGACTGTAGGGGAATGACACGATGAGACGACCCACCCTGGAGGCGGTCGCCGCCCGTGCCGGGGTATCCCGGTCGACCGTCTCCCGGGTGGTGAACGGCCAGACCACGGTCACCGCCGACATCCGGGACCTGGTCATGCGCGCGGTGAACGAGCTCGGCTACGTCCCCAACGGGGCGGCGAGGAACCTGGTGACCCAGCGGACCAACTCGGTCGCGCTGGTCGTCTCGGAGTCGCCGAACCGGGTGTTCTCCGACGACCCGATGTTCTCCACCGTCATCCGCTCGGCCAGCCTGGAGCTGGAGGCGGTCAACAAGCAGGTCGTGCTGCTGCTGGCCGGGTCGCCGGAGAGCCACGCCCGCGTGGAGCACTACATCGCCGGCGGCCACGTCGACGGCGTCATGCTCGTGTCCAGCCACGGCGCCGACCCGCTGCCGGTCGCGCTCACCCGGCTGCGCGTCCCGGTCGTCTCCTACGGCAGGCCCGCCGTGCCGGTCGCGATGCCGTACGTCGACAACGACAACGTCGACGGCGCCGCCACGGCCGTGCGGCACCTGCTGGAGCGGGGCAGGCGGCGCATCGCCACCATCGCCGGGCCGCTGGACATGATAGGCGGTCAGGACCGGCTGGCCGGATACCGCGAGGTGCTGCGCGACTCCGACCGCCGCTCGATCATCGCGGTCGGCGACTTCACCCGCGAGTCGGGGGCGATCGCGATGCGGCAGCTGCTGGCCGACGACCCGGAGATCGACGCGGTCTTCGCCGCGAACGACCTGATGGCGATCGGCGCGATGCACGCGCTCCGCCAGGCGGGCCGGCGGATCCCCGAGGAGGTCGCCATCGTGGGCTACGACGACATAGAGGCGGCCCGCTACACCGACCCGCCGCTGACGACCATCCACACGCCGCACGCCGAGCAGGCCGCGGCCATGGTCCGCCTGCTGCTCTCCCTCTTCGACGGCGGCCCCGCCGAACCGATGATCGTGTCCACCGACCTGGTCGTCAGGGCCTCCTCGTAGTCCCCTGGACCGTGCCCGCGGAGCCGTCGAGGCGCCGCGGGCACGGGGGAACGGCCGGTCAGAACGCCGTGGACTCCCGGAGGACCAGCTCGGTGGGGAGCATCACCTGCGCCTTCTCCTCCAGGTCGAGGACCATGCGGGCGAGCCTCCTGCCCATCTCGACGGTCGGCTGCCTGACCGTGCTCAGCGGGGGCTCGGTGTAGGAGGCGGCCGGGATGTCGTCGAAGCCGACCACCGCGACGTCGTCGGGAACCCGCCGGCCCGCCTGGCGCAGGGCCGGCAGCGCGCCCAGCGCCATCATGTCGTTCGCCACGAACACCGCGTCGATCTCCGGGTCGTCGGCCAGCAGCTGCCGCATCGCCGACGTCCCCGACTCGCGGGTGAAGTCGCCGACCGCCACGATGGAGCGGCGGTCGGAGTCGCGCAGCACGGCGCGGTAGCCGTTGAGCCGGTCGATCCCGGCGATCATGTCCTGCGGCCCGGCGATGGTGGCGATGCGCCGCCTGCCCCGCTCCATCAGGTGCCGCACCGCGCGCTCGGCGCCGCCCGCGTTGTCCATGTCCACGTACGGCAGGCCGCTGGGCACGGTCGGGCGGCCGCTGCACACCACCGGCACCCCGCGCCTGGCGAGGATGCCCGGCAGCGGGTCGGTGCCGTGCATCGACGCGATGACCACGCCGTCCACGTGGCCGTTGGTGGCGTAGCGCTCGACCCGCTGGTAGCCGCCCGTCATGCCGGTGAGCATCAGCACGAGCTGCTTGTCGGCCCGCTCGATCTCCATGCTGACCCCGCGGATGATCCCGGCGAAGGTGGGGTCGTCGGAGAAGACGCGGGTCGCCGGCTCGGGGAAGACGAGCGCTATGGAGTCGGCCCGCTGGGTGACCAGGCTCCGCGCCGCCTGGTTCGGCACGTAGCCCAGCTCCTCCACGGCGCGGTTGACCGCCTCGCGGATCTGCGGTGCCACGCGCGTGGAGCCGTTGACCACGCGCGAGGCGGTCGCCCGGGACACCCCGGCACGGGCGGCCACCTTCTCCAGGGTGGGACGGGCCCTCACAGCCCGTTCCGGCGTACGACCTCGCTGTACCACAGCGCGCTGTCCTTGGGGGTGCGGCGTTGCGTCGCGTAGTCGACGTGTACGACGCCGAACCGCTTGCGGTACCCTTCGGCCCACTCGAAGTTGTCCAGGAGTGACCAGACGAGGTAACCGCGCAGGTCGGCGCCGCCCTCGATGGCCGCGTGCGCCGCGCGCAGGTGCCCGTCGAGGTAGGACAGACGGCCGACGTCGTGCACCTCGCCGTCCTCGACGACGTCGTCGAAGGCGGCGCCGTTCTCGGTGATGATCAGCGGGGTGCCCGGATAGTCGCGCGACAGCCGCAGGAGCAGGTCGGTCAGGCCGAACGGCTGGACCGGCCATCCCATCGCGGTCTGCGGCGCGTCGGCCCCGCCGAAGGCGATGCTCTCGCTGCCCGGATAGACCGGGTTGGCGGGCTCGCCGCTGCGGGCGGTCACGGTCTGCGGGTGGTAGTAGTTGACGCCCAGCAGGTCGATCGGCTCGCTGATGGTCTCCAGGTCGCCGTCCTGGACGAAGGACCAGTCGGTGAAGCGGCGGGCCCGCTCGACGACGTCGGCGGGATACTCCCCGCGCAGCACCGGGTCCAGGAAGATGCGGTTCTGCAGGCCGTCGACGAGCTCGGCCGCCGGGGTGTCGTCGCCGATCACGGGGGCGAGGTTGAGCGTGATGCCGATCTGGGCGGCGCCCGAGGCGCGCAGCGCCCGGACGGCCAGGCCGTGGCCGAGCAGCAGGTGGTGGGCGGCGGCGAAGCCCAGCGCGGGCTCGGCGAGGCCGGGGGCGTGGATGCCCGACGCGTAGCCGAGGAAGGCCGAGCACCAGGGCTCGTTCAGGGTGGTCCACGTCTCGACCCGGTCGCCCAGCCTGCCGTGCGCGATCGCGGCGTAGTCGGCGAAGTGCGCGGCGGTCTCCCGGTTGGTCCAGCCGCCGAGGTCCTCCAGGGTCTGCGGCAGGTCCCAGTGGTAGAGCGTCACGATGGGGGTGATGCCGTTGCCGAGGAGCTCGTCGACGAGGCGGTCGTAGAAGTCGAGGCCGCGCGGGTTGACCGGGCCGGATCCGTCGGGCCGCACACGGGGCCAGGAGATGGAGAACCGGTAGGAGCGCAGGCCGAGGTCGCGCATGACCGCGACGTCCTCGGGATAGCGGTGGTAGTGGTCGCACGCGACGTCGCCGGTGTGGCCCGCGTGAACCTTGCCGGGGGTCCGGGAGAAGGTGTCCCAGATCGAGGGGCCCCTGCCGTCATCCCGGGCTGCGCCCTCGATCTGGTAGGCCGCGGTGGCGGCGCCCCAGACGAAGCCCTCGGGAAACCTCAGCACGCCGGAGTCCTGAAGGTCGTAGGACTTTTCGGCGGACATGGTCATGTCCTCACCGCCCCATTCTGTTCGGCTGTTACGTGAGAGCGCTCTCTGGAGCATCACGGTATCGCACAGATTGTGTCAAGAAAATTGAGACCGTAACCGTAATATCACAGTTCTTGACATCGCGTTGTGGGCAGACAATTCTTCCAGAGAGCGCTCTCACACTCCCCGGCAATTGTGTATATGGAGGAAGGTCCATGTCGCTCCTCTCTCGGCCTCGGCGTACCGCCCTTGCGGCGGGCACCATGGGGCTGGCGCTGGTCGTCACCGCCTGTGGATCCACGGAGCCCGCGCCATCGGCGGGTGGCGGCGCCAGCGCGGCCCCCGAGTGCGCCGCCTTCAGCCAGTACGGCAAACACGAGGGCAAGACCGTCAGCATCTACTCGCCGATCCGCGACACCGAGGCCGACCTCTTCGAGCAGGCGTGGAAGCCGTTCGCCGACTGCGTGGGAATGAAGATCACCTACGAGGGCACCGGCGAGTTCGAGGCCCAGATCCAGGTCCGCGCGGACGGCGGCAACCCTCCCGACATCGCCTTCTTCCCCCAGCCGGGCCTCCTGGAGCGCTTCGCCAAGGCCGGGAAGCTCAAGCCCGCCACCGAGGAGGTCAAGAAGCTCACCGCCGAGGGCTGGTCGGAGGACTGGGCCAAGTACTCCACCGTCGACGGCGTCTTCTACGGCGCCCCGCTGGGCGCCAGCGTGAAGTCCTTCGTCTGGTACTCGCCGAAGATGTTCACCGAGAAGGGCTGGGCCGTCCCCAAGACCTGGGACGAGCTGATGACGCTCACCAACACGATCGCCGGCACCGGCGTCAAGCCGTGGTGCGCGGGCATCGAGTCCGGTGACGCGACCGGCTGGCCGGCCACCGACTGGATCGAGGACCTCATGCTCAGGGAGGCCGGTCCCGAGGGCTACGACGACTGGGTGAGCCACAAGACCCCGTTCAACGACCCCAAGGTCACCGCGGCGGTCGACAAGGTCGGCGCGATCCTCAAGAACGAGAAGTTCGTCAACGGCGGCTACGGCCCGGTCAAGTCGATCGCCAGCACCGCCTTCCAGGAGGGCGGCGTCCCGATCACCGAGGGCAAGTGCGCCCTGCACCGCCAGGCGTCCTTCTACGCCAACTTCTGGCCCGAGGGCACCAAGGTCGCCGAGGACGGCGACGTGTTCGCCTTCTACCTGCCGGGCAACGACCCGGCCAAGAAGCCGGTGCTCGGCGCGGGCGAGTTCGTGGCGGCCTTCACCGACCGTCCCGAGGTCCAGGCCGTCCAGGCCTACCTCGCCGGCGCGGAGTTCCCCGCCGTCCGGATGAAGCTGGCGACCTACGTCACCGCGCGCAAGGGCGTCGACCCGGCCAACGCCCAGAACCCGATCGACAAGCTCTCCATGGAGATGCTCCAGGACCCGAGCACGGTCTTCCGCTTCGACGGCTCGGACCTGATGCCGGCCGCGGTCGGCGCGGGCACGTTCTGGAAGGGCATGACCGACTGGATCAACGGCAAGGACACCAAGACGGTCCTCGACTACATCGAAGCGTCTTGGCCTAAGTCCTGATATATACCGACAAGTCCGGTCCCGTGTGACGCGGGACCGGACCGTCGCCCGCCCGGCCCGATCCCTCCGGGAGATCCTCCGATGGATTTCGACTTCGCCGCCGAACTGCCCAAACTCGTCCAGCTGCTGATCGGCGTCGCCGCGTTCCTCGTGGTGGTCGCGGTGATCCTGGTGCTGGTCGACCGCGCTCCGATGCGGCGGCGCGCGTGGACCCACGCCACGATCCTGCTCCTGCCCGCCCTCCTGCTCCTCGCCATCGGGCTGGTCGTACCGGCCGTGCGGACCACCCTGCTGTCGTTCATGAGCGGCGACGGCCAGCAGTGGGTCGGCCTGGAGAACTACGCCTGGATGTTCACCCAGCCCGAAGCGGTGACCGTACTCCGCAACACCCTCGTCTGGGTGCTGCTCGTCCCGATCCTGGTGACCTCGGTCGGGCTGGTCTACGCCGTCCTGGTCGACCGTACCCGCTTCGAGTCGCTCGCCAAGTCGCTGGTCTTCCTGCCGATGGCGATCTCCTTCGTCGGCGCGGGCATCATCTGGCGCTTCGTCTACGCCTACCGCTCCGAGGAGCAGGACCAGATCGGCCTGCTCAACCAGATCACGGTCGCCTTCGGCGGCGAACCGCAGCAGTGGCTCCAGGAGGCGCCGCTCAACACGCTGTTCCTGATCGTGGTCATGGTCTGGATCCAGGCGGGGTTCGCCACCGTGGTGCTCTCCGCCGCCATCAAGGGGATCCCCGCCGAGATCGTCGAGGCCGCCCGGCTGGACGGGGCGTCCCCGTTGCAGATGTTCTTCCAGGTGACGCTGCCGTCCATCCGCTCGGCCGTGATCGTGGTGCTGGTCACGCAGTCGATCGGCACGCTCAAGCTGTTCGACATCGTCCGCACCATGACCGGCGGCCAGTTCGACACCAGCGTCATCGCCAACGAGATGTACAACCAGGCGTTCCGGTACGGCGAGACGGGCAAGGGCGCGGCCCTCGCGGTCTTCCTGTTCGCCCTGGTGACCCCGATCGTGATCTACCAGATCCGCCAGCGCAGAGAGGCCGTCAGGTGAGCGGGCGAGCAGACCGGCCCGGCATCGCGGGCACGCGGCGGGCGAAGGAGTCCACATGGCCACGTTGACCCAGACCGTGGTGCGGCCCGAGACGACGACCGCCCCGCAGCGCGTACGGCGGAGGCTGAGCGGCCGGGTCGCCAGTGCCGTCGCGATCGTCATCGCCGTCCTGTGGACCACCCCGACCTTCGGCCTGCTGCTGTCCTCGCTGCGCCCGGAGGACCAGATCAAGAACAGCGGCTGGTGGACGTTCTTCTCCAGCCCGCAGCTCACCCTGGAGAACTACCAGGAGGTCCTGTTCGGCACCTCCTCGTCCTCCGGCCAGATGATGAGCTTCCTGATCAACTCGATCGTCATCACGATCCCGTCGGTGCTCTTCCCGCTCGCCCTGGCCACCTTCGCCGCGTACGCGCTGGCCTGGCTGCCGTTCCGCGGGCGCGAGTGGATCTACATCGGCATCTTCGCGCTGCAGATCGTGCCGCTGCAGATGGCGCTCGTCCCGCTGCTGTCGTTCTTCTCCGAGGGCGTGTCCGTCTTCGGCCTCCAGCTGATGCCCGCCTGGGACCTGGAGGGCCCGGCCCGGTTCGTCCAGGTCTGGTTCGCGCACACCTGCTTCGCGCTGCCGCTGGGCGTCTTCCTGCTGCACAACTTCATGTCCGAGCTTCCCGGCGAGCTGATGGAGGCGGCCAGGGTCGACGGGGCCAGCCACGGGAAGGTCCTGCGCACGATCGTCCTCCCGCTGGTCGGGCCCGCGCTCGCCACCTTCGCGATCTTCCAGTTCCTCTGGGTCTGGAACGACCTGCTGGTGGCCCTGATCTTCGCCGGAGGCACCCCGGAGAGCGCCCCGATGACGGTACGGCTGGCACAGATGGCCGGTACCAAGGGCAACGAGTGGCAGCGCCTGACCTCGGGAGCCTTCGTCTCGCTGGTCATCCCGCTGCTCGTCTTCCTGTCGATGCAGCGCTACTTCGTCCGCGGCCTGCTCGCCGGAAGCGTCAAGGGCTGACACCCGCGCCCCGTCAGGTCCCCTCCGGCTGCCAGGTCAGCCGGGTGACGCCAGGTGTGGCGGGGAGGCGGGTGCCCTTGTTCACCGGGCCGCCGAACTCGTGGACGACCCGGTGCATCCGCCATCTCCCGGCGTCCCCGTCGGTCTCCAGCGTCTCCGAGTAGACGGGCAGCCGGGTCTCGGGGTCGATGTAGCGGACGATGTCCACGGCGGACCTTTCGCCGGGCAGCAGGCCGTAGGGGTGGGTGAGCGCGTCGAGGTACATGCCCGCGCCGACCGGTCTCCCCCTGTCGAGCCAGAGACTTTACACGCGGGCTACGATCTCCCGGCGGGCGCCCGGGTCAGGTCCGGGGCGCCCGCCTTCGCGTGAGGAGCCTCAGGAGGCGGGCCGCTCGGGACCGGCCGACCGGGCGGCGGTGGCGGGACGGTCGGGAGAGACCGGCTGCGCGGGGACGGCGGGGACGCTCTGCTCGGCGGTGCCGGTCTCGGCGTTCGGCGGCGCGGGGCTCTCGGGGGACGCGGGGGCCGGGGTGTCCACGGTGGCCGGTCGCGCGTCGTGGTCGGGGATGACCGGCTGCGGCGGCAGGCCGGAGGTGACCGGACGGCCGGAGATGTCGGGGGCGGTCGGCTGCGGGGGGACGGTGTGGCTCGGGGAGGTGGTCCCGGCGGCGGCCGGGTCGTACAGGCCCGCGGACGGGGGAACCTCGACCACCATGGTGTCGGCCGGGCCGGGGGTCGACTCCAGGATGGCACGCGCGTGGTCCAGGTGCGAGGCCGCGACCAGCACGTCGTAGCGACCGGCGACGATCGCGCTGCGCGAGGCGAAGTCCCGCTTGCCGCCGGTGAACACGTGGTTGATGAACCCGAACGCGGCCCCCATCACGGCACCCCACAGGGCCGCCCAGAGCACGAGCACGAAGAACGACATCGTGGTGGAGGTGAACAGGCCGAGGAACATGCCCACCACCGCGCCGAAGGCCGCGCCGCTCCCGGCTCCGGTGAGCGCGGCCCGCCCGTTGGTCATCCTGCCGGTGACGGTCTCCTCGAGTTTCAGGTCGCTGCCGACGATCGCCACGTTCTCGACGGGAAATCCCGCGTCGGAGAGCCCGTCCACGGTTCGCTGTGCCGCGAGGTAGTTGTCGTAGCCTGCCAGGACCCTCCGGTCCACGACGACCTGCGTGTCCAGGCCGGTGGGCGTTCCATTCATGTCCGCTCGCCTTTCGGGGGTTGGGGATGGCTCGACGAGCCGACTACCCCGTGGCCGTAGGAGGATGCGCGTCCTTCCCCGGGATCTCGCCGGGGGCGGCGAACCCGGCGGGTTGTTAAAAGAATCCGGACAATTTGGACATCGGTAAGGGCTTACCGTTAGGCTTCCTATGAGATGGCGCCGAGTGGGAGCGGAGACGGGACACCGGCGTCAGGATCACGAAGGAAGCGAAAATGATCGTATTCATCGTGACAGTGGAGGTGGTGCTGGTACTCGCGGCTTTCGCGGCGGTGTACGGGCTCACCCGGTACCGGAGCGAACCGCTGTGGCTGGACGATCGCCGAGGTCCCGGCACGCCCCCCGGCCCCGACGACCGCGCCTCGCGGGCCCGCGAGGGATGACCGGCGAGAGCGGGCACCACGCGGGCGGCACCGCGCTCCCTCGGGCGGATCACCAGCTCTGGTGGAGCGGCATTCCTTCGGTGTAGCCGGACGAGCTCTGGACGCCGACCACCGCGCGCTCGTGGAACTCCTCCAGGGTCGAGGCCCCCGCGTAGGTGCACGAGGAGCGCAGACCGGCCACGATGGCGTCGATCTGGTCCTCGACGCTGGGCATGGCCGGGTCGAGATACATCCTGGAGGTGGAGATGCCCTCCTCGAACAGCGCCTTGCGCGCCCGGTCGAAGGGGGAGTCCTCCGCCGTGCGCAGCCTCACCGCGCGGGCCGAGGCCATGCCGAAGTTCTCCTTGTACTTGCGCCCGTCGGCGGAGGTACGGGTGTCGCCCGGCGACTCGTAGGTGCCCGCGAACCACGAGCCGATCATCACGTTGGACGCGCCCGCGGCCAGGGCCAGGGCCACGTCGCGAGGGTGGCGGACACCGCCGTCGGCCCACACGTGGCGGCCCAGCCTGCGGGCCTCGGCCGAGCACTCCAGGACGGCGGAGAACTGCGGGCGGCCCACGCCGGTCATCATCCGGGTGGTGCACATGGCCCCCGGGCCGACGCCGACCTTCACGATGTCCGCCCCGGCCTCGACGAGATCCCGTACGCCCTCGGCGGTGACGACGTTGCCCGCCGCGACGGGCACATTGGGGCCGAGCGCGCGGACCGCCCTCAGGGCGCTGATCATCTTCTCCTGGTGGCCGTGGGCGGTGTCCACGACCAGGCAGTCCACCCCGGCGTCGAGCACCTCCTTGGCCTTGGCGGCCACGTCGCCGTTGACCCCGACGGCCGCCGCGACGCGGAGCCTGCCCGAGCCGTCGACGGCGGGCCGGTACAGGGTGGCGCGCAGCGCGCCCGTCCTGGTCAGGATGCCGACCAGCCGGCCGTCCGCGTCCACGACCGGGGCGAGCCGGTGGCGGCCCCCGTGGAGGCGGTCGAAGGCCTCGCGCGGGTCGAGCCCGGCGGGCAGCGTCAGCAGGTGGTCGGACATCACCTGGGAGAGCTGGGTGTACATGTCCACGCCTGAGCAGTCGCTCTCGGTGACCACACCGGCAGGGCGGTTGTCCCAGTCGACGATGATGATCGCGCCGTGGGCCCGCTTGGGCAGCAGGTTGAGCGCCTCTCCGACGGTGTCGTGCGGGGTGAGCGTGAGCGGCGTGTCGTGGACCAGGTCGCGCTTCTTGACCCAGTCGACGACGTCGGCGACCACGTCGATCGGGATGTCCTGCGGGATCACGGTGATCCCGCCCCGCCGCGCGACGGTCTCGGCCATCCGCCGTCCCGCCACCGCCGTCATGTTGGCGACCACGACGGGAATGGTGGTTCCGGTGCCGTCCCGGCTGGAGAGGTCGACGGCGAGCCGCGAGCCGACGGAGGAGAGCGACGGGACCATGAAAACGTCGCTGTAGGTCAGGTCGTAGGCCGGTGTCGTCTCATTGAGAAATCTCACGTTGATCCACCTTATCCCGTGAATTGCCAGAGATGAGCGTTCCCCTTTTCCACGTCTCCGAAGAGGACCGGCTGCTCGGGCCGGAGGCTAAGATCCGGTTTGCGCGAATAAGTGGATGGCCATGAGGAGGCATTGTGATCGTGGTTGATCGGCCCGAGATGCTCGTCGTAGGCCATGCCGTACGGACGTCGAACGCCGACGAGATGGAGCCGGGCCGGGGGAGGCTCGGCGCGCTCTGGGCGCGGGCGGGATCCCCGGGCGCCTTCGCCCATGTGCCGGGACGGATCGACGAGAAGATCTACGCGGTGCTCACCGACTATGAGAGTGACCACCATGGTGCTTACACCCAGGTCGTCGGGGTCGCCGTGCGCAGCGCCGCGGCGCTGCCCGAGGGGATGGTGGCGGTACGGGTGCCCGGGGTGCCGTCGTTGAAGATCGAGGCCAGAGGGCCGATGCCGGGCGTCCTGCTGGAGGCGTGGCAGCGGCTGTGGAAGCACACCGAGTCGGGAGGCACCCCGGCGCGGGCCTTCACCACCGACGTGGAGGTGCACCACCCGGGGGGCGCCGACATCTACGCCGCCGTGTTCCCCTCGATGGGCTGACCGTCCGCGGCGAGGCCGGGAGCCTCGCCGCCCCGGCCGTGCCCGTCCTCGCCGTCCGGGGCGTCGTCCTCGTCCTCGTCGTCCGGCGGCGGATCGGACATCTGCCAGCCCGCCATGAGCGCCGGCAGGATGAGGTGCGTCGTGATCACGGCGCTCATGAGCATGACGATCGCCGCCGCCGGGACCTGGACGACCTTCGCGTCCTCGCGCGAGGCGAACAGGAGCACCTGGGCGAGGACGAAGAGGACCACCGTGGTTCCCCGGCGGGCGTCGACGTGGATCTTCTGGCGCTCGCGGAGCTGGCGTTCGTCGAGGTAGCGGTCGGCGAGGCCGACCACGCCGCGGGTGGCCGTGACGAGCGCCGACCAGACCACGACGTAGATCACCAGCGCGGCCCCCATCAGGGCGAAGGTGGTCCACATGGCGACGTCGCTCGGCGCGAGGTGCCAGCACACGATCGCGCTGACCCAGATCATCCCGGCGGATCCGGCACCCGCGCCGACGAGGATCCGGCGGCGCCGGCGGGTGGCGTACCAGGAACGCGGCGGCCAGTCGCGGTGCCGGGCCTCCAGCCGCTCGGGAGTCAGCTCCCCCATCACTTCACCTCACTGCCCAGTCGCGGGAACGGCTTCAGGGAGAAGACGACCTCCAACGGCACCTCAAAATACTCGGCGATGCGCAGGGCGAGAAACAGGCTCGGGCTGTATTCGCCGCGTTCCAGATAGCCGATCGTCTGGTAGTGGACCCCCAGCGCGGCCGCCAGGTCCTTGCGTGAGACGCCGCGCTCGGCTCTCAGCACCGGGATCCGGTTGTACACGGCTTCCGCAGACATCCCAGCAGTCTCCCAGCAATCACGACCCCTGCGCGGCGAGCTGCCGCTCGGCGAGCCGGGATCCGGACTCGCGCCGGGTGACCCGGCGGATCAGTTTCGGTGCCAGCGACATCCCCACGACCGCCCACACCGCGAGCGCGACGGCCACCCAGGGCAGGCGCCAGCTCCCGCCGATCTCGACGGCCAGCACGGCGTCGGGCATGAACGCCGCGCGCAGGCCGAGTCCGTGCCAGTAGAGCGGGAACGCCTGTGAGATCCACTGGACGAACTCGGGCATGTACGTGACGGGGACCATGACCCCCGAGGTGATCATCAGGATCATCATCGGCAGCCCCAGTATCCCGGCCGCCGCCTTCGGCCCGGGAGCCAGGCAGCCGATCGCCGCCCCCAGCGGCACGACGGCGACCGTTCCCAGCACCGTCACCCAGAGCAGGGTCGTCCAGTCGCGGGGGAGGGTGGCCCCGCCCAGGGCGACGCCGGTGCCCACGATCAGCACGCTCTGTACGACGATCTGGCACATGACGGTCACCCCTCGCCCGACGAGATAGGCGAGGATCCCGCCGGGGACGGTGCGCAGCCGCAGGAGCGTTCCCTCCTCGCGGTCGGCGGCGATCGCCATCGGAAGGGTCATCAGGCCGTTGGAGAAGACGGTGAAGGCCAGGAAACCGATCATCATGAACGTGCCCTGGGAGGCGTTCGTCCCCTTCACCGGGCCGTCGCCGATGAAGAGCATCAGCAGGGCGAAGGTCCCCACCGTGCCGACCAGCGTGGTGAACAGCTCCTTGCGGTCCTTGATCAGGTGCAGGTGCTCGGCCCAGCCCCGGTGCAGGCCGATCCGGAATGCTCTGACGTTCATGCCGCCCTCCCGATGAGGCTCAGGTAGTTCTCCTCCAGCGACGGTCGCCGGATCTCCAGGCCGGGCACCGGGCCGTCGAACCTCCGGTGCAGCTCCCACGCGGCCCGGGACGGGTCCTCGGTGGTCAGGACCCGCTCCCGGCCGTCCTCCATCCAGCGCACGTGCGACTGCGCCCGTACGGCCCGCGCCAGCTCGGACGGGGTCCCGCACACGGCGATCTCCCCGCCGACCAGGATCGCGGTCCGGTGCGCCAGTTTCTCCGCCTCGGCGAGGTCGTGCGTGGTCAGCAGCACCGTGATGCCCTCGTCGGCGGCCAGTTTCGTGATCAGCAGGTGGAACTCCCTGCGCGCCTCCGGGTCGAACCCGGTCGTCGGCTCGTCGAGGAACAGCAGCCGGGGGCGGCCCACGATGCCCAGGGCGACGTCCAGCCGGCGGCGCTGGCCGCCCGACAGGCGGCTCGCCCGCTGCCCGGCCTGCGCGGTCAGGCCGAGCGCGCCCAGCAGCTCGTCCGGGTCGCGGGGGTCGTCGTAGAACTCGCCCAGGTGGGCCAGGAGGTCCCTGGCGCTCCACCGGGGGTGGTCGCGCCAGCTCTGCAGCACGATCCCCAGCTTGGCCCGCCAGGCGTCGGTGCCGCGCGCGGGATCCGTCCCCAGCACGCTCACCTCGCCGGACGACCTGTTCCTGAAGCCCTCCAGGATCTCGACGGTGGTGGTCTTGCCCGCTCCGTTGGGGCCGAGCAGCGTGAAGATCTCCCCGTGCCCGACCTCGAGGTCGATTCCGCGCAGCACCTCGGCCGCGCCGTATGTCATCCGCAGTCCGCGAACGCTTATCGCAGTACTCATGTGTATTAATGTAGTACATCTACTACATTTCAAACAACCTCTACGACAAAGGGCGGTACACCTGTGCCAGGTGTACCGCCCTTGACGTGGGACGATCGGATCAGGCGAGCACTCCCGCCGCGCGCAGTTCGGCGGCGGTCTCCTCCGGCAGGCCCCAGGAGGACAGGTCCGCCAGCCGGGTGGCGGGGGAGAGGTCCTGCTCGGGCACGCCGAGCAGGCGCGGCGCGGGCGCGGGCTGCCTCACCCCGCCGACCTCGACGAACGTGCCCCTGGCCTTGTTGTGCGGGTGGTCCGCGGCCTCGCCGCCCTCCAGCACGGGGGAGACGCAGGCGTCGGAGCCGTCGAACACCGCCTCCCACTCGGCGCGGGTCCTGGACCGGAACGCCTCGGCCAGCCGCTCGCGGAGCGCGGGCCACTGCCCCCTGTCGTCGCGGTCGGGCAGGTCCTCCAGGCCCATCAGGGAGGTCATCTCCGCCCAGAACTGCGGCTCCAGCGCGCCGACGGCCACGTACCGGCCGTCGGCGGTCTCGTAGGTGTCGTACATCGGCGCGCCGGTGTCGAGCAGGTTCGTGCCGCGCGGGCCCCAGCCGCCGGTCTGCACGCCGTGGTGGAACATCGCGAACAGCGTCGCCGCTCCGTCCACCATGGCGGCGTCGATCACCCGGCCCTCGCCGGTCCGCTCCCGCTCGACCAGCGCCAGCAGCACGCCGTACGCGAGCATGAGGCCGCCCCCGGCGAAGTCGCCGAGGATGTTGATCGGCGGGGTGGGGCGCTCGCCCGCGCGGCCCAGCATCGACAGCACGCCGGAGACGGCGATGTAGTCGATGTCGTGCCCGGCGGTCGGCGCGAGCGGGCCGTCCTGGCCCCAGCCGGTCATCCGCCCGTAGATCAGGCGCGGGTTGACCGCGTGCAGGTCGGCCGGGCCGATGCCGAGGCGTTCGGCGACCCCGGGCCGGAAGACCTCGACGACCACGTCGGCGTGCCGGGCCAGCTCCTTGAACGCGGCCACCCCCTCGGGGGACTTCAGGTCCAGGCCGACCGTCCGCTTGCCCCGGTCCATCACGTCGGGACGCGGCCGGTCCCCGGCCCTGGCGACGACGCTCGCGCGCTCGACGCGCAGCACCTCGGCCCCGTGGTCGGCCAGCATCATCCCGGCGAACGGCCCGGGGGCCAGCCCCGCCAGTTCGAGCACGCGGACTCCGGCCAGCGGGCCCTTCCTGGTCACGCGCTCCATCGACATTCTCCTCGGGTGTGTCACCGGTCTCGTCGGGTGCGGCGGGCACCGCCGTCCCTCCCGCCCAAGTAGAACAACATTCGGCTTTCCAGGGCAAGACACATCGCGAGGAGCCGCGTGGCGCCCGCGCGCGTATGGGAAACTTGCGCCCTCTCCGAATGGGACCTAGGGGTTTTGCGATGACATATCCGCACAGTGAACGGGTGGTCGCTGGGCGCTATCGATTGCTGCGGGAGCTCGGCAGGGGCGGGATGGGCGTCGTGTGGGAGGGCTACGACACCCTCCTCAACCGCTCGGTCGCCGTCAAGGAGGTGCTCCTGCCGCCCAACCTCTCCCCGGCCGAGCACCAGGTCCAGCTGACCCGCACCTCCCGCGAGGCCAGGACCGCGGCCAGGCTCAACCACCGGGGCATCGTGGCGATCTACGACGTGGCGGAGCAGGACGGCCGCCCCTGGATCGTCATGGAGCTGGTCAGGGCGCGCGGGCTGGACGAGGTCGGCCGGATGCCGGTGCGCCAGGTCGCCGGCATCGGCCGCCAGGTCCTGTCGGCCCTGCGCGCGGCCCACGAGGCCGGGATCCTGCACCGCGACGTCAAGCCGAGCAACATCCTGCTGGACGCCGAGGGCCGCGCGGTGCTCTCCGACTTCGGCATCGCCACCATCGAGGGCGACACCTCGCTCACCCAGACCGGCATGGTGACGGGCTCGCCCAGCTTCCTGCCGCCCGAGCGCGCCACCGGCGTCGACGCCGGGCCCTGGTCCGACCTGTGGGCACTCGGCGCCACCCTCTACGCGGCCATGGTCGGCCACGGCCCCTTCGAGCGCCGCGACGCCATCTCCACCCTCGGCGCGCTCCTCACCGAGGAGCCCGACTTCGGCAGGGTGCCCCTGGAGATGCGCGCGGTGCTCACCGGCATGCTCCAGCGGGAGCCCGCCCACCGGCTGACCGCGCAGCAGGCCGACGCCATGCTCGCGGAGGTCATCGACAACCCGTCCGCCGCGGCCCGCCGCACCGGGGAGACCGCCGTCCGCCGTACGGGAGAGGTCGCCGCCCACCGTACGGGAGGGCCCCAGGGCCGTACCGACGAGAGCTTCAGCCGCATCGGCAAGACCCCTCACGGTGCCGGGGAGTGGGGCGGGCACGAGACCGGGACCTCGTCCGCGCCGGGCCGCCGCCGAGGGGGAGGGCGGCTCCCGCTGATCGTGGGCGCCGTCGTGCTCCTGGCCGCGGGGGGCGCCGCGGCGGCCGTGGCGATGTCGCAGCCCGACCAGCGGACGGTGGCGCGCTCCGTGCCCACGGTCGCCGCGACCCCGTCCGAGCCGGTGGAGGAGACCGAGTCGCCGACCCCCACCCCCACCCCGACCCCGACTCCCACCAGGACCAGGACGGCGGCGCCCGCCGGAGGGCTGAAGGTGTGGCGGGCCCGTCCCCCGGAGAACTGGTCCATCGGCTACCCGGCCGGATGGAACGGCGACTGGGCGGCCGAGACGGGCTACACCCAGTGGCTGCGCCGCGACGGGGCCGCCCACCTGTCGGTGGAGCCGCTGGAGGGGAACGCCGACGGCCTGGAGCCGCTCCAGGAGACCGTCAGGGAGAACGTGGTCCAGTGGAGCGAGATCCACTCCGAGGACACGGCCAACATCCCCCTCGCCTACGGCGCCGGGCTCCAGTGGGAGTTCACCTGGAGCATGAGGGACGGCGGGGGAGCGCCCTGGGCCAAGGCCGGGGTGACCTACCACGAGGTGCGGCGGTTCATCGAGGTGGGCGACTCGGTCATGGTGCTCAGCTGGACCACCCACGACGCCGACTGGGTCGCCCAGCGGGCCCTCATGGCCCGCGTGTTCGACAGCTTCCACCCTCGTGGCGGCGAGTGACGGCGAGTGACGCGGACCGGAGGGCGTCCGGGCCACGCGCCCGGCGGCCTCCCGCCCGAAGCGCCTGGAGGCGAGTGACATGACAGCGGGACATCCGGGCCACGCGCCCGGAAGCCCCTTGGACGAAAGCCCCCTGGAGACGAGTGACATGACAGACCCGGAGGCGAGTGACATGCCCTGGAAGGTGCTCGCGCTGCCGCCGCTCCCCGAGGAGGCGGTGCGCAACCTGCTCGGCTCGCTCGGCGACCGGGTCGCCGTGTCGGTTCCCGCGGCCCGCGACCGGGAGTCGCTGCTCGCCGCCCTCGGCGACGCGGAGATCGTGGTCGGCGACTGGAGCGGCGGGCTCGTCCTGGACGCCGAGGCCGTACGGGCCGCGCCGGACCTGGCGTTCGTGCAGCAGCCCTCCGTGGGCGTGGACGGCCATGATCTCGCCGCGCTCACCGAGGCGGGCGTGCCGCTGGCCAACACCGCCGGGGTGAGCGCGATCGGGGTGGCCGAGTGGTGTCTCGCCGCCGCGCTCGCGCTGTCGCGGCGGCTGCTCGACGCCGACGCCGAGGTCCGCGCGGGACGCTGGCCGCAGCTGGACCTCGGACCCGCCGAGCTGTACGGCTCGCGCGTCGGCATCGTCGGGTTCGGCCCGATCGGCGAGGCCGCCGCCCGGATGTTCGCCGCCCACGGCTGCGAGGTCTCGTACTGGACCCGCACGCCGCGCGAGGTGCCCTACGCCTACCGGGAGCTCGGCGAGCTGGTCGCGAGCTCCCACGTGCTCGTCCTGGTCATCCCGCTGACGGAGGAGACCAGGAGGCTGATCGACCCCTCCCTGATGCCCTCGGGCTCGCTGCTCGTCAACGCGGCTCGGGGGCAGGTGGTCGACTCGGCGGCGCTGCTGTCCGCCCTGGAGTCGGGGCACCTGGGCGGCGCCGCGCTCGACGTGTTCGACACCGAGCCGCTGGCGCCGGACGACCCGCTGCGCGCCGCCCCCCGGGTCCTGCTCTCGCCGCATGTGGCCGGGGTGACCCCGCAGTCGACCGGCCGTCTCATCCGGTGTGTGCTGGACAATCTGGAGGCTGCGATCGAGGGCCGTCCGGTGGCGAACGTGATCAACGGGGTAGATACGGTGGTCGGTCGAAGATCGCGAGAAGGACGGTCGTAGAGTTTTCCCGTGTTTAACGCGCCCCACCTGGCTCCGGAGACATCCGAGATATAACGTGCCTAGGGGCGATCTTTCCAACGAGGTCATGGGGGTGATCACCGTGCGACAGATGACAGAGATGTCGGCGCACCGGCAGGCGGTGGAGCAGATCAGGGAGTCCTACGCCGCCATCCCGGGAGACGCGGTGCCCCGGCTCTCCAAGGCCACCACCAACCTGTTCCGGTTCAGGGAGGGCACCCGCTCGGCGAAGCTGTCGGCCAGGGACCTGGACCAGGTCATCGAGGTCGACCCGGTGACGATGACCGCCGAGGTCCAGGGGATGACGACCTACGAGAACCTGGTGGACGCCACGCTCGCCCACGGGTTCATGCCGTACGTCGTGCCGCAGCTGAAGACGATCACGCTGGGCGGGGCGGTGACGGGGCTCGGCATCGAGTCCACCAGCTTCAGGGACGGGCTGCCGCACGAGTCGGTGGAGGAGCTGGAGATCCTCACCGGCGACGGCCGGATCGTCGTGGCCCGTGACGACAACGAGCACCGCGACCTGTTCCGCGCGTTCCCCAACTCCTACGGCACGCTCGGCTACGCCCTCCGGATCCGGATCAAGCTCAAGCCCGTCCAGCCGTACGTCAAGCTGACGCACATCCCGTTCGGCGACGCCGACAAGTGCATGCTCGCGATGCGCGAGATCTGCGAGCACGGCGAGTACGAGGGCGAGCGCGTCGACTTCGTGGACGGCACGTTCTTCGGCCCCGCCGAGCTCTACATCACGGTGGGCCGCTTCGCCGAGCGTGCCCCGTACCTCTCCGACTACACCGGGATGCGCATCTACTACAGGTCGATCCAGACCAGGACCCGCGACTGGCTCACCGTCCGCGACTACCTGTGGCGCTGGGACACCGACTGGTTCTGGTGCTCGCGCGCCTTCGGCGTGCAGACCGCGCTGGTGCGGTCCCTGATGCCGCGCAAGTGGATGCGCTCGGACGTCTACCGCAGGCTCGTCGGTCTCGACCGCAAGTACGGGGTGATCGCCAGGGTCGACCGCTGGCGCGACCTGCCCGTGCAGGAGTCGGTCATCCAGGACATCGAGGTGCCCGTCGAGCGCGGAGCCGAGTTCCTGGAGTTCTTCCACGACAAGGTCGGGATGGCACCGGTCTGGATGTGCCCGCTGAGGTCCACGGGCGAGTGGCCGCTCTACCCGCTGGAGCCGGGACGTCTCTACGTCAACTTCGGCTTCTGGGGGACCGTTCCGCTCCCCAGGGGGCAGTTCGACGGCTACCACAACCGTCTGATCGAGAACCGGGTCCACGAGCTGGAGGGGCATAAATCGCTGTACTCCACTTCGTTCTACCCGGAGGATGAATTCTGGCGGTTTTATAACGGAACCGCCTACTGGCCGGTCAAGCGGGCATACGACGGGGGTGGCCGGTTGCTCGACCTCTACGACAAGTGTGTTCGGGGGCGTTAAGAGAGGCTGATTCTGTGTTGCTCGCAGAGATCTTCGAGAATGTCATGGGGCCGGAGGCGGACGTGCGGTTCGTCGCCTACGACGGAAGCAAGGCCGGGCCGGCCGAGGCCGACATCAGCGTCGAGGTGAAGACCCCGGCGGCCGTCGCGTACCTGGCGCAGGCCCCCGGAGAGCTGGGTCTGGCCAGGGCGTACGTGTCCGGCCACCTCGACGTCGACGGTGACATGTACACCCTGCTGTCCCGCATGTGGTCACTCACCGTCAACGACATCCCGGTCGGGCAGAAGCTCGCGGCCATCCGGTCCCTCGGGGTCCGCCCGCTGCTGACGCGGATGCCGCCACCTCCGCAGGAGGTGCGGCGCAGCGTGCTCGCCCGGATGGGCAGCAGGCACGCCAAGCAGCGTGACGCCGAGGCCATCCACCACCACTACGACGTCTCCAACAAGTTCTACTCGTGGGTGCTCGGCCCCTCCATGGCCTACACCTGCGCGGTCTTCCCCGAGCAGGACTCCACGCTGGAGGAGGCGCAGCTCACCAAGTTCGAGCTCGTCGCCCGCAAGCTGGACCTCAAGCCCGGCATGAGACTGCTGGACGTCGGCTGCGGCTGGGGCGGCATGGTCATCCACGCCGCCCGCGAGTACGGCGTGAAGGCGCTGGGGGTCACGCTCTCGCGCCAGCAGGCCGAGTGGGCGCAGAAGGCGATCGCGGAGGCCGGTCTCGGCGAGCTCGCCGAGGTCCGCCACATGGACTACCGCGACGTGCCGGAGACCGGGTTCGACGCCGTCAGCTCGATCGGCCTGACCGAGCACATCGGCAAGGACCAGCTGCCCTTCTACTTCCGCTTCCTGTACGACAAGCTCGTCCCCGGCGGACGGCTGCTCAACCACTGCATCACCCGTCCGACGGGCACGGAGAAGACCCTCAACGCCGGTGGTTTCATCAACCGCTACGTCTTCCCCGACGGGGAGCTGGAGTCGGTCGGCTACCTGGCCCGCCAGATCGAGGACATCGGCTTCGAGATCCGCCACGAGGAGAACCTGCGCGAGCACTACGCGCAGACCCTCCGCTTCTGGTGCGCCAACCTCGACGAGCACTGGGACGAGGCGGTCCAGGAGGTCGGCGAGGGCACGGCACGGGTGTGGCGCCTCTACATGGCGGCCTGCGTGGTCGGTTTCGAACGCAACAAGATCCAGCTCCATCAGGTTCTCGGGGTGAAGCTCAACGACGACGGCACGGCCGGTGTCCCGCTCCGCCCCTCGCTCGACTGGCCCTGACCCTCCGGGCACACGCTCACGCGAGACCCCCGTGCGGGAGACGCTCATCCGGGATGTTCCTCGATGAGAATCCGTGCGGGCCCTCACGCGGACGCGTCCACACCGGACCGGACGGCCCCCGCCGCGACACCTCGCGGCGGGGGCCGTCCGGTTTTCGCGGCATGGCCCTCACCCGGCGGCGCGCCACGAAGGCCCCCGGGGCCCACCCTGACAACCCCGGCCCTACGCGGCCGAAAGCCCCGGCCATCGGCGCGCGGCGACCGATGCGCGGCGGAAAGCCCCGGCGACCGGTGCGCGGCCGGACCCCTCCGGCCGCCGGTCCGCCGCCGCTCCCGTCCTGGAACGGTCCGACCGCGGACCGTCAACGCAAATTCTTGCGGTGAAATGCCGTTAGATTTCACGAACGTTTCTGACTATTGCGTTTATGTATCTCGTCCTGTCAGGATGACGCAAGCAGCCCGCTGTCGCGCCGGGGACGACACGTGCCGCCCCGTGCCCCTGGTGTGCGGTTTCCCGCCGGTCGGACCACGTTCCGGCCGGGAGGGAGAGGGCCGTGGCGCTCCTTGCCCCGGCCGGCCCGGCGACCGATCTCCGTGTCGTGAGCCGGGGTCCGCCGCCGTCGCCCGGTCAGGTCCCGTTCCCTCCGTGACACGCGGGGGAGCGGCGGCCGAACACGCGAAGGCCCACCGGCACGGCACCCCCCGCCCCCCGGATGGAGCGGTGCGGCACGGATGGCCGCTCCGGACGAAAGGAGTTCACGTGGCCGTCTCGCGTCGGAGGTTCATCACCTCCGTGGCATCCGGGTCCGCTCTCGCCGCGGTGTCGTCGTCGCAGCTACT
>NZ_JBSZKT010000032.1:0-99220 GCF_055690525.1 Streptosporangium sp. H13245 | reverse complement strand
CGGACGGCTCGGACGGCTCGGACGGCTCGGACGGCTCGGACGGCTCGGACGGCTCGGACGGCTCGGACGGCTCGGACGGCTCGGACGGCTCAGCGAGCTGGTCCTGGAGGGGCTTGGTCAACGGTTCGTCCAATCCAGGGCGCTGTCGAGGTACCGGGCGCCCGCCACCAGTGACCGGGTGTACGGGTGGCGCGGCGCGTTCACGATCTCCCTGACAGTTCCCGACTCGACGGCCTCGCCGTCCTTGAGGACGAGGACGCGGTCGGTGATCCCGGAGACGACCGCGAGGTCGTGGCCGATGAACAGCAGGGCCATGCCCCGGGCGGTGACCAGGTCGCCCAGCAGGGCGAGCACCTCCGCCTGGACCGTCACGTCGAGGGCCGTGGTCGGCTCGTCGGCGATGAGCAGCGCGGGCTCGCAGGCCAGGGCCATCGCGATGGCGACGCGCTGGCGCTGCCCGCCGGAGATCTCGTGCGGGTACGCTCGCGCGACCCGGCCGGGTTCGGCGATCCGTACCTCCTGGAGCGCGGCGGCCACGGCGGCGCGCAGGGCGGCTCCGCGCAGGCCCCGCCTGCGCCTGATGGGCTCGGCGAGCTGGCGCCCGACCCTCATGAGCGGGTCGAGTGCCGTCAGGGGCTCCTGGAAGACGACCGACACCGCCCGGCCGCGCAACCCGTTCAGCCGCCGCTCGGGGGCGCCGACGACCTCGGACGGGCCCGTTCCCGGCGGGTCCAGCACGACGCTGCCGGAGGCGGTCATGCCGGACGGCAACAGGCCCATGATCGCGAGGGCGGTGAGCGACTTGCCGGACCCGGACTCGCCGATCAGGCCGAGCCGCTCGCCGGGACCGATCGCGAAGGACAGATCCCTGACGAGGTCGCGGCCCTCGGCGGAGCGCACGCGCAGTCCCGTGACGTCGAGCAGGCTCATCGCGTCCTCCGCCGGGTCGGATCGGCCACATCTCTAAGACCGTCGGCGGAGCACACGCGCAGCCCCACGAAGTCGAGCAGGCTCATCGCATCCTCCGCCGGGTCGGATCCGCCACGTCCCTGAGGCCGTCGGCGATCAGGTTCACCCCGATGACGAGCACGACCAGCAGCACGCCGGGGGCGACGGCGCCGAGCGGCGCGGTGAGCACGGTCGCCTGGGCCTCCTGCAGCATGCGTCCCCAGGAGGCGTTCGGCGGGGGCGGGCCGAGCCCCAGGTAGGACAGGGACGCCTCGGCCAGCACGGCGAGCCCGAGCTGGAGCGCGAGGTTGACCAGCAGCGTCGGCCAGATGTTCGGCAGGACGTGCTCGGTCACCACGCGCGGCCAGGAGGTTCCCGAGGTACGCGAGGCCGTGACGAAGTCCTGGGCCAGCACGCGCTTGACGAGCACCCGGGTCAGCCTCGCCACGATCGCGGACATGCCCAGCCCGATCGCGAGGACCGCCGAGCCGAGCGACGCCGAGCGCACCGCGACGACGAGCATGGCCAGCAGCAGGGTGGGGAAGGCGATGAGGATGTCGAGCAGCGCCGAGACCGTGTCGTCGAGCCACCGGGTGGCGAACCCGGCCGCGAGACCGGCGAGCAGGCCGAGGACACCGCCGAGCAGGACCGACCCGACCCCGACCGTCAGCGCGATCCGCGCGCCGATCATCAGCTGGGTGAGCAGGTCCCGGCCGAGCTTGTCGGTCCCCAGCGGGTGGGCGGCCCCCGGGGGCATCAGCCGGTCTCCCGAGGTGTCGTCCGGGGCGTACGGGAGCCAGAGGAGGGAGACGACCGCGACGGCGAGGACCAGTCCGGCGAGCACGCATCCGACCACGAGCGTCGCGGACCGCCGCGACCGGGCGGGAGCGTCCGGTACGGGGGCTTTCGGCGAGGAGACCACGGTGTTCATCGGGGACCTCCGGAGAGGGTGCCGCGCAGCCGGGGGTCGATGAGCCGCTGGGCGAGGTCGGCGGCGAAGCCGATCAGCAGGACCGCGAATGTGCTGACGAACAGGATGCCCTGGATCACCGGGTAGTCGTGCTGGGCGATCCCCTTGACCAGCATGCCGCCGAGACCGGGCAGGGCGAACACGCTCTCGACGACGACCGCGCCGAGGAAGGTCGTGGCCAGCTCGATCCCGAGGATGGAGACGACGGGCACCGCCGCGTTGCGCAGGCCGTGCCGCCACATCGCCCCGGTGAAGGAGGAGCCGAGCGCCCTGAAGGTACGCAGGTGATCGCTACCGAGTACGTCCAGGGTGGCGGAGCGGACGTAGCGGATGAGCGAGGCCGACATGACGAGGGCGATCGTGACGACGGGCAGCGCCAGCGAGGTGAGGGCCGCGACCGGGTCGGCCCAGTCGTCCCTCGGGAAACCTCCGGCGGGGAACATCCTCAGCCGCAGCGCGAACACCGTGACCAGCAGCATTCCCACCCAGAAGGCAGGGACCGCGATGCCCAGCTGGGACAGCCCGCTGAGCAGGGACCCGTACCAGGTGCCCGCGCGGTGGGCGGCGACGAAGCCGACCGGTACGGCGACGGCCACGGCCAGCAGGAAGGACAGCAGGGTCAGCGGGACGGTGACGACCAGCCGGGAGGCGATCTCCGGGCCGACCGGGAGGGTGCTGACGAACGACTCGCCCAGGTCGAGGGTGACGAGCTGGCCGAGCCAGGTGGCGAACTGCTCGGGCAGCGGGCGGTCGGAGCCGATCCGCTCGCGGGCGGCCTCGACCTGCTCGGGGGTGGCCCCGACCGACAGCAGCGCGTTGGCGGGGTCACCGGGCAGCAGGCGCAGCAGCAGGAACAGCACGACACAGGCCAGCAGGAGCGAGACGACGAGGAACGCCGCCCGCCGCAACAGGTAGGTGACCATGGGCCACGCTCGGCCCGCCACACGGAACGGCGAGCCAGGCGGGTCAGGCGGACCGGACGGACCGGACGGACCGGATGGACCAAGAGGTGGGCCGGGTGGCAGGCCCGACGGACCGAGCGCCGGGCCGGGCGGCAAGCCAGACGAGCCGGACGAGCCAAACGGGCCAGGCGGCGAACCGGGTGCGCCAGGCAGGCCCGGCGGACCGAGCGGCGAGCTGGACGAACCAAACGAGCCAGGCGAGCCGGACGGATCAGGCGGCGAGCCAAGCGGGCCGGACGAGCCAAACGGGCCAGGCGGCGGGCCGGACGGGGCAGGCGGGCCCGGTGTGATGCCGGGCATCAGCCCTTCTTGATGCCGTAGGCGTGGAACTGCGAGTTGAGGCCGTTGACCGGGTAGCCCGACAGTGACGACGAGGCCACCACGATCTGCGGGTAGAGGTAGAGCCAGTCGCTGGCCGCGTCCTCGGCGATCTTCCGGTTGGCCTGCTTGAGCAGCTCGGCCTGGCTCTCGACGGTGTCGGCCTTCTCCGCGTCGTCGACCAGCTTGGTCACCTCGGGGTTGTCGTAGCCCCAGTAGAAGTCGGGGTTGCCGTACCAGACGACGTCGCGGTCGTTGACGTGCTCCTGGAGCGTGGCGGTGAAGTCGCGGTTCTTGAACACCTTGGTGTACCACTCGTCGGCGGTGATGACGTTGATCGTCACGTTGACGCCGATCTTGGCCAGCTCGCCCTTGATGAACGTGGCCGCGGTGGGGTGCGGGTCGTAGTTCGGGGTGTCGAGCGTGACGTCGAACCCGTTCGCGAACCCCGCCTCGGCGAGCTGCCTCTTGGCCAGTTCCACGTCGTAGGGGTCGACCGAGGTGAGGTCCTCGTACCAGGGATCGGTGGGCGGGACCATCGAGCCGATCGGCGTGCCGTAGCCGCCCCAGATGGAGTCGAGCAGCTTGCGGTCGTCGATGGCGGAGGCGACGGCCTTGCGGACGAGCTTGTTGTCGAACGGCTTGACCTTGTCGTTGAAGGCCAGCAGGAGCTTGGTCGTCGACCGGCCGTCGTTGACCTTGTAGTTCGGGTTGTTCTTGAACTGCTCCAGCGCGTCCGGGCTCTGCTC
The DNA here is from genome assembly GCF_055690525.1 of Streptosporangium sp. H13245. Classification (NCBI taxonomy): domain Bacteria; kingdom Bacillati; phylum Actinomycetota; class Actinomycetes; order Streptosporangiales; family Streptosporangiaceae; genus Streptosporangium; species Streptosporangium sp. H13245. The sequence goes on along the minus strand of NZ_JBSZKT010000032.1, from coordinate 95,273 downwards.
GCTGGTCACGACGTCGACGGCGTCGGTCAGCAGCGCGTTGTTGAGCGCGGTCGCCGAGGTGAAGTAGTGGAACACCACGCCCTTGTTCGTCGGGGCGGTGCCCCAGTAGCCGTCGAACGGCGTCAGGCTCAGCGTGGCGCCGCGCCTCCACTCGCCGAGCCGGTACGGGCCGGTGCCGTCCTCGGACGTCGCCAGGTCCTTCGCCGCGTCGTTGACGATCCAGACGTAGCTGAGGTTGTAGACGAACGAGATCGACTTGTCCTTCAGCTTCACGACGACCGTGCCGTCGTCGGGCGTCTCGATGTCCTTGACGACGGCGAAGCTGCTCTTGCGGGCCGACTGCGACTCCTTCGCGGTGACCCGTTCGATGCTGCTCTTCACGTCGGCTGAGGTGAGGGGGTCGCCGGAGTGGAACTTCACGCCGTCGCGCAGGGTGAAGGTGTAGGTGAGGCCGTCGGGGCTGACCTCGTGGCTCTCGGCGAGCAGGTTCTCGACCTTGCCCTCGTCGGTGAGCCTGAACAGGCCCTCGTAGACGTTGCCGTTGAACGCCTCCGTCGTGCCCTGCCCGCCGCCGCCGGTGTTGTCGAGGTTCTGCGGCTCGTAGAGCGAGCCGACCTCGATCGTCGCGGCCGGGTCGAAGGCGGCGGCCGTCCCCGAGGGCGCCGCGCTCCCCCCGGAGCCGGAGTCCTGGCCCGAGCCCGAGCCGCATCCGGCGAGGACCAGCGCGGCCGCGATCACGGCTCCGATGAACGGCGTCGTCTTCCTGTTCACTGTCTCTCCTGCTGAGTGTCCGCGCCACCGGGCCATACGGGCCGCGCGAGAGACGCGGGACCATTGCGGGCCTGGTTTCGGACAGCTCATTTCGTCGCGGTCGGCGAGGGCTCGCCGGGAGGGTTTCGTACGGTACGTAGCCGACGACAGGCTGGAAACACGTCGTCAGCGCCTTCTCAGCTAACCCTACAGAAATAGTAGGCTTTGTCCAATTTCGGACAAAAAATCGGCTTTACGGACGGCCCCCTACCGGTGAAGTGGTCCGCAGGGCGGACGCGAAACCGGGCGACATCCAGGAGGGGAGAGGAGCCCTCCGTCTTCGACCTCAGCTTCTCAAGGAGGTGGTCGGACACGCGGACGGGCTCGTACGAGACCTCGGCGAGGGGGTCGCACTCGTAGAAGTAGATGAGCGAGACGAGCTCCTCGCCGGGAGCCGGGGGGGCGGGCGGGAGCACGCGGTGCCGTGGAACCAGATGATCGGGGCTGACTTCACTCCTCTCCGATGTCCTCGTTCCACAGGGCGGGGTTGGCGGCGATGAAGGCCGCCATCAGCTCGACGCACTCGGGCGAGTCGAGGACGAGGACGTCCACGCCGTGCCCGGCGAGCCATTCGTGCTGGCCGGTGAAGGTCCGGCTCTCGCCGACGATCAAGCCGGTGATGCCGAACTGGCGGATCAGGCCGCTGCAGTACCAGCAGGGCGACAGGGTCGTCACCATGGTGGTTCCCCGGTAGGTCCGCTGGCGGCCCGCGTTCCTGAAGGCGGCGGTCTCGCCGTGGGCGGACGGGTCGCCGTCCTGGACGCGGCGGTTGCGGCCCCGGCCGAGCAGCCCGCCGTCGGCCGCGAACAGCGCGGCGCCGATGGGGACGCCCCCTTCGGCGTATCCCCGTACGGCCTCTTCGAGCGCCACGCCGAGCATCGCGGCCGGGCTGACAACGTCGCTGGTCATGTCCCCACTATCCCCTTCGGGGGGAGGTTCGGGAACGGGCGGGCCGTCCGCGGGGGGCTCGTGCAAGTGCCGTCGAACCCGCTCTCGCCCGACGCGGCACACCTCGAAAAGCACGGCTCAGCTCACAGGGGCAGGACGCCGCCGGGCTTGAGGCTCACAGGGACAGGCTCAGAGGGGCAGGACGCCGCCGGGTTTGAGGGCTTTCATGGCGATCTGAGAGGTGAGCTTGTCGAGACCGGGCAGGCGGCCGAGCCTCTCCAGGCAGAGCTGGCTGTAGGCGTCCATGTCGGGCACCGCCACCCGCAGCACGTAGTCGGGGCGGCCGAACATGCGCAGGCACTCGACCACGTCGTCGATCTCCATGACGGCGGCCTCGAAGGCGGTGACCGTCTCGGCGTCCTGGCCCTCCAGCTCGACGTAGGCGACGACCTGGAAGCCCCGCCCCACGGCCACCGGGTCGATCACGGCACGGTAGCCGGTGATCACTCCGGTCTCCTCCAGGTTGCGGACCCGGCGCAGGCACGGCGAGGGCGTGAGCCGCACCCGCTCGGCCAGCTCCAGGTTGCTCAACCGCCCCTCCACCTGCAGGAGACCAAGAATTGCGCGATCTGTCACATCCATGACATCGGATGCTAACGAGGGGCGTCGTCCTCGAAAAGATTGACATCGAATTTTGTTCTACCTGGCATAACCTTGCGGCAACGCAGGAGCGCCGACGACGGGACGGAACCATGACGATCTTCGCAGACGCCCGTGAGGTCTCCCCCGACGACCGCTACCTGCTCGACGAGGGTCAGGTCTTCATGACCGGCACTCAAGCCCTGGTCCGGGTGATCATCGACCAGATGCGCGCCGACAGGGCCGCGGGCCTGCGTACCGGCACGATGGTGTCCGGCTACCCTGGTTCCCCGCTCGGCGGCTTCGACCAGGAGCTGGCCCGCTCCCGGCGGCACACCGAGCCGCTCGGCGTGGTGCACCGCCCCGGGCAGAACGAGGAGCTCGGCGCCACCTCCGTCTGGGGCAGCCAGCTCGTGCCCGCGCTCCCCCGCCCGCGCATCTCAGGCGTCCTGGGCGTCTGGTACGGCAAGGCGCCCGGCGTCGACCGCGCGGCCGACGCGTTCCGGCACGGCAACTTCGTCGGCGCCCACCCCGAGGGCGGCCTGATCGCGCTCTGCGGCGACGACCCGACCTGCAAGTCCTCCACCCTCCCCTCGGCGACCGAGGGCACGCTCGCCACGCTGGGCATGCCGATCATCCATCCCGGCAGCGTCCAGGAGTTGCTCGACCTGGGGCGCCACGCGATCGCGGCGTCCCGGGCCAGCGGCCTGTGGGTCGCGGTGAAGGCCGTCTCCAACGTCGTGGACGGCACCGGCACCGTGAACGTCGGGCATGACCGGGTCGTCCCGGTCATGCCCGTCGTCGAATACCAGGGCGGGCCGTACCGCCACGTGCCCGACGCCACGCTGCTCACCCCGTGGTCGCTGGAGATGGAGCGCACGCTCGTCGGCCCGCGTCTCGACCTGGCCCGCGCCTACGCCCGCGAGAACGGGCTCAACCGCGTCACCGCCGACCCCCGCGACGCCTGGCTGGGCATCGTCGCCTCGGGAACCGCCTACTACGACGTCCGCGAGGGCTTCCGCAAGCTCGGCGTCACGCCGGAGGAGGCCGGTGTCCGCCTCCTGAAGATCGGCATGCTCTGGCCGCTGGACCCGGAGATCGTCCGGACCTTCGCCCGGGGGCTGTCGGAGATCCTCGTCGTGGAGGAGAAGGCCCCGCTGCTGGAGACCTCGGTCAAGGACATCCTGTACGGGACCGCCGACGCCCCCCGCGTGCTGGGCAAGCTCGACGAGAACGGCGCGCGGCTCATCCCCCGGCACGGAGCCGTCGACGCCGACCTGGCCGCCAAGGCCGTCGCCTTCCGGCTGCGCCGCCGGGGCGTGACCGGCCCGAACGACCCGACCGGCCTGAACGGCCTCGGCGAGCGGGTGGCGAAGGGGCTCTCCGCCATCTCGCGCCCGGCGCCGCTGACGCTGCTCACTCCCAAGCGGACCCCCTTCTTCTGCTCGGGCTGCCCGCACAACCGTTCCACCGCCGTCCCCGACAACGCGCCCGTCGGCGCCGGGATCGGCTGCCACACGATGGTGGTGCTCAACCGCGAGGGCAAGGGCACGCTCACCGGCCTGACCCAGATGGGCGGCGAGGGGGCGCAGTGGATCGGCCAGGCGCCGTTCACCGACACCCCGCACATCTTCCAGAACCTCGGGGACGGCACCTTCCACCACAGCGGCTCGCTCGCGGTGAGGGCCGCGGTCGGAGCGGGCGTCAACATCACCTACAAGCTGCTCTACAACAGCGCGGTCGCGATGACCGGGGGCCAGACGATCACCCCGGCCCTGTCGGTGCCCGACCTGACCCGCTGGCTGGAGACCGAGGGCGTACGCAGGGTCGTCGTCACCACCGACGAGCCCGAACGCTACCGGGGCGTCAAGCTCGCGGGCATCGCCGAGGTCCGCGACCGGTCGGCGCTGGAGGACGCCCAGCGCGAGCTGGCCGCGATCCCCGGCGTGACCGTGCTCGTCCACGACCAGCAGTGCGCGGCCGAGAAGCGGCGGCTGCGCAAGAAGGGCGACCTGCCCGACCCCGTCAGGCGGGTGGCGATCAACCAGCGGGTCTGCGAGGGCTGCGGCGACTGCGGGCAGAAGTCCGAGTGCCTGTCCGTGCTGCCGGTGGAGACCGAGTTCGGCCGCAAGACCGAGATCCACCAGTCGTCCTGTAACAAGGACTACTCGTGCGTGGAGGGCGACTGCCCGTCCTTCCTCACCGTCCTGCCCGCCAAGGGCAAGGCGTCCGCGAAGAGGCGCGCCCCGCTGCCCGCGCCGCCGGAGATGCCCCTTCCCGAGGCGCGCACCGGGGAGACCTCGATCAGGCTGGTCGGCATCGGCGGCACCGGCGTGGTGTCGGTCGCGCAGATCCTCGGCACCGCCGCGATGCTCGACGGCAGGCGCTCGCGGGGACTCGACCAGACCGGCCTGGCCCAGAAGGGCGGCACGGTCGTCTCCGACATCCTCATCTTCGACGGTGACGGCGACCGGTCGGCGCGGGGCGGCGCGGCCAGCGTGGACGCCTACCTGGCGCTGGACCTGATCGGCGCGACCGACCCCGCCCACCTGGCCGCCGCCGACCGCGACCGTACGGTGGCGGTGGTCTCCACCAGCCTGGTGCCGACCGGTTCGATGGTGCTCGACCCGTCCACCCACCTGACCGACGCGGGCTCGCCGATCGGCGCGCTGGAGTCGCGGACCCGGCGCGAGCTGAACGTCTACCTCGACGCGGAGGAGATGGCCCAGGCGCTGTTCGGCGACCACATGCCGGCCAACACGATCATCGTCGGGGCCGCCTGGCAGCGCGGGCTCATCCCGCTCGGCCTGGAGTCGATCGAGCGGGCGATCCGCGCGGGCGGTGGCGGGGGCGCCGAACGGACCGTCGCCGCCTTCCACTGGGGCCGCGCGGTGGTCGCCGCCCCCGAGGCCGTGGCGGCGGCGACCCGCCCGGCCGCCCCGGCCGCGCCGCTCCCCGGCCCCGAGGCGGTACGCCTGGCCGGAGCGGTCGCCGAACCCGGCACCGAGCTGCACCGGATCCTCACCGTCCGGGTGCCCGACCTCGTCGCGTACCAGGACGCGCGCTACGCCGCCCGGTACGCCGACGCGGTCCGCGCGGTCCTCGTCAGGGAGCGGGAGGTCTCGCCGGGGAGCACCGCCGTCACCGAGGTCTACGCCCGGCAGCTGCACCGGCTGATGGCGTACAAGGACGAGTACGAAGTGGCGCGCCTGCACCTCGACCCGGCCGAGCGGGCGCGGATCGCCGCCGAGTTCGGGCCCGGCGCGAGGGTCTCCTACAACCTGCACCCGCCGTTCCTGCGTGCCCTGGGCATGAGGCGCAAGCTGCGCCTCGGCCCCTGGTTCGACCCGGCCTTCCGCCTGCTGTACGGCATGCGCGCGCTGCGCGGCACCCGCCTGGACCCGTTCGGCCTGGGCGGGGTGCGCGGGACCGAGCGGAGGCTCGTCGCCGAGTACACCCGAGACGTGCACCGCGCGCTGGACCACCTGCGCCCGGAGACCAGGGAGCGGGTCCGCGAGGTGGCCGATCTGCCCGACGTGGTCCGCGGGTACGAGCACGTGAAGCTGCGCAACGTGGCCGCCTACCGCGAGCGCGTGGCCGCGCTCCTCGACGACCTGCGCGAGGGCTGACGGCGCCCGCGGCGCCGGGGCACGGCCGTCACGGTGGATCCGTTTCCCGCACCGAGCGGACCGGCCGGGGTCAGCGGCTGACCAGGGGGCCGGAGCCGGTCGAGCGGCGGACGACGAGCTCGGGCTGGAACATCAGCTCGACGTGTTTGGCGCGGACCCCGTTGATCTCCTCAAGGAGGGTCGCCACCGCCGCCGAGGCCATCGCGCCGATGGGCTTGCGCACGGTGGTGAGCGGCGGGTCGGTGAACGCGATCAGCGGCGAGTCGTCGAACCCGACCACCGACACCTCGCCGGGAACCGACAGTCCCCGGTCGCGGCAGGCCCGGATCGCGCCCAGCGCCATCAGGTCCGACGCGCACACGATGCCTGTGCAACCGCGCGCCAGCAGTTGCGCGGCGGCGGCCTGGCCGCCCTCCACCGAGAACAGCGAGTGCGAGATCAGCTCGTCGGCGTCGGTGACGCCGAGCAGCTGGGACATGGCCTGCCGGTAGCCCTCGATCTTCCTGATCACCGGGACGAACCGGCGCGGCCCGACGGCCAGGCCGATGCGCTCGTGGCCGAGGTCGGCGAGATGCTGCACGGCGAGCCGGGCCGCGGCCCGGTCGTCCGGGGAGATGAACGGCGCCTCGACCCGCTCGCTGTAGCCGTCGAGCAGGACGATCGGCAGCCCGCGTTCGATCAGGCGGGTGTAACGGTCCATCTTGGCCGTGGTGTCGGCGTGCAGCCCGGAGACGAAGACGATGCCGCTGACCCCGCGGTCCATCAGGAGTTCGGTGAACTCGTCCTCGGGGGCGCCCCCGGGCAGCTGGGTGCAGAGCACCGGGGTGTAGCCGTGCTGGGTGAGCGCCTTCTCGATGGCCTGGGCGAACGCGGGAAAGATCGGGTTGTCCAGCTCCGGGGTGACCAGGCCGACCAGCCCGTTGCTGCGCTGGCGCAGCCGCTGCGGGCGTTCGTACCCCATCAGGTCCAGGGCCGTCAGCACCGCCTGCCTGGTCGACTGCGACACGCTGGGCTTGCCGTTGAGCACCCGGCTGACGGTGGCCTCGCTCACCCCGGCCTGCGCGGCGATGTCGGCCAGCCGGATCGTCGTCCCGTCGGAGCGGGAGCGCGAGGTCTGCGCGAGCTCACCGTCCATCAAGCAGTCACCCCACCATGCGACTGAACACCATGCGGCTGAACCGGGCACATACCGATCGGCATCCGGCATCCTCTATGAAATTCGTTTCTGCAACTTTTCGCAAATTGTAACATTTCAACCTTCGTCCTGGCGTTCCGGTAAAGGCTCGATGTCACGACTGACCGTCACATCCGGGAACGGGAAAGTAACCATTAGATGAGCAATTTCTAACGACACCTATGGACACGCGGGCAAGTGTCGCGATGTACTACCTCATCAATCACACGGCTGGGATCCGGGCGGGGGCGTCCGGGAGGAACGAGCGCGCATGAGTACCGTCGTCCTCGACAACGTGAGCAAGGTATACCCGGGTGGATACCTCGCGGTCGACCGCATGAGCCTGCGCGCGGAAAACGGCGAGTTTCTCGTACTCCTAGGCCCCTCCGGCTGCGGTAAGTCCACTTTGCTCAGGATGATCGCGGGCCTGGAGGAGGTCACCGACGGGGACCTGTGGCTGGGAGGCACGCTCGCCAACGAACTCGCCCCCCGCGACCGCGACGTGGCCATGGTGTTCCAGAACGGCGCGCTCTACCCGCACCGGACGGTACGCGGCAACATCGCCTTCCCCCTGGAGATCGCGAAGGCCGACCCCGCCCTGGTCAGAGAGCGGGTGACGGAGCTGTCCAAGGCGTTGCACATCGACGAGACCCTGGACCGGCGCCCTGGAACGCTCTCCGGCGGCCAGCGCCAGCGGGTGGCGATGGGCCGCGCGATCGTCCGCCAGCCCTCCCTCTTCCTGATGGACGAGCCGCTCTCCAACCTGGACGCGGGCATGCGCACCGAGCTGCGGATGGAGATCTCGTCGCTGGTCCGCTCCCTCGGGGTGACCACGATCTACGTGACGCACGACCAGGTCGAGGCCCTCACCCTGGCCGACCGGATCGCCATCATGAACCGCGGCGTCCTGCAGGACGTCGGCACCCCCGCGCAGGTCTACAACGACCCCGCGACCGCCTTCACCGCGGCCTTCCTCAGCTCCCAGCAGATCAACCTGCTCGCGGCCACCGTCCGCACCCCGCAGAACCAGTTCATCCTGCTGGACTTCGGCCCGCACCAGATCATGATTCCCTGGACCGATCCCAGGGCGTACGTCATCTCCCAGCACGTGGGCAACCAGATCATCGTCGGCCTGCGCCCCGACTGCCTGGCCCCGGTTCCCGACAGCTTCGAGGGGCCGACCTTCCTCGGCCGCGTCCGCGCCCTGGAGTACCACGGCCACGAGTGGCTCGCCTACGTCGAGAGCGGGCTCGCCTCCGTGGCCGTCCCCGAGCCCCCCGACCCCCGGCGCAAGGCCAACGGCCTGGGCGTCCCCCTGGTCGGCGGGCGGGTCCGCTCGATGCTGCGGCGGCTGATGCCCAGCACCGTGTTCGACGAGGACGCCGAGCCGCAGCAGGAGCAGGAGCAGTCCGGTGGCCACCACCGCAGGGCCGACCTCATCGTCCGCCTGGGCTCCCGCCCGGTCTGGCGGGCCGGGGAGCCCGCCCGGGTGGGGGTCGACGTCACCCGCCTGATGCTCTTCACCATGGACGGCGCCCGCATCGACCCGCCGCAGCGGTGACGCGGCACCGCCCACCGTGGGTCGTACGGGCCGGTCAGACCGGCCGGATCGTCTCGCCGATCCGGTCGAACAGCTCCTGCTTGCCCTCCGTGTCGGTGCTGAGCGTGACGATGCAGGTCCTGTTCTCGACCGGCACGTAGTACTGGGTGCCCCGGACGTCGACGCCGTTGGTCGCGAACGAGTAGACGATCCGCGCCGCCTCCCTGGAGCCGATCGGCACCTTCCTCGCCTCGATGACCTTGGCGTTGAGCTGTTCCAGCTGGGCCCTGGTCTCCTTGATCAGCTGTTCCGCCGGGATCTGCCGTCCGGCCTGGCAGAAGGCGTTGAGGTTGGTGGGGAACCCGTTCGCGGACGTCTTCGCGGATCCGGCGTCCGACGCCCACAGGCCGTTGTTGTCGACCAGGGTCTGCAGGCTCTTCTTGGCCTGGTCCAGCGTGGGGCCCGACAGGCCGCTGTTCCTCAGCCCGCTGTCGAGGTCGTCCTTGGTCAGGTCGAGCGCGACCCAGTCCTTCGGGACCGCGACGACGACGCCGTTGGCGGTGCCCCCGATCTGCTTGAACCCCTCGGGCACGGGCGCGGCGCTCTCCGTGGAACCGGCACCGGGAGTCGTGCTCGCGCCGGGCCCGGCGCTCTGCGCGGGACCGGGGCTTCGCGCGAGGTCGGCACCTCGCACCGGGACCGCGGGAGCGGCGTCCGTGATGATCGGGTTCCCGCTCCCGCAGGCCGTACTCGCTCCCAGACAGAGCCCCAGCAGGCTCGTCGTCACGACGTGGTGGCGCTTAGGCATCAGGCTGCCCTCCTCGCGGACCCCCGGGGGTCCGGTACCGATACGACCTGCGGCGTCTATCGGGGGGAGATCTGATGCTGGTGTGCGTGACGGTCACCGTCCCGCCGGGCGGGCCCGGCCGCCCGTGATGGGCGGGACCGGGCGGGAAGGCACGGTCACGGGAGTGGCGCCAAGCCACTCCCCGCCTTCCTACCCCATAACCGACATATCGGAAACGCTGGAACTCGGGAGATCAGGAGATACGTCCCATGATGGAGACGACCTCCAGGACGCGGATGGCACGGTCCAGCTCCGCGCGGTGGAAGGGCGGGCCGTCGGTCCTGGCCAGGACCAGGTGCCCGTTCGCCCCCGGCACCGGGAGGCTCATCAGCTGGTGCCGCCCGGAACCGAGGACGGCGGGCCGCAGCGTGGCGAGGTCGGCGGCCTTGACGCCGACGAGACCCCCCGTCTCGTCGAAGGTCTCCGGGGCCTGCCAGCTGCGGTGCACGATCTCTCCGCTCTCCGGCGACACGATCACCGCCCACTCGGCGCTCACCAGGTCGGGCACGGCGTCCACGAGGGTGGCGAGGGCCCTGCCCGGATCGGCGGCGACGTGCTTCAGCAGGTCGTAGTCGGGCGCGGCGCCGGGGATCTCGCGGGTGGGCCAGACGCCCTCGACGCGCATCCCCGGGACGCCGGAGAGGCGGTCCCTGACCGTCTCCGCGTCCACGGTGCCGGGCCAGGAGACCGTGAAGTCGTCCACCGCCCGGCCGACCTCGCGTTCCAGGACCGTCACCTGGAGGATGTCGGCACCCAGCGTGCCGAGCACCCTGGCCGCCTGGCCCAGGGCGCCGGGCCTGTCAGGGAAGGAAACACGTAGCCGCAACATCATGCCGATCACCTCGCTCTGCGCACCAGACTGTCCTAGCCAGGTTTCACGAAGGTTCCGGGGAGATGTCCAGAATAAGACCCAAAATACGTAAAAATCAGGGCTGATAGGCCCCGGCGGCGGGGGCCGCGGACAGCGCGGCGCCGGAGAGGTCGCGGGCGAGGCCCGCCCCTCCGTACCAGGTGGGGCCGAGTCTGACGCCGCGGCCGAGCGCCGGGGAGCCGGGGCTCAGGCGCAGGTCCGTCCGGCTCCTGAAGCGGGGGTCGGCCACGATCGACCGGGGGCCGAGCTTGAACTTGAGGGAGCGGCCCTTGTAGACGCCCGCGTCCTCGTCGGCCCCCTTGCCGTCCTCGAAGCCCACCTCGCCGCCGACCACGATGACGTTGTTGCGCAGCTTCAGGATTCCCGGGGAGCAGCCGTCGTGGCAGGCCCAGCCGAGGGTCTTGCGGGCGGGCAGGTAGACCGAGTTGTGGACCGCGACGGTGCCCTTCACCGGCCCGACCACGTGACCGGCGCCCCGGGTGATCAGGAAGGAGCCCCTGCGCGAGGAGGTGACCACGTTGTGGGCGAAGACGTTGTTCCCGGCGGTCTTGCCCTTCTCCGCGCCCAGCTCGACGAAGGTCTCGTTGTTCCTGGCGACGTTGTGGGTGACCCGGTTGCGGTCACCGTTGAACACCTCGACGGCGGCGCCGTCGGTGCCGTAGTCCTTGCTGCTCGCGGAGCTGCCGGTGATCGTGTTTCCGGTGACGAGGTTGTCGTCGCCGTTGAGCAGCACGCCGAAGGCGCCGGAGTCGTCGTCACCGCCCTCGTCGTTGACGCTCATGCGGTTGTTGTCGCTCAGGACGCTGTTCTTGACGACGTTGCGCGCGCCCTCGAAGAGGACCCCGGCGATGTTGCGGTCGGCGATGACGCGGTCGAGCTCATTACGGCTGCCGACGACCTCGAAACCGGCCCACAGGCAGTTGCTGGCCCGCACCCCCACCACCCGCACGTAGGAACCCGAGATCACCACGCAGGCCGTGTCCCTGCCGCTGATCCTCGGGGCCGCGCCCTTGCCGTACGGCTCGACCGAGATGGGGCTGGCGGCGGTGCCACGGCCCGACAGCGTGAGCGTGCCCGGCCAGCTGCCGCCGCGCTTGAGGCGCACGGTGTCGCCGGGGCTCAGGGTGGCGGCGTTGACGTTGTCCAGGCTGCGCCAGGCCACCGCGGCCGAGGTCCCGGCGGCGGCGTCGTCACCGGACCTGGAGTCGACGTAGTAGACGGTGCCCGCCGTGGCCGCGGTCGCTCCGGGCACGGCGACGAGCACGCCTCCCGCCATGAAAACCCCCGCCACAGGAGCGGCCCACGGCCTCGTCGAGTTCATTCTGGTACGCTCCATCGCCTTCACCGCCGGTACGTCAGCGCAGATCCTCGCACACCCGGAGGTCACTCAGCGATACGAGTGAAGGACGTACAGCTGACCGTTACACACGGTTCGTTTTCGCGGGCGCGGAGGGCGGCGCGCGGGGTCGGAAGGGCCCGTCCCCGGGGCGCCGCCCGCGCGGCTCACCGCCTGGTGGCGACGGTCAGGAAGTGGGCCGGGGAACGCGTCAGAGCGTACTTCCTCGGTTCGTGACACCCGGCCTCGGCGAGCCACCCGGTGATCGTCTCCGGGGAGTACAGCCGCCCGCCCTGGGTGTGGTGCAGGTTGAGCTCGAAGAGCGGGGTGAAGGCCCGCGCCGCCGCGTCCCCCGGATGGCCCGGATCCCTGTCGAGCACCAGCGCCACCCCGCCGGGGCGCAGCGTGCGCGCCGCGGCCCGCAGCAGGGCCGAGGCCCGCTCCTCACCGAAGCCGTGCAGCAGGTTGAACAGCAGCACGGCGTCCTGGTCCCGGTACGGGAGATCGCCCAGGATGTCCCCGTCGAGGAGGGTGACCCGACCGGCCATTCCCTCCGAGGCCACCGCCGAGCGGCCCGCCTCGATCCCCGAGGGCAGGTCGACGACGGTGGCGCTCAGGTCCGGCCGGTCGCGGCAGTAGGCGATGCTGTAGCGGGCGTGCCCGCCGCCCAGGTCGAGCAGCCGGGAGGCGCCGTCCGGCAGGGGAACGACGGCGGCGATCTCCTCCCCCAGCCACCCCGCCTGGTCCTGGAGCATCCGCTGGAAGCGGGCCAGCACCTCGGGACGCCCGGCGAGCCAGGTGTAGAAGTCGGCGCCGCGCTCGCCGGAGCGCACCGACTCCTCCAGCCCGCCCCAGAGCCCGGCCAGGACCTCCTGCCAGAACAGCAGCATGTTGCCGTACCCGCCGAGCAGCGGGCGGGACACGGCGGTGAGGGCGTACCCGCCGGGCTCCGGCGTCACGTACCCGGTCGCGGCGAGCGCGCCGAGCAGGACGCGCAGGCCGTTCCGGTCGGCGCCGAGCCCGGCGGCCAGCTCGGGCAGGTCCCTGGGCCCGTCCGCCAGGGCCTCGAACAGGCCGAGCCGCAGCCCGGCCGCGGCGGCGTGCGCCGACATGGCGCCGATCACGTCGAGATGGGGACCGGGCGCCTCCCCGCTCTCCAGGTAGCGGTGGGCGTCCTCGGGTGTCAGGTGCAGCGGCATCGGACCTCGTTCGTCGTTCGTCGTTCGTGAGGGTTTGGAGAGGTCAGGAGACCGGGGCGGGGGTGGCGTCCGCCCTGGGCGCGTCGGGGATCTCGCGCTCCAGGCGGCGGAGCCTGGGCAGGACGAACGTCGTGACCGCGAGGACGACGAGCAGGAACCCGTCGATCAGGTAGATCAGGGCGGTCCCCCTGCCGGGGCCCGTCCCGATCAGTTCCCCGACGCTCCCGGCGAGCGCGCCGCCCGGCATCAGCAGGGGGCCGGTGAGGTGCTCCGCGGCGGGCGCGGCGCTCAGGAAGGCGATGGGCACCGCGCACTGTCCCAGGGTGCGGGCCGTGGCGAGGACCCGGCCGAGCGCCCCGGCCTCCGTCTTGACCTGAAGGACCGTCATCACGGAGCCGTTGACCACCGGCAGGATGAACAGGAACGCGGGGGCGACCACCGCGATGAGCGCCACCGAGGGAGCCAGGCCGTGCGCGGCCAGGGCGATCCCGCCCACGCCCATGAAGAGGCTCATCCCGGTGATCCTGCGGCGCGGCCCTCCCCACAGGCCCATGACCAGGCTTCCCGCGAACAGCCCCGCCCCACCGGCGAACACCAGCACCCCGAGCGTGGCGGGCCCGGTGAACGACAGGATGAGCGGGCGGATCAGCACCCCCGCGACGGCGAATACGAGGTTGAACGCGGCGAAGACCGCCACCAGGGGGAGCAGCCCGTGGGAGCGCAGGTGCCGCAGCCCGAAGAGCAGGTCGGTGCCGAGCGAGGGCGGGCTCGCGACGGTCTCGGGCCGGGTGACCGACCGGGGCAGCCGGGTCGCCAGGACCACGACCGTCGCGACAGCGAACGACAGGAGGTCCATCAGGAGCACCCCGCGCAGTCCGATCACCTCCAGCAGGCTCCCCGCCACCACCGGGGCCGCGATCTGCAGCCCCCAGCTGGCCTGCATCAGCCCGTTGGCCCGCCCCAGGTGGCGTTCGGGGACCAGCAGCGGCGTCATCGCCTGGTAGACGGTGAGGTGGAAGGTCCCGCAGATCGCGCCGACCGCGGTGGCGACGTAGACGTGCCACACGGCCAGGCTCTGCGCCTGGACGATCAGCAGCAGCGCGGCCGTCGACAGCGCCGCCCCGCAGTCGCTCAGTACGAGCACCCACTTCCTGTCGAAGCGGTCGACGATCACCCCGGTGAAGGGGGTGATGAGGATGCCGGGCAGGGTGGCGCAGAGCATGGTGAGCGCGAACTGGGTTTCGGATCCGGACTCCTGGTAGACCCAGACGCTGAGTACGAAGCCGGTGAGACTGGAACCGATCACCGACACCAGCTCGGCGGACCAGATACCGGCGAACCTGAGCGCGTCGGCTCTCAACGGAGCCCTCCTTCCGCGGACATTTCGGCAGACGTTGAAGGGGACGCCTCGGCAGAGGTCCCGATGGACGTCTCGGTGGGCTTCCCGACGGGCGTCCCGATGGAGGTCCCTGTGGGCTTCTCGGTGGATGTCCCGGTGGGCCCGGCGCCAGGGGTTCCGGCGGGCCCATCGGCAGAGGGCTCGACGGGTGTCCCCGGAGGCGCTCCGGAAGAGATCCCCGGGGACGACGCTTCGAGGAAGGCCAGATAGCGGCCAATCAGGGCGGAGCCGGGCGGCGGGCAGGTGAACGAGCAGTCGAACCGTGGCCCGCGCGGCCCCGGCGGCTCCTCGCCCAGATCGGCGGCGAACGGCCCCATCGCGACCGGCTCACCCCCGGCGGAGCGCCGCAGGATCTCCGCCCGCCAGCGCTCCCAGGGAACCGGCTCGACGTCGTACCCGTGGTCGAGCAGGGCCGCCGCCATCTGCCGGTAGGTGATCCCCTGAGCGTCGAAGTAGTGGAAGTCACGCCCCGCCGAACCCGGGTCCAGGAGCCTGGCGACGATGGCGGCGGCGAGGTGGTCGACGGGGATGACGTCCTCGGTGACCGGTATGTCGGGCACCATGCGGAGCTGGACGAACGTGGTGAGCAGCCGGTTGAAGTAGTCTCCGGGGTCGCCCCGGCCGGTGAGGCTGTGGCCGCCGACCCTCGCGGGCCGGTGGACCGTCACGGGCAGGCCGTGCTCGCGGGCCTCCCGCGCCGCCGCGTCGGCGACCCACCTGCTCTGGTAGTACGGGGAGCCCAGCCCGGCGGGGTCGTCCGGGGCCTCGTCCTCGGTGATCGGGCGGTCCCGGCCCGCCCAGCCGAGATACACGCCGAGGGTGGAGACGGTGTGCAGCGGGGTCGGCCCCCGGTGCGCGGCGAGCCGGACCATCTCGACGGTCCCGCCGACGTTCACGGGCCCGAGCATCCGGTACGGCTGGACGAAGTTGACGATCCGCCCGGTATGACAGATCAGGTCGCTCCCCTCCGCCACGGCGTCGTAGACACCGGGCTCCAGCCCCAGCCGGGGCGCCGCCAGGTCCCCCGCCAGACCGGTGACCCTGTCCCGGTAGCCGGGCCTCCAGAGGCCGTGCCGGGTCAGGGTCTCGCGGACCCGGTCGGCGGCGGCCTGCTCGTCCCCCGCTCTGACCAGGCACATCACCTCGGCAACGCCCCGGTCGAGCAGCGCTGCCAGCAGGTGCGCCCCGAGGAGACCCGTCGCCCCCGTCAACAGCACCCGTCCGGGCCACCTCGCCGTCCCACCCGGCACCCCGCCCGGCGCGGAAGCGGCCGGGCCGGAAACACCGCGCGCACCGGACACGCCAAGCGCGTCTCTCCGTACGCCGGACGCGGGACCGGAGGCGCCACGCGCGCCCTCCGGCACACCAGGCACCGCACCGGACGCGCCGCGCACGCCCTCCGGCACACCGGACGCGTCTCTTCGTACGCCGGGCGCGGAGCCCGTGTCATGCGCGTTCCCGGGTACGCCGGACGTACCGGGCGCGTCCCCCGGTGCGCCGCGCATCGCGCCGAGGGTGTCGCGTACCTCGGCGGGCAGCGCCGCCAGCGCCCTCAGGTCGTCGTCGCCGAGGACCGGTTCCGGCGTGGCCGCGGAGGCCGCGAGTTCCGCGAGGTCGGCCGCCTCGAAGAGACCGCTCAGGGTGATCTCGATCCCGGCCTCCTCCCGGATCTCGCCGAGCACCCTGGCGGCCAGCAGCGAGGACCCGCCGAGGGCGAAGAAGTTGTCGTGGCGTCCCACCCGGGGAAGGTCGAGCAGCCGGGCCCACACCCCGGCCAGCGCCGTCTCCAGCGGACCTCGCGGCGGGACGTATCCGGGCGCGTCCCGCGAGGCGGCCGGGAGCCGTCCGGTGTCGATCTTCCCGTGCGGGGTGCGCGGGATCTCGTCGAGCGGTACGAGCACGGCGGGCACCATGTGCCGGGGCAGCCGCTCGCGCAGGAAGCCCCGCAGTTCCTCGGAGTCGGCGGTGCGCGGCGCCACGTAGCCGATGAGCCGGTCCCCCTCCGGGGAGGCCACGACGGCCGCGTCCCGCACCTCCGGGTGCGCCACGACGGCGGACTCGATCTCGGCGGGCTCGATCCGGTAGCCGTTGACCTTCAGTTGCCGGTCGACCCGCCCGAGGAACTCCAGCGTCCCGTCGGGCAGGTATCTGGCCAGGTCACCGGTCCGGTACATGCGAGCCCCCTCGCGCCCGGCGTGGGGGTCGCGGACGAACCGCGCCGAGGTCTCCTCCGGCCGGGCGACATAGCCCCGGGCCAGGCAGTCACCGCCCAGGTGGAGCTCGCCCGGCGTGCCGGTGGGGGCCAGGCCACCCCTGCGGTCGACGACGTACGCGCGGACGTGCGGCAGGGGGCGCCCGATCGGCAGGTGTTCCCGCCCGGCCGCCTCGGCGCCGTCGCGGGTACGGTGCACCGTGGCGCACACGGTCGCCTCGGTCGGGCCGTAGTGGTTGAACAGCTCGACCCGGCCGCCGGTGGCGGCGGCCCAGGCGCGGACCGCCCAGAGCGGTACCCGCTCCCCTCCGACCATCATCGTGGTGACCGGCCAGCCGTCGGGCACCGTCCCGGGCGCCAGCGTGGCCGCCCACCCGCGCCACAGGGAGGCCGCGGTGTCGACTGCCGTCACGCCGTGCCGCGCGCAGAAGCGCACCAGCTCCGGCCCGTCCAGCAGGGCGGGATCGGGGTGCAGCACGATGGCGGCCCCCGAGCACAGGGCGGGGAACACGTCCCCCACCGAGGCGTCGAAGGTCAGCGGCGGCAGCATCAGCACCCGCCCGCCTGGCCCGAACCCGTGGACGACGCGGAACGACTCGGTCAGCCGGGCGAGGGTCCCGTGGGTCACCATCACCCCCTTGGGCCGCCCCGTGGACCCCGACGTGTAGATCACGTACGCGAGGTCCTCCGGTCCCACGGGCGGCACCTCACCAAGGCCACCCATGTCACCGGAGGCGTGCGTGCCACCCGTGCCACCCGTGCCAACCGCGTCACCGGGGCCGTCCGCGAGACGCCCGGAGCCCAGGACGGCCCCGTGCTCCTCGGCATCGCCGACATCGCCGACGTACCCGGCCTCTCCCACCGCCTCCACGGTAAGAACCGTGCCGGGATAGCCCGCGAGCACGTCCCGGTGCCCGCCGGAGGTGACGGCGGCGACCGCCCCGGCCTCCAGGAGTATCCCGGCGATCCTGTCCGGCGGGTCGGCCGGGCTGAGCGGCAGGTAGGCGGCGCCCGCCCTCAGCGCGGCGAGCAGGGCGACGACGGCGTCCTCGCCGTTCGGCAGGACGACGGCGACGACGGACTCGCGCCCCGCCCCCGCCTCCCGCAGCCGGACCGCCAGCCGTGCCGAACGGCGTTCCAGCTCGCCGTAGCCGATCGTCCCCGCCTCCGAGACCAGCGCGGGAGCGGCGGGGTCCTCGGCCGCCCATCGGACAACAAGATCGTGAACCGCCGTGAAGCCCCCGGCGGGATCGTGGCCCGCCGTGAAGTCCCTGGCGGGATCGTGGCCTGCCGTGAAGTCCCCGGCGGTCCGGAGATCGCGGGCCTCCGGCCCGCCGCCGGACGTACTTCCATCCAGGGGCCGCTCGCTCCCCGAAAAACCTCCGTCGGACGCGCCCCCGTCCAAGGGCCGCTCTGAGAGGCCACCGCCGGACGTGCTTCCCCCCAGAGACCGCTCTGGGAAACCGCCGTCGGACATGCCCTCGCCAAGGGGCCGCTCGCCCCCCGAAAGGCCGTCGTACGAAACGGGGGTGTCCGCGAGGTGGATCTGGTCGTGGAGCGGGATCTCCCAGACCCGCAGGTCCGGTGTGGTGGTGAAAGCCTTCAGGAAGACGACGACGTGCCGCAGGAACCGGTCGACGGTGCCCTCGTCGTAGAGGTCGGCGGAGTAGTCGGCGTGCAGCTCGAACCCTCTGTCGCTCACGCTCACGACGAGGGTCAGGTCGAACCGGGCGCCGGGGGACGACTCGTCGAGCTCCCACGTCTCCACGGCGATGTCCGACGCCCGTTCGACGGACCGCCCGCCCTCCCCCATGACGAGCAGCGTCTGGAAGACGGGGTTCCTGCGCAGGTCCCGGGGAGCCCCGGCCAGGTCGGCGATCTCCTCGAACGGCGTCGCCTGGTGGCCGAGTCCCCTGATGACCGAGCCCCGCACGGCGCGCAGGAGCTCGGCCAGGGTGGGGTCGGCCCGCAGGTCCGTCCGTATGGGCATGAGGTTGATGTAGCAGCCGACCGACCCCTCCAGCTCGACCAGGTGCCGGTTGACCAGGGCGGTCCCGACGACCACGTCCTCCTCGTCGGAGTGCCTGGCCAGGGTGGCGGTCATCGCCGACATCGCGATGACGAACAGGGTGACGCGCCGCGCCTTGACCAGGGCGTACAGGTCCGACACCAGGTCGGCGGGCAGGCGCAGGGAGCGGCGGGCCCCGCCCAGTACGGGTTCGCGGGGCCGGGCCCGGTCCTGCGGGAGGGTGGTGACGGCGGGCGCGCCGGACAGGTGCTCGCGCCAGTGGGCGAGTCCCGCCTCGCGCCCCTCCGCCCCCTGCCCGGCGAGCCAGGCGGCGTAGTCGGGGAACTGGACGGACGACACCGGCCCCGGCGGTTCCGCCCCGTCGACCAGGACCCGGTAGTGGGCCCAGAGGTCCTCCTCCAGGATCCCGAGCGAGGGCGCGTCGCACATGATGTGGTGCAGGCACCAGCTCAGGATGTGCTCCCCGGCCGCGAGCCTGATCAGTACGGCCCGGTGCAGCGGGGCTCCGTCGAGGGTGAACCTGCGCGAGAGCACGTCCCTGACGATGTCGCGCGCCCGCTCCTCGTCGGGCGCTTCCACCACCCGCAGTTCAGGCCCGCTCTCCCGTACGACCTGGGCGGGGCCCTCGACGATGACGAGGCGCAGCGCCTCGTGGCGGCCCACGACGGCGGTGAAGGCCGCGCGCAGCGCGTCGGTGTCGAGCGGGCCGGTGAGGCGCTGGAAGGTCCAGCAGACGTAGGACGCCCCGCCGGGCCCGGCCCGGTCGAGGAACCACAGGCGTGCCTGGGCGGGGGTGAGCGGGATGGGCGCCGCGGGGTCGCGGCGCGCGGTCGGCGTCATTCCACCCCTTCCATGATGGTCTCCATGACGATCTCCCGCAGGTGGGCGGGCACCCTGCCCTCGAACCGGGTCAGGTACGCGCGGCGGTGGGCCGGGTCCCCCCACAGGAAGGGCAGGTCCGTGGCGACCATGTGGCGGATCGCGAGCAGCGGCACGGGACCGGCCAGGGGACGCAGCGACGGGTTCCACAGCCCCGGCTTGTCTGGTGGCCCGTCGTGGAACTCCCCGATCATCAGGCCCTCCTCGACGAACGCGTCCTTCAGCGCGTTCTGGGCGCCGTCGACGAGCGCCAGGCGGTCGCCGAGGCCGGGAAGGAGCAGCAGGATCGTGGTGAACACGGCCTCGGGGCCGTCCAGCGGCGCGAGCGCGGTGAACCAGGCCCGGTAGGGCTCCACCGCGGCGACGACATCCTCAAGGGTCTCTCCAGAGCGAGGTACCGCGAGATAGAACCTGTTTCGGCTCAGCGAACCCTGGGCGTACGGGCAGACCGGGCCGTTGCGGCCGAGGTCGGGGTGGGGGCGGCACAGGTAGGTCCCGGCCCAGTCCACGACGGCCCGCAGCGCGTCCCGGTGGGCGAGGACCTCGGGCGGCGGTGCCGGGGCGTCGAGGTCCGTGACCTCGATCAGGCGGAGCGACGGGTCGTCGGGGTGCACGATCACGGGGACGTCCTCCGCGCGGAAGAGCCGATCCGTACGGCCGCCAGGGCGGCTCCCGCGGCCAGCGCCACGCCCGACCAGCGCAGCACCCGGTCCTGCCGGTGGGCTCGGCGCAACGCCTCGCCGTACGGCATGTCGGTGTGCGAGACCATGGTGTAGAGCGGTCGCCACAGGTCCGGGAAGGCGCGGTTCAGCGCGAGGTCGGCCTGCCTGCGGGCCAGCCGCAGCGGCGACCGGGTGCCGTCGCGCAGGTCGGCGAAGTTCCGCTCGGACAGGTCGGCCAGGATGTCGGTGTGCGGTTTGCGCAGCCGTTGGTACTCCTTGAACGCGGACGCGCGGTCGTCGGGGCGCCGGGCGAGGCAGCCGTCGAGCACCAGGCAGTCCTCCAGGGCCGAGTTCATGCCCTGGCCGTAGAAAGGGTAGACCGCGTGGGCCGCGTCGCCCGCCAGGACCACCCGGTCGGCGTGCCGCCAGCGCGAGGTGCGGATGGTCACCAGGTTCCCCACCGGGTTGGCGGCGTACTGCGCGGCCAGGTCGGGAACGAGGTCGACCAGGCCGGGGAACACCCGCTGGAAGAAGCGGGTGACGTCCCGCTCTCTGGAGAGTTCGGCGAAGCCCGGGGCGCCGGAGTGTGGCAGGAAGAGCGTCGCGGTCAGCGAGCCGTCCACGTTGGGGTGGGCGACGACCAGGGCGTTCTCACCGGGCCAGACGTGCAGCGCCTCCAGCGGGACGCGGGAGCTGCCACCGGGGGCCGAGGGGATCGTGAGTTCCTTGTACCCCCATTCGAGGAACTCATGGCGGTAGTCGGCGGCGAGCCCCCGCTGCATGGCGGCGCGTACGGCGGAGAACGCTCCATCCGCGCCGACCACGAAGTCCGCGCGGGCCTCGCGCGTCTCCCCGGTGATCGCGTCGGCCAGGGTCAGGGTCCCGCTCTCGCGGTCGACTCCCGCGCAACGAACGCCGAAGAGGTGCCTGACCCCCTCGTGACCTGCGGCGCGCTCGACGAGGAGGGTGGTCAGCTCGTCCCGGCTGACCGAGTAGAGGATCTCCCCCGGGTCGGTGCCGTACGCCTGGAAGGCCGCGGACCTGCCCGGACGGTGGATCATGCGGCCCCGCATGGGCACGAGCCTGTCCGTGAGAGCGTTCCACAGGCCGACGTGCCGCAGGGCGCGGATGCCTCGGGCCGACAGGCCCAGGTTGATCGAGCGTCCCTCGCCGTCGCCCTTGCCGTCGCGCGGGTCGGGGCGCATGTCGTAGACGTCGACCGGGTGGCCTCGGCGGGCGAGGAGGATGGCGAGCAGCGATCCCGCAGGACCCGCCCCGACGACCGCGGCCCTGTCCTCGGAGGCGGGGTGGGGCTCGTGGCGGTACGGGCCGCCGGATAAGCCGGGTAAGTGGGATGCGTCCGTCACGGCGTCTCCTCCGGTCCTGCGGCGCGGCACGAGGGCGTGCTCGCGCGGTCGCGGATCGGGACGGTGGGCCGGGAAGAATTGGCGGTCATGGCGATCTGGGCGAGGGCGTGCACACTCAAAACCGGCCTCCTGGGGGGCGCGCGAGGTCGACGGGTCGAACGAGAGTGAGGCGCCGGGCCGTGGGCGGCCCGGATGACGCGGATGCCGAGCGGAAGAACCGGCGGCTGTGGCGGTCTTCGCGATGTTCGAGGGGACCGGCGGCTCTGGCGGCCTTCGCACTGCCCGGGAGGACCGGCGGCTACGGTCTTCGCGGTGTTCCGGAGGACCGGCGGCTGCGGCGGTCATCGCGGTGAGGATCTCGGAGTATAGAGATCGACAGGCACACCGGGGAAGCCCGTGACGGTGGCAGAAACAGATCGTCGCGAAATGTCAGCGGACGGAGACGATCACCGAACGATCATGGGCCCCGGCCGGATACCGGCACTCAAGGCGCGAACCTTCGTGCGGGACGATCACCGAACGACCTCGGACCCCGACGCTCAAACCACGAACCGCCACACGGGACGATCACCGAACGCCCCTGGCCCCCGACGCTCAAAGCGCGAACCGCCACACCGAACGGCCTCGGACCCCGACACTCAAAGCACGAACCACCACACGGGACGATCACCGCACGACCCTGGATCCCGACGCTCAAAGCGCAGGACGTTCAGCGGACGATCTTGGGTCCCGAGCCTGTCGAGCCTCGTACGATGAGTTCCGGCTGGAAGATCAGCTCGGAGTGCTGGCCGGGCGTGCCCGCGACGGCCTCCAGGAGGGTGTGCACGGCGGCGGTGACCATCGGCTGCACCGGCTGGCGCACGGTGGTGAGCGGCGGGTCGGTGAACGCGATCAGCGGCGAGTCGTCGAACCCGACCACCGACACCTCGCCGGGAACCGAGAGCCCCCGGTCGCGGCAGGCCCGGATCGCGCCCAGCGCCATCAGGTCCGACGCGCACACGATCCCCGTGCACCCCCGCGCCAGCAGCTGCGCCGCCGCGACCTGCCCGCCCTCCACCGAGAACAGCGAGTGCGAGATCAGCCCGTCGACGTCGGTGACGCCGAGCAGCTGGGACATGGCCCGCCGGTAGCCCTCGATCTTCCTGATCACCGGTACGAACCGGCCCGGCCCGACGGCCAGGCCGATGCGCTCGTGGCCGAGGTCGGCCAGGTGCTGCACGGCGAGCCGGGCCGCGGCCCGGTCGTCCGGGGAGATGAACGGGGCGGGCACGTCGGCGGCGTGCCCGTTGAGCAGGACGATCGGCACGCCCTGCCCGATCAGCTGGGTGTAGCGGTCCGAGCGCGCGGTGGTGTCGGCGTGCAGCCCGGAGACGAAGATGATGCCGCTGACCCCGCGCTCCACCAGGATCTCGGTGAACTCGTCCTCGACCGCCCCGCCGGGCAGCTGGGTGCACAGGACCGGGGTGTAGCCGTGCTGGGTGAGCGTCTTCTCGAAGGCCTGGGCGAACGCCGGGAAGATCGGGTTGTCCAGTTCCGGGGTGACCAGGCCGATCAGCCCGTTGCTGCGCTGGCGCAGTCGCTGCGGGCGTTCGTACCCCATCAGGTCCAGGGCCGTCAGCACCGCCTGCCGGGTGAGGGCGGACACGCCCGGTTTGCCGTTGAGCACCCGGCTGACGGTGGCCTCGCTCACCCCGGCCTGCGCGGCGATGTCGGTCAGCCTGGCGGTGCCGTTCCCGGGACCGCCACCAGGAGCAAGACCGGGACCGGGGCCGAGCTGTCCGGTGCTAGGCGACATCGGGTTCCCACCAGACGGCGGAGTCGGGGGCGAGCCGCACCGTGCCGCCCTCGACGGCCGTCTCCGCGCTGGCCAGCAGGACCCGTCCGAGGGCCGGGAGCTCCACCGGCTCGCCGGTGAGGTTGACCGTGCAGGCGAACCCGTCGCCCCTGGCGAAGGCCAGGGTGCCCTCCGGGGCGTCGAGCCAGGTCAGCGGGGCGTCGTCGAAGGAGCGGCGCTCGCGCCTGATCCTCAGCGCCTCCCGGTAGAGGTTCAGCGTGGAGACCGGGTCGACGAGCTGGGACGCGACGCTGAGCGGCCCCCAGGAGGGCGGCATGGGCAGCCACGTCCCCCCGGCGGCGCCGGGCAGGCTGAAGCCGAAGTGCGGCTCGTCGTCGGCCCACGGGATCGGCACCCGGCAGCCGTCGCGGCCGTCGTCGGGGTCGCGCAGGCGCTGCGGGTCGCGCTGGAACTCCTCCGGCAGGTCGAGGACCTCGGGCAGCCCGAGTTCCTCGCCCTGGTAGACGTACGCCGAGCCGGGCAGGGAGAGCGTGAGCAGGGCCGCGGCGCGGGAGCGGCGCAGGCCGACCTCGCCGCCTCCGTACCGGGTGAGGTGGCGCTTGACGTCGTGGTTGGACAGCACCCAGGTGCAGGGCGCACCGACCAGCCCGGCCGTCGTCAGCGACTCCTGGATGACCGTACGGAACGCGGCGGCCTCCCAGGGGGCGACGAGGAACTGGAAGTTGAACGCCTGGTGCATCTCGTCGGGGCGGACGTAGTTGGCCAGCCTCTGAGAGGACGGCGCCCACGCCTCGGCGACGCCGATCCGCTCCCCGGGGTAGGAGTCGAGCAGTTTGCGCCAGGCGCGGTGGATCTCGTGCACGCCGTCCTGGTCGAAGAACGGCACCACCTCGGTGCCGATCATCCGGACCTGGTCGGCGTGGCCGACGTCGGGCAGGCCGTCGGCCTTCACCATGCCGTGGGCGACGTCGACGCGGAAGCCGTCCACGCCCATGTCGAGCCAGAACCGCAGGATCGACTCGAACTCCGCGTGGACCTCGGGGTTCTCCCAGTTCAGGTCGGGCTGCTCGGGGGCGAACAGGTGGAGGTACCACTCGCCGCCGGGCAGCCGGGTCCACGCGGGGCCGCCGAAGACCGACTCCCAGTCGTTGGGCGGCAGCTCCCCGCCGTCACCCCGGCCCGGACGGAAGATGTAGCGCTCCCGCGCGGGGTCTCCGGGGGGCGCCGCCAGGGCCTCCAGGAACCAGGCGTGCCGGTCGGAGGTGTGGTTGGGCACCACGTCCACGATGACCCGCAGGCCGTGCCGGTGCGCGTCGTCGATCAGCGCCCCGGCGTCGGCGAGCGACCCGAAGATCGGGTCCACGTCCCGGTAGTCGGCCACGTCGTAACCGAAGTCGGCCATCGGCGAGGTGAAGAACGGGGTGAGCCAGACCGCGTCGACCCCGAGGTCCGCCAGGTACGGGAGCCTGCCGCGCACGCCGGGCAGGTCCCCCACCCCGTCGCCGTTGCCGTCGGCGAAGCTGCGCACGTAGACCTGGTAGATCACCGCGTCGCGCCACCATCGGGTGACGGTCCCGGCACCGCGGTCCGCCCCGGCAAGCTCGGTCATATTAAATCCCCCGATCAGATGACATATCAGGACGTAATAGCACGACGGTGTTACGACTTCGTGGCACCGGCGGTAAGCCCGGCCACCAAGTGCCGCTGGACGAGCAGGAAGACGACCGCCGCCGGGACCGCGATCAGCACCGCCGCGGCCGTGAGCAGGCCCCAGTCCGACCAGTGCTGGCCGACGAACTGCTGGAGCCCGATGCCGAGCGTGCGCTTCTCCTCCTGCGACATGAACACGGTGGCGTAGGCCACCTCGCCCCAGGCGGTCATGAACGAGTAGAACGCGGTGACCGCGAGGCTCGGCCTGGCCAGCGGCAGGATGACCCGCCAGAACGCGCCGAACGGCGTCAGGCCGTCGACCAGCCCTGCCTGGTCGATCTCGCGCGGGATGGAGTCGAAGTAGCTCTTCATCATCCACGCGCAGAACGGCACCGCCACCGTCATGTAGGCGATGACCAGGCCGGGGATCTGGTTGAGCAGCCCGAGCCCCGCCATCAGGTTGTAGAGGGGGACGATCAGGATCGCCACCGGGAACATCTGGATGACGAGCAGCGTCCACATCACCCCCCGGTAGCCGGGGAAGCGGAAGCGGCTGACCGCGTACCCGGTCGTGGAGGCCAGGAAGACGCCGATGACCGTGGTCAGCCCGGCGACGATCACCGAGTTGAGCAGCCAGGTCGGGAACTCCGTCTCGGTGAGCACCCGCGCGTAGTTGTCCAGCGAGGGCTGGTTGAAGATCTCCAGCTCGCTGGAGATCCAGCCGTCGCGCGGCTTGAGCGAGGTCAGGAACAGCCAGACGATCGGGAACAGCGAGACGACGACGGCGGCGACCAGGGTCGCGTGCAGCAGGATCGACCGCCCCACGCCGCGTTCCCCGCGCCCCCGGGCGCGCCCGGTGGTGGTGACGCTCACCAGACCTCCCCTTGCTTGCGCAGCGAGCGCCGGTAGACCACGGCCAGCACGACGAGGAGCAGGAGGATGATCACTCCCCACGCCGCGGAGTTGGAGTAGTTGCGGACGCCGGTGAAGGCCTCGCGGAAGGCGTAGGTGACCAGGATCTCGGTGGAGCTGCCCGGCCCTCCCCCGCTGATCAGGTAGATCACCGGGAACATGTTGAACGTCCAGATCGTGCCCAGAAGGACAACCGTGCTCGACACGGTACGCAGGCCGGGAATCGTAATGAAGCGGAAGCGCTGCCACGGCGTGGCGCCGTCCACCTCCGCCGCCTCGTACAGCTCACCGGGGATCGACTGGAGCCCGCCCAGCACGGCGACCATCATGAACGGCACGCCCATCCAGACGTTGACCGCGATGACCGCGATCTTCGCCGTGGTCGGGTCGTCGAGCCAGCCGACCGCTCCCAGGCCCGCGGCCCTGAGCATCGCGTTGATCACGCCGAAGTCGCTGTTGTAGAGGTAGCGCCAGATGAACGCCGAGACGAAGCCCGGGATCGCCCACGGCAGGATGAGCAGCAGCCGGTAGGCCGAGCGGAACCTGACCCTGCGGTTGAGCAGCATGGCCAGGCCGAGCCCGAGCCCGTAGTGCAAGGCCACGCAGGCGACGGTCCACCCGACCGTCCAGGTCAGCTTCTCCCAGAACAGCCCGCTGGTCAGGATCGCGACGTAGTTGTCGAACCAGACGAACTCGTACGTCGAGGGGATGACGTTGACGCCGATCGTCCGGCCGATGTTGGCCTCGGTGGCGTCGGTCAGCGACAGGTAGACGCCCCTGGCCAGCGGCCAGCCGACCAGCAGGGCGGTGACCAGGATCACCGGGGCGACCATGGCCCAGGCGTACCAGTGCCTGCCCAGCGCCTGCCGGAACGGGCCGCCCGGGGGACGGCCCCGGCCGCGGGCGCCGTCGGCACCCGCGGCCCGGTCCCTGGCCGTGCTGTTCACACGCCCAGTCGAGAGCGCCACGGGTCAGCTCCAGTCCTTGAAGATGCCTCGGTACTGGCCGTCGACCTTCTTGAGCATGTCCTCGGGGGTCGCCGTGCCGCCGACCAGCGACTGGTAGCCCTCAAGGAGCGGCTGGAAGAGCTGGCCGCCCTCGGGGATCCACGGCCGCGCGGTCGCGGTCTCCATGATGGGCTTGAAGATGGCGACGTCCTTGTTGGCCTGCACGTCGGGGTTGTCGTACGCCGAGACGCGGGTCGGCAGGAGGCTGATCTCCTTGGCGACCTTGGCCTGGGACTCGGGGGTGCTCATGAAGCGGACGAACTCGTAGGAGGCGTCCAGGTTCTTGGAACCGGCGTAGATGGCCAGGTTCCAGCCGCCGGTGGGGGCCCCGGCCTTGACCGAGCCCGCCGGGACGGGCGCGATGCCCAGGTTCTCCCTGTCCTTGAACTCCTTGCCCTGGTAGATCTCCGACAGCGCCCACGGGCCGTTGTAGATCATCGCGGTCTTGCCGTCCTTGAGGGCGGTCATCGCGTTGGCGTAGCTGTCCTGGATCGCGGGCTTGGGCGCGGCACCGGAGGTGATCAGGTCGGAGACGGCGGCCATCGCCTTCACGTTCGCCGGGGAGTTGACGGTGATCTTCTTGTTCTGCACGTCGAGGAGGTCACCGCCCTCGCCGTACATGAAGGGCAGCAGGAAGTAGGAGTCGACGTTGAGCGCGAGGCCGCTCACGCCGGTCTTCTCCTTGACGTCGAGCGCGGCCTGCTTGAGCTCCTCGACCGTGGCGGGGGCCTTCTCGTGCCCGGCCTCCTTGAGCAGCCGCTTGTTGTAGATGAGCGCGAGGGTGTCGGTGACCTGCGGGACGGCGTACGTCTTGCCGTTGTACTTGGTGCTGCTCAGCGGTCCCGGCAGGAAGTCCGTCTCGTTCTCCACGGCGCGGGTGCCCTCCAGCGGCTGGAGGTAGCCGAGCGAGGCGAACTGGGAGGTCCAGGCGACCTCGGAGCGGATCACGTCCGGCGCCCCCGCGCCCGCCTGCGCCGCCGTCTGGAACTGGTTCTGCGCCTGGTCGGAGGGGACGTTGACGTACTTGACCTTGATGCCCGGGTACTTGGCCTGGAACTCCTTGATGAGCGCCTGGAACGTCGGGCCCTCGCTGTCGGGCCTGACGGTGTCCCACCAGGTGATCTCACCGGTGATCTTCGACGGGTCCGTCGCCGCGGGCTGGGTGGGGGCCGCCGTTCCGGCGTCACCGCCACCGCAGGCGGAGACCGCCAGGGCGAGGGCCGCGACAATCGCCGCGGCCGAGAAGGCTCGCCGCATGTTCTTCTCCTCGTGTTCAAGGGGGCGGCCGGAACCGAAGAGCCGTCCGGCCGGATTTGGAGTACGCCGGACGTTACGCCGACGTGAATCCCATTGGAAGAAGTTTCTGCAAGAGTCTGCAAAGTCGTTACAAAGCCCCCCAAAGCTAAGGAGTCAGACCATCCTCCAGCCAAACAACGAGCGGCGATATCGCCGCCTCAAGGACGATAAATCATCTTTTGTACGTTTTGGGCTGTCGATTGGGCCCCTTCCGGACGACCCCGAATTACCGGGATTCAGAAAATTGCCGCAAGGGATTGCACAGACCATTCCTAGTGAGTAACTTCCGGGCAATACCCTCGAAACAACTCCCGTGGAGGCCCCCCGTGGTCTGGCCGCTCCCCCCGCGGCGCGCGAGAACGACCCTTCTGACGGGCGCCGCGCTCGCGGCAGCCCTGGTCACCGCCCCCCTCGCCGCCGTCCCGCTCCCCGCCGCCGCGTCCGCGCCCCTCTCCGCACCGGTCTCCACAACCCTCGTACCGAGCCCCGTGGTGTCCGCGCTCAGCCGCACCGCCGAGCCCTCCGACAGGGACCTCGCCCGCGACGCGCTCCGCACCGACCTGAGCCGCGAGCGCTTCTACTTCGCGATGACCGACCGGTTCGCCAACGGCGACACCGGCAACGACCGGGGCGGCCTGTCCGGCGACCGGCTCACCACCGGCTTCGACCCGACGCACAAGGGCTTCTACCAGGGCGGCGACCTCAAGGGCCTGCTCGGCAAACTCGACTACGTCAAGAACCTGGGCAGCACCGCGATCTGGATCACCCCGGCGTTCGTGAACCGTCCCGTGCAGGGCACCGGCGCGAACGTCTCGGCCGGATACCACGGCTACTGGATCACCGACTTCACCAGGATCGACCCGCACCTGGGCACCAACGCCCAGATGAAGGAGCTGGTGCGCGAGGCCCACCGGCGCGGGATGAGGGTCTTCTTCGACATCATCACCAACCACACCGCCGACGTGGTCGACTACGCGGAGAAGACGTACTCCTATCGCTCCAAGGGCGCCTACCCCTACGTCGACACGGGCGGCGTGCCGTTCGACGACCGCGACCACGCGGGCAAGGACACCTTCCCGAAGGTGGACACCGGCTCGTTCCCGTACACACCGGTCGCGCCGAGGAACGTCAAGACCCCGTCCTGGCTGAACGACCCGACGATGTACCACAACCGGGGCGACTCCACCTTCAGCGGCGGCGAGAACGACGAGTACGGCGACTTCTTCGGCCTCGACGACCTGTGGACCGAGCGCCCCGAGGTCGTCAGGGGCATGACCGACATCTACCAGACCTGGGTGCGCGACACCGGCCTCGACGGCTTCCGCATCGACACCGCCAAGCACGTGAACATGGAGTTCTGGGAGAAGTTCTCCCCCGCGCTGCGCGGCTACGCGGCCCAGCAGGGCAACAAGCGGTTCTTCATGTTCGGCGAGGTCTACTCCGGCGAGCCGTCCTTCACCAGCCGCTACTCCACCCGGGGCGCGATGAACGCCACCCTGGACTTCCCGTTCCAGGAGGCCGCCCGCTCCTTCGGCGGCGGCACCGCGGACGCCTCCCGGCTGGCCCGGCTGTACGCGGGCGACGACTACCACACCGACGCCGACGGCAACGCGTCGTCGCTGCCGACCTTCCTCGGCAACCACGACATGGGCCGCATCGGCCGTTTCGTCGCCCAGGACAACCCGGGCGCCCCCGACTCCGAGCTGCTGCGCAGGGACCTGCTCGCCCACGAGCTGATGTACCTCACCCGGGGCCAGCCGGTCGTCTACTACGGCGACGAGCAGGGCTTCACCGGCAAGGGCGGCGACCAGGACGCCCGCGCGTCCATGTTCGCCTCCAGAACCGAGAGCTACCTGGGCGACGACCTGATCGGCACCGACTCCACCCACGCCCGGGACAACTTCGTCCCCTCCCACCCGCTCTACCGGGGCATCGCCGCCCTGGCCGCGCTGCGCGACGCCCACCCGGCCCTCGCCGACGGCGCCCAGATCGAGCGGCTGGCCTCCGGCGGCGTCTACGCCTTCTCCAGGATCGACGCCACCCGGCAGGTCGAGTACCTGGTCGCGGTCAACAACGCCGAACAGCCCGCGACCGCGAGCGCGCCCACCTTCTCGGCGGGCGCGGCCTTCACGAAGGTGTACGGCGAGGGCGCCGCCACGCTCACCACCGGCACCGACACGAAGCTGGCGCTCACCGTCCCCGCCCTGTCGGCGGTGGTCTACAAGGCGCCCGCCAAGCTCGCCGCCCCGGCGTCGGCCCCGGCCGTCTCGATCACCCTGCCCGGGACCGAGATCAGGGGCACCGCCGAGGACGGCCGGATCCCGGTCACCGCGACCGTGCCGGGCACCGGCTTCGACCAGGTCACCTTCGCCGCCAAGGTCGGTGAAGGCCCCTGGAAGGCGATCGGCACCGACGACGCCCCGTCAGGCCGTACGTTCAGGGTCTTCCACGACCTGCGGGGTATCGCGGCGGGCACGAGGATCTCGTACAAGGCCGTGGTGAAGGACTCCGCGGGCCGGTTCGCCTCGGCGGGCGCGCGGGCGACCGTCGGCGCCGAGCCCGCCCCCGAGGAGCCCGGCACGGTCAGACGCGACTGGCTGGTCGTGCACTACCAGCGGGAGAACGCCGCCGACTACGACGGCTGGGGCCTGCACGTCTGGGGCGACGTGGAGAACCCGACCGAGTGGGCGACCCCGCTCCCGCTGACCGGCGAGGACTCCTACGGCCGCTTCGCCTGGATCAGGCTCAAGCCGGGCGCCACCAGCGTCGGGATCATCGCCCACAAGGGCGACGAGAAGGACGGCGGCGACCGCCTGGTGAACCCCGCCAGGAACGGCGAGGTCTGGCTGGCGAAGGGGAAACCGGAGACCCACCCGTCCCGCGCGGCGGCCCAGGGGTACGCGACCGTCCACTACAACCGGCCGGACGGCAACTACGACGGCTGGGGACTGCACCTGTGGGGCGACGGGCTCGCCGACGGGGTGCCCACCGACTGGGCCGCGCCGCGCCCGCCGGACGGCACCGACTCCTACGGCGCGTTCTGGAAGGTGCCGCTGAAGGACGCCTCCCTTCCGGCGAACTTCATCGTGCACAAGGGTGACACCAAGGACCCCGGGCCCGACCAGTCGTTCACCCCGGCGTCGCAGCCAGACGCCTACGTCGCCTCGGGCGTGGCGAAGGCCCACCCGACCCGGGCGGCGGCCGAGAACGTCGCGATCCTGCATTACCACCGGCCGGACGGGAACTACGACGGCTGGGGACTGCACCTGTGGGGCGACGTGGCGAATCCCACCGAGTGGGGGGCGCCGCTCCAGCCCGCGGGTGAGGACGGGTTCGGCGTGCACTTCCGCGTCCCCCTGACCGAGGGGGCCAAGACCGTGAACTACATCATCCACAAGGGCGACACCAAGGACCTGCCCGACAACCAGTCGCTGGACCTGACCGCGACCGGCCACGAGATATGGCGGATCGCGGCCACCGAGGGCCACCTGCTGCCCCAGCCCTCGGCACGCGGCGCCGACGCCGACCTGTCGAAGTCGTCGGCGCACTGGATCGACCGCGCCACCGTCGCCTGGAAGATCGACACCTCCACCGCGAACCGCTACTCCCTCGCCTTCTCCGCCAAGGGCGGCATCGCCTACGACAAGGGGGACCTGACCGGCGACCTCAGGCTGATCCGCCTCTCACCCGGCGCGCTGACCGAGGCGCAGAGGAAGAAGTGGCCGCACCTGGCCGGGCACGCCGCGTTCACCGTCGACCCGCGCGACGCCGACCTGGTCCGCGAGGCCACCCGAGGCCAGATCGTCGCCGTCGAGCGCGACGCCTCGGGCGCGCTGCTGACCGCCACCGGCGTACAGCTGCCCGGCGTGCTCGACGACCTGTACCCCGGGGCGGCGACCGCCGACCTCGGGCCCTCGTGGAACGGCGGCACGCCCCGGCTGTCGGTCTGGGCGCCGACCGCGGGCAAGGTCGAGCTGGCGCTCCACCGGAGCTCCTCCGGCGGTGGCCGCACCGTCCACCCCATGCGCCGCGACGACGCCACCGGCGTCTGGTCGGTACGGGGACAGCGAGACTGGAAGGACCGCTACTACACCTTCCTTGTGACGGTCTACGCGCCTTCTGAGGGGAAGGTCGTCGTCAACGAGGTGACCGACCCGTACAGCCTGTCGCTGTCGGCCGGGTCGGGCCGCAGCCAGCTCGCCGACCTGTCCGACCGGGCGCTGCGGCCCGACGGCTGGTCGTCCCTGGCCAAGCCGAAGGCGGTCCCCCAGCAGAAGGCGTCGATCTACGAGCTGCACGTGCGTGACTTCTCCGCCTCCGACACGACCGTCCCGGCGGCGAAGCGCGGCACGTACGCCGCGTTCACCGGCGACTCGGCGGGGATGCGGGAGCTGCGCGGGCTGGCGAGGGACGGGCTGACCCACGTGCACCTGCTGCCCGTCTTCGACATGGCGACCGTCCCAGAGAAGAAGGCCGACCGGACCGAGCCCGCCTGCGACCTGGCCTCGATGCCCCCCGACTCCGAGGAACAACAGGCCTGCGTCGCGAGGACGGCGGCCACCGACTCCTTCAACTGGGGCTACGACCCGCTGCACTACACCGTGCCCGAGGGCTCCTACGCCTCCGACCCCGACGGGCCGACGCGGATCAGGGAGTTCCGCGACATGGTCGGCGGGCTGAACGGCGCCGGGCTGCGGGTGGTGATGGACGTGGTCTACAACCACACCCACGCCTCCGGCCAGGACCCCACCTCGGTGCTCGACCGCCTCGTGCCCGGCTACTACCACCGGCTGCTCGACGACGGCACGGTGGCCACCTCCACCTGCTGCGCCAACACCGCGCCCGAGCACGCCATGATGGGCAGGCTCGTCGTCGACTCCATCGTCACCTGGGCCCGCGAGTACAAGGTGGACGGCTTCAGGTTCGACCTGATGGGCCACCACCCGAAGGCGAACATGGTCGCGGTCCGCGCGGCCCTGGACAGGCTCACCGTCGCCCGCGACGGCGTCGACGGAAAGTCGATCATCCTGTACGGGGAGGGCTGGAACTTCGGGGAGGTGGCCGACAACGCCCGCTTCGAGCAGGCGAGCCAGGCCAACCTGGCGGGCACCGGGATCGGCACCTTCAGCGACCGGCTGCGCGACGCGGTGCGCGGCGGCGGCCCGTTCGACGCCGACCCCCGGGTGCAGGGCTTCGGCTCGGGGCTGGCCGGGGCGCCCAACGGCTCACCGGCCAACGGCGACGAGGGCCAGCGGCGGGCCCGGCTGCTGAACTACCACGACCTGATCAAGGTCGGGCTCGCCGGGAACCTGCGCGACTACACCTTCACCGCCTCCGACGGCAGGCTCGTCAAGGGCTCGGAGGTGAGCTACAACGGCTCCCCCGCCGGGTACGCCGCCGCACCGGGCGAGATCGTCACCTACGTGGACGCCCACGACAACGAGACGCTGTTCGACGCGCTGGCGTACAAGCTGCCACCGGCGACCGCGATGGCCGACCGGGTGCGCATGCAGTCGCTCTCGCTGGCCACGGCCCTCCTCGGGCAGGGCACCGCGTTCACGCACGCGGGCAGCGAACGGCTCCGCTCCAAGTCGCTCGACCGCAACTCCTACGACTCCGGCGACTGGTTCAACCGGCTGCTGTGGGACTGCTCGGCGGGCAACGGCTTCGGCGCCGGGCTCCCCCCGAAGGCCGACAACGAGGACAAGTGGCAGTACGCCAGGCCGCTGCTCGGCGACCCGGCGCTGAAGCCGGACTGCGCGGCGATCGGCGCGGCCCGCGCCCGGTACGGGGAGCTGCTGCGGATCCGCTCCTCCTCGCCGGTCTTCGGCCTCGCCACCCTCGCCGAGGTGCAGAAACGCGTCACCTTCCCGACCGGCGGCACCTCGGAGACCCCGGGGGTCGTGACCATGCACCTGGACGCCACCGGGATCGACCCGCGCTGGAAGTCGGTCACCGTCGTCCTCAACGCGACCCCCGAGGCGCATCCGCAGACCGTGGACGTGCTGAAGAGCACCCGGGTGACGCTCCACCCCGTCCAGACGGCTGGCGACGACGCCGTCGTGAAGCGGTCGACCTTCGACTCAGCCACGGGCACGCTGACCGTACCGGCCCGCACGGTCGCCGTCTTCGTCCAGCCCTAGCGGCGGAGCGGCCCCGCTTTGTCCAGTCCCAGCGGCGGAGCGGCCCGCTTCGTCCAGCCCCAGTGGCAGAACAGCCCCGCAAGACCGCCGGGCCGGGTGTTGCAGCACCCGGCCCGGCCAGGGAACCCGTCCATCGATCCTGGAGGCCCCACTCGTGAAACCCTACAGAGTCGTCGTCGCCACGGCGCTGGGCGCTCTGGTGAGCGCCGCCGTGCTGGTGCCCGGCGTGCTGAGCGCCCCGGCCCAGGCGGCGCCGCCCACCCCCGGCCCGATCGTCAAGCTGTGGAACTGGAACTGGAACTCCGTCGCCAGGGAGTGCGTCGACGTCCTCGGCCCGGCCGGGTACGCCGCCGTGCAGGTCTCCCCGCCGAGCGACTCGATGTCCCGGGGCGGCGCGGTCTGGTGGGACATCTACCAGCCCGCCCGCTACACCCTCACCAGCAAGTTCGGCGACGAGAACGCGTTCAGGAACATGGTGAACGCCTGCCACTCCGCCGGGCTCAAGGTCCACACCGACGCGGTCGTCAACCACATGACCGGCCAGGGCAGCACCAGCTACGGCGGCTACACCTTCGGCAAGTACAACTACCCCGGCCTCTACTCGGCCGCCGACTTCCACTCCCCCACCTGCGGGATCAACGGCTCCGACTACGTCAACGACGGCTGGCGGGTGCAGAACTGCGAGCTGGTCGGCCTGTCCGACCTCAACACCGGCTCCGAGTACGTCCGTAACCAGATCGCGGGCTACCTCAACAGGCTCACCTCCCTGGGCGTGGACGGCTTCCGCGTCGACGCCGCCAAGCACATCAACCCCGGCGACCTGGCCGCGATCAAGGGCAAGCTGACCGGCTCGCCGTACATCCACCAGGAGGTCATCCAGGGCGACGGCGAGGCGATCAGCCCGAGCCAGTACACCGGGATCGGCGACGTGCACGAGTTCGTGTACGGGCGCAAGCTCAAGGAGCAGTTCAACGGCGGCCAGATCAGGAACCTGCAGTCCTTCGGGCAGAGCTGGGGCCTGTCGGTGCCCAGCGACAAGGCCGTGGTGTTCATCGACAACCACGACACCGAACGCAACGGCTCGACCATGAACTACAAGTACGGCGACGCCTACCGGCTGGCCAACGTCTTCATGCTCGCCTGGCCGTACGGAACGCCGAGGGTCTACTCCGGGTTCACCTGGAGCAACGGCGAGGCCGGTCCGCCGTCGGCCAACGGCGGCTTCGCCACGGACGCCAACTGCGGCAACGGCCAGTGGACCTGCTTCCACCGCCAGATGAACGGCATGGTCGGCTTCAACCGCGCCGTCCAGGGCACCACGGTCGGCAACTGGTACGACAACGGCAACAACGTGATCGCCTTCAGCCGGGGCGCCAAGGGCTGGGTCGCGATCAACAACGAGGGCGGGAGCGTCACCCGTACCTTCTCCACCGGCCTGCCCGCCGGGACCTACGCCAACGTCGCGGGCGGCGGCTCGGTGACCGTCGGCGCGGGCGGCTCGGCCTCGGTGACCGTCCCGGCCAGGGGCGCGGTCGCCGTCCACACCGGCGCCACCGGCCCCGTCGACCCTGGCCAGGTCGCCACCACGTTCAACGCGAACGTGACGACGAACTGGGGCCAGAACGTCTTCGTCGTCGGTAACGTCGCCCAGCTCGGCTCCTGGAACCCGGCGAACGCCGTCGCCCTGTCGTCGGCCGCGTACCCGGTCTGGAGGGCCACGGTGAACCTGCCGTCCGGCACGGCGATCCAGTACAAGTACATCAAGAAGAACCCCGACGGCTCGGTGACCTGGGAGAGCGACCCCAACCGCTCCTTCACCACCCCCTCCGGCGGCACCGCCACCCGCACCGACTCCTGGCGCTGACCCACGCGCGCCGTCCCCCTGGCCCGCGCGGGCCAGGGGGACGGCGCCTCTAAAGCCTCACCGAGATTTCCAGCGGGAACGCCGTCGCCGAGGCCGGGCGCGTGAACCCGCTCATGATCCTTCTTCCTCCGCCACGGGACGCGACGGGTCCGAAGGCCAGTTCTCCAGCAGGAGATGGAGGCCGTCCAGGGCCCGCTCCCAGGACTTCCGCACGTCGCGGGAATGGCTGAACCCGCCGTTCGCCTCCAGCGTGATGTAGCCGTGGAAGGCACTGCGCAGTAGACGTCCGGCGTCGGTCAGGTCCGGCTCGACCAGCCTGTACGCGCGCAGCATCGCGTGGGTCAGCTCGATGGTGCGGAGGTAGACGGTGGAGCGGGCGAGGACGGCGGGGTCCATCTGGACCGCCTGGGTCGCCGCGTAGCGGCCGGGGTGGGCGAGCGCGTAGTCCCGGTAGGCGTTGGCGAACGCGACCATGGCCTCCTTCCCCGCCCGGCCCGCGACCGCCTCGGCGATGCGGTCGGCCAGCTCCTCCGCGGCCAGCAGCGCGACCCGTTCCCGCAGGTCCCGCAGGTTTCTGACGTGCGAGTACAGGCTGGCGTCCTTGACCTTGAAGCTCCGCGCCAGCGCGGACACGGTGATGTTCTCGAACCCGACGGCGTCCGCCAGTTCGGCCGCCGCCTCCGTCACGCGCTCGGATGTCAGTCCCGCACGGGCCACGCCCACCTCCACCTTGCCTAGGGCTCACGGTATTTGCCTAATATACCTAGGCAATGTAGCGTTCGGCGCCACGAAGGCCGCGAGCGAGCGGGAAACCCGGCGACGCGCCGAGGGGAAGCCGAGAGAAAGAAGATCGCCATGGAGCACAGCGGACTCGCCGACGAACGGTTCGGAGCGGTCGCGGACGCCTTCTCCCGTAACTTCGGCGAACACGGCGAACTCGGCGCGGCCGTCACCGTGTTCGTCGGCGGGCGCAAGGTCGTGGACCTGTGGGGCGGGATCGCGGACGAGGAGACCGGCCGTCCATGGACACAGGACACGGTCGTACCGGTCTTCTCCTGCGCCAAGGGCCTCGTCGGCGTCTGCGCCCACCTCCTCGCGCAGGAGGGACGGCTGGACCTCGACGCCCCGGTGAGCCGGTACTGGCCCGAGTTCGCGCGGCACGGCAAGGAGGCCGTCACGTGTCGCATGGTCCTCGGACACCGGGCGGGGATCCCCGCCCTCGACCCGGCGCTCGGCTTCGAGGAGATCGCCACCTGGACGCCGGTGATCCACGCCATCGAGGAGCAGGAACCGCTGTGGGAACCGGACACGGCGTACGAGTACCACGGCCACGTCTTCGGGTTCCTCATCGGCGAGGTCATCCGGCGCGTCACCGGGCTCACCCCCGGCGCGTACTTCCGCCGTGCCGTGGGAGATCCGCTGGGGCTGCGGGCCTGGATCGGCCTGCCCGCCGAGGAGATGGACGGCCGGGCCCGGCTCGTCGAGGCAGAGGGACGCCCCCCGATGCCGGGACCAGAACACCTGCTCACCCGCATCGTGACGATGAACGGCGCGCTGGTCTTCCCCGGCCTCGCCGAACCGCACGGCTGGAACGACCCGGCGCTGCTCGGCATGGAGCTGCCCGGAGCGGGCGCCACGGCCTC
Organism: Streptosporangium sp. H13245; assembly: GCF_055690525.1. Taxonomy (NCBI): domain Bacteria; kingdom Bacillati; phylum Actinomycetota; class Actinomycetes; order Streptosporangiales; family Streptosporangiaceae; genus Streptosporangium; species Streptosporangium sp. H13245. Next base: position 57,482 of record NZ_JBSZKT010000032.1, on the reverse strand, counting down.
GGCGAGCGGCCTCGCCGGGCTGTACGCGGCGGCCGTGACCGGCATCGAGGGCCGGGAGCGGCTGCTCACCCCGGACACCGTGACGGACGCGGTCCGCGAGGTCTCCTCCGGCAGGGGATGGCTCGGCTTCGACGCCGGAGCACGCTGGGGCTCGGGCTTCCTGCTCGACTCGCCCTTCCGGCCGATGCTGGGGAAGCGCAGCTTCGGCAACGACGGGGCGGGCGGGCAGTTCGCCTTCGGCGACGACGAGTTCGGGGTGGGTTTCGCGTACGTCGCCAACCGCATGATCGGCCACGGCGACGCCCGCGCCAACCACCTGATCACGGCCGTACGCGAGTGCCTGGTCGGCGGCTGAGCCGCGCGGGGCCTCGCGGGTGAGGCGGGGCTCCGGGCCCGGCACGGGCCGCCCGCTCTTCCGGCTGTGTCGAGCGGGCCGGAACGCCCGGCACACCCGATGAGAGCGACCGCCGAGTCAGAGTCAACCGGCGGGCCGGGCCCGGTCCTCCAGCAGGGCGGCGAAACCGTCGAGATGGCGGGCGAGGCTGTACTCGAACAGCCCGTCCACGTCCGGCACCTCCTCCCCGGCGAGCGTGGCCAGCAGCGGGAAGCGTCCGGAGTGGAGGAGTTCGTCGGCCCGCTCCCGCTGGGCCAGCCACCACCGGTCGAGCGTCACCCCGGTCTCCTGTTCGGCCTCGACCTCGTCCGCCATGGACAGCGCGACGGAGAGGACCAGGGCGGGCAGCGTGAGCGCCTCGCGGATCCGTGTCGCCATGGGCAGCCCGAGCCCGTCGAGCGCGCGCAGGGTCCACTCGGTGTGCGCCATCACGTTGGGCACCAGCGACGGGCGGACGAACGAGATGGCCCTGGGCAGCCAGAGGTGCCGTCGGCACAGCTCCCACTGCAGGCGGGAGACCAGTTCGAGCTTGGCCCGCCAGCCGTCCGGCCCCGGGACGGGAAGCTCGGGCTCGCCGAAGACCTCGCCGGTCATCTGCGTCACCAGGTCGTCCTTGCTCGAAACGTGCCGGTACAGCGACATCGGGCCTACACCCAGCTCGGCCGCGAGCCGCCGCATGGACAGGGCGTCAAGCCCCTCGGTGTCGGCGATCGCGATCGCGGTGCGCAGCGTCCGCTCGCGGTCCAGCCCCCGCCGGGGGGCTCCGGCCCGCCGTGGCCCGGGGGGAGCGGCGAGGGGAGGGGTCACGCCGACCGGTTGCCTCCGGCCCGCGAGGGTGCCGACCACCGTACCCGCGCCGACCCTCGTCTCGACCAGCCCTTCGTCGCGGAGGGTGGCCGTCACCCTGGTCGCGGTCGCGGCCGCGACCCCCCACCGCCGGGCGATCTCCCGGACGGACGGCACCCGCTCCCCGGGCCGCAGGTCACCGGCGAGGATCCGGGCGCGGATCTCCGCGACGATCCGCAGGTACGGCGGTTCCGGTCGCCGTGGTGACGACGGCATGAGGCCCCCGATCGTTCGTTGAGGTCGCTGTCCGTCAAGAGTGTACTAGTTCAATCCTTCAGCACTAGTTCACTTTGTCGCGCTATATCCCTTTAAAACAGCCGCTTTCGCTCTCGCTTCAATACGCTGTACCCATGACAGTCAATACACCGTACGCGTCCGTGCTGCGGGCGGACGGGACAGACCGGCAGGCGGTGCTGGACGTCCTGACCGAGGCGTTCACGGACGACCCCCTGGTCCGCTGGCTCTTCCCCGAGGCGGGCCCGCGAGGCCGTTCGCAGGAGCACCACTACCGCGCCCTTCTCACCCATCCCGCCGCCGAGACGTACCTGACCGGTCGTCGCGAGGGCGCCTCGATATGGCTGGCGCTGGCCGCGGGCCAGACTCCCCACGAGGACGACGCGGGCCGGGAAACGGCCTTCGGGTCCGGTGAGGACGGCGCGCGGCTGCTGGCCCTGGGCGAGGCGCTGGCCCCACGGCACCCCGACCGCGAACCGCACCTCTACCTCTCCTGCATGGGAGTTGTCGGCGAGCGGCGGGGCGCGGGACTCGGCTCGGCGATGTTGCGGCACCGGCTGGAGCGGGCGGACGCCGACGGCCTCGCCGCGTACCTGGAGGCGAGTTCGCCCGGGAGCCGCGCCCTCTACCTGCGGCACGGATTCGAGGATCTCGGCGAGCCGGTCCGCGTGGCGGACAGCCCGCTCCTGTGGCCGATGTGGCGCCCGCCGCACCGCTGACCACCACCCCACCCGTCCAACGAACAGAAGAGAGAATCTCGATGACGACGGAAACGACGACGAACCGTGGCGCCGACCGGCGACCGCCGACCCTGGTGTTCGTCCACGGCACCAACTCCTCGTCGGCCTGGGCCTCCGGGCTCACCACCGAACTCACCCTGCGCGGGCACCGATGCGTGGCCGTCGACCTCCCGGGACACGGCGGCGAGGCGTTCTATCCCCGTTCGTACCAGGCCCCGCAGGACCTCGAAGCGCTGGCGACCGAGCCGTCGCCGCTCGCCAAGATCACTATCGACGACTACGTCGAGCACGTCGTGGGGGTGGTGCGCCGCGCCCGCCGCCACGGGCCCGTGATCCTCGCCGGTATGAGCCAGGGCGGCGTCACCGTGAGCAGGGTCGGCAACGCCGTCCCCGAACTGCTCGACCGGGTCGTCTACGTCGCGGCGTACTGCTGCGTGGACCTGCCGAACATGACCGCCTATCTTGAGACGCCGGAGAACGGCGAGAGCCTGCTCCCCCTGGTGACCGCGGCCGTGGTCGCCGATCCCGCGGTCCTGGGGGTGACCCGGCTCAACTGGCGCTCGGCCGACCCGGCGGTGTTCCAGGGCGTCAAGGACGCCCTCGCCGGGGACTTCACCGACGATGGGGTACGGCGGCTGCTCGCCATGCTGGAGCCGGACGAGAGTGCCGGAATTCCGCTGGCCGAGGCCCGGGGCGAGGCGCACACCTGGGGCCGGATCCCCCGGACCTACGTGCGCCTCACCCTCGACCGGCTGATCCCGCCCGCGCTGCAGGACCGGTTCATCGCGGAGGCCGACCGCCTCACCCCGGACAACCCGACCGACGTACGGAGTGTCGCGGCACCCCACGTCGGCCCGTTCGACCGGCCGGAACTGGTGGAGATCTTCTCGGAGCTCGCCACCGGTCGCTAATCCGGCACGCTCCGGGAGAGATCGCGTACGGCCGAAACGGGGCCCGGGGATGGTCAGCGCAGGCGCCAGACGCGGACGGTGTCGTCGCCGCCTCCGGTGACCGCGACGGGGCTCCCGTCGAGCTCGGCCACCGCCGCGGCGAACACGTTGTGGTCGTGGGCCTTGAACGGCCGCCCCGCCCGTTTCCCGGTGTCGAGGTCGTGGACCTGCGCGGTGGCGTCGTTGCTGCCGGAGACGACGACGGTGAGCGACCCCACCCGGCCGACGGCCAGGGAGTAGACCCAGCCGCTGTGGTCCCGGATGGGCGGGCGGGCCTCACCGGCGCCCGCGGCGTCGTCGATGTGGATGTCCTGCGCGCCCCCGGCGGACAGCACCACGAGCCTGCCGTCCAGCTCGGCCGTGGTGACGGCGGTGACCTGGCCTCGCTGGGTGAGGATCGTCTCGCCGGGCCCGGAGCGGAGCGGCCAGCGGCGCACCGTACCGTCGCCGCCGCCGGTGAACACGACGGGCTCGCCGTCGAGCTCGGCGGTGGCCAGGCCGAACACGGCGCCGTCGGCGGCACGGCGGGCCTTGCCGATCGCGGCGCCCGTCCTCAGGTTCCACAGGCGCAGGCTCCCGTCGCGGCCTCCGGTCACCACGACGGGCTCGCCGTCGAGGGTGGCGAGTGCGAGGGAGAAGACGGGTACGGCGGCGTCGATGGCCTTGCCGACCTGCTTGCGGGCGGCGAGGTCCCAGCGGCGTACGGTGCCGTCGTCGCCGCCCGACACCGCGATCGTCCTGCCGTCCAGCTCGGTGACCGCGACGGAGCGCACCCAGTTGGTGTGCCCGGTGAGCGTGGCCAGCGGCTTGCGGGTGGCCAGGTCCCACAGGCGGACGGTGCGGTCGCTGGCACCGGAGACGATCACGGACCTGCCGCCGACCCGGGCGATCGCCACCGTCTGGAGGTCGTCGCGGTGGCCGCGCAGCGGGCCGCCGACCGGCGCGCTCTTCCAGTCCCCGGTGACGGAGGTGGGGGTGGGCGCGGGAGACGGCGGGGCGGTGGGCGGTACGGACGATTCGCCGGGCGAGGGGGATCCGCTGGGGGCCGGAGGGGACCCGGTCAGCGCGACGGGGGTGGGGTCCGCGGGCTCCTCCCCCGTACCCGCCAGCAGCGGCGGGAGCACGAAGACGCCCGCGGAGACCGCGACGGCGGAGACGGCGACGGCGGCCCCGATCCACCACGGGCGCGATCGTCCGGACCGGCCAGGCACGGTCGCGTCGGCGGATCCGTTTCGCGCGTCACCGGGGAAGGCCGGTTCCCCGGGATCCTCCGGACGCCACCGCCCCTGGGTGGCGCCGGGACCGACCGGCGACCGCCCGGCGGAGGACGGCCGCGGGGGCGCGGTGCTCCGCCCGGGTGGCGACGACGGCTGGGACAACTGGGACAACGGCTGGGATGGCGACTCGATCGTCGACGAAGGAGGCGGCTGCCCGGACTCGCCGTCCCATCCGGGGGGCGGCTGGGGCGGCGGCCACTCGGCTCGTGAGGGCTGCCGGGACGGCGGCGGCTGGTCCCGTACCGGGTTCCCGGCCTGCGGCGATGCCGGGAACGAGGCTGGCGCCGGGGACGGGGCCGGGTTCGGATTCGGATTCGGTACCGGGGACGGCGGTGGGGTGGCGCCCGCCGACGGCTGGCGGATCAGCCGGAACAGCAGGTCGGGGGCGGTCGGACGGTCGGCGGGCGCCTTGGCCAGGCAGGCGCGCAGCAGCGGCCGCAGCCCTTCGGGCACCCCCGACAGGTCGGGCTCGGCGGTGAGGATGCGATGGAGCACGGCCGGGATGGTGTCCCGGCCGAACGCGGGGCTGCCGGTGGCGGCGAACACCATCGTCACCGCCCAGCTGAACACGTCCGAGGGGGCGGCGGCGGGGTCGCCGTGGATCTGCTCGGGGGACATGTAGGTCGGGGTCCCGAAGGCGCCGCTGGTCTGGGCGAGCCCGGCGTCGAGCGCCTTGGAGATGCCGAAGTCGATCACGCGCGGGCCGTCGAAGCCGAGGAGCACGTTGGCCGGTTTGAAGTCGCGGTGCGCGATCCCCGCCTGGTGGATGGCGACGAGCGCGGTGGCCGTGCTGATCGCGATGCGCTGCAGGGCGGCGCCGTCGCGCGGCCCCTCGCTCTCGACGGCCTGCTGCAGCGACGGCCCGTCGATGAACTCGCTCACCACGTAGAGGTGGTCGCCGCTCTCCCCCGCGTCGAGCACCCGGGCGGTACAGAACTCGGCGATCTGCCGGGCGACGGCGATCTCCCGCTCGAAGCGCGCCCTCGCGACCCGGTCGGCGGCGAACCTCGGGTGCAGTACCTTGACCGCGACGCGCTCACCGGCCGGGTCACGGCCGAGGTAGACCGTGCCCTGCCCGCCCTCACCGAGCCTGGCCTCGATCGTGTACGGGCCAAGGCTCGCGGGGTCGCCGGGCCTCGGCGCCGTGACAGCCATCGTGCTCCTCCCGGGGACGGCCCCGTCCTGACCCGCTCCCCGCCGTACGAGGGGCGAGGCAGGCGCCGGACCGTGGGAGGCCGAGTCTCGGGAAAGAGCATGCCACCACCGACAAATTAGACCAAACGCCCCCATGAGCCCCCGCCGCTCCGATGGTCGGCGCCCGGGGACAGCCGTACGAAATGCCCGCGACCCGGCACCCCGGGACCGGCCGTACGGGATGCCCGAGAGCCGGCCCCCGCCAGGCTCGCGGCCTTCCCGGCGGCCGGTGCGACACCCGCGAGAAGCGGCACCGGCGTCATCGAAGCGACGACGAGGACGGATCCAGCCTTTTCCCGCCCGCCCTCCGTGGATCGGTCAGGGCGGGTCTTTCCGAACGTTAGGCAGGGACGTGGCGGAAAGCATGAGTATCCCCTACTCATCCCACCGGATCCGCGGGCGTCAGACGTGCCGTAGCCGACGCGCGGCCTCCGCCAGCTCCGCGAGGTCACCGGCCGCCGCGAACCCGAGGCGCAGGAAGGCCCCGGGCGGCTCGGCGGCGAAGTACCGGCGACCGGCGCTGACGGCGACCTCGTGCCGACGGGCGGCCCCGGCGACCACGGTGTCGTCGGTACCGGCAGGCAGGCGGACCCACAGGTGCAGCCCGCCCGCGGGGAGCCGGGTGACGGTCCAGTCCGGACGCTCGCGCGAGACGGCCGCCGCCAGCTCCGCGCGGCGTTCCCGCAGCGCCACGGCCAGGGTACGGACGTGCCGATCCCACGCGGGCGAACCGAGCAGCTCCAGGGCGGTCTCCTGCAACGGGCGGGTGACGAAGAAGTCGTCGACCAGCCGCACCGCCCTCATCCGCTCCATCACCGGCCCGCGGGCCACCAGCGCCCCGATGCGCAGGCTGGGCGCCGCGGGCTTGGTGAGCGAGGTCAGGTAGACGACCGTGCCGTCACGGTCGTCGGCCGCCAGCGGCCTCGGCACCTGCCCGCCGTGGCCGAGGTGCCGCGCGAAGTCGTCCTCGACGACGAAGGCGCCCGCGGCCCGCGCCACGTCGACGACGTGCCTGCGGCGCTCGGGCGCCAGCACGATGCCGGTCGGGTTGTGGTAGGTCGACTGGCAGTAGAACAGCCGTGCGCCGGTCATGGCGAACGCCTCGGCCAGCAGATCGGGCCTGACCCCGTCGTCGTCCATGGGGACGGGCACCGGGCGCAACCCGGCGGCCCGCGCGGCGGCCAGCGCGCCGGGGTAGGTGGGCGACTCCACCAGGATCGGGCTGCCCGGTCCGGCGATGGCCCGGAACGCCATGGACAGGGCGCTCTGCCCGCCACCGGTGACCAGCACGTCGTCGGGTGTCATCCCGCCCCCGGCCATCCCGGCGAACACGGTCCGCAGCGCCGCCAGGCCGTTCGCCGGAGCCCGGTCCCAGGCGTCGGGACGACGCGCCGCGCGTGCCAGCGCCGCGCTCAGCGGCCGGGTGGGCCGCAGCGACCGGTGCAGGTAGCCGCCGTCCAACATGATCGTCCCAGCGGGGGGCGGCCCGAGCGCGTCGGTGAGCGGGCCGGTGTCGACGGTGCGGTCGGTGAGCGCGACCGTCTGCCAGACCGTGTCGGCGACCCCGGCGGCGGGCCGGCCGCGCGCCGCCACGAAAGTGCCGCTGCCCGGCCGGGTGACCACGGCGCCCTCGGCGGTCAGCACGGCGATCGCGCGCGAGACGGTCCCCGGCCCGACCCGGTAGCGCTGGGTCAGCTCCCGGCTGCTCGGCAGGCGGTCACCGGGCGACAGCCCGGCCAGCAGCGCGCGCAGACTGGTCACCAACGCCGCAGAAGTGCTACCGTCTTGCATGAGAGATGACAGTAGCACTTCTGTGGTTCGCGGAGAATCACTACTGGACCTCGCCGCCCTCAGGGCCGACACCCCCGGCTGCGAGCAGGTCGTCCACTTCAACAACGCGGGCTGCGGGCTGCTCGCCGCCCCCGTGCTGGCCGCGATGCTCGACCACCTGAACCTGGAGGCGCGGATCGGCGGTTACGAGGCGTCGGCCGCCCGGGAGGCCGAGGTCCGCGGGTTCTACACGGAGATCGCCGCCCTGATCAACTGCGAGCCCGGCAACGTCGCCTTCGCCGGCAGCGCCACGCACGCCTTCTCCACCGCCCTGTCGGCGATCCCGTTCCAGGACGGCGACGTCATCCTCACCACCCGCAACGACTTCATCTCCAACCAGATCGCCTTCCTGTCGCTGCGCAAGCGGTTCGGCGTGCGGATCGTGCACGCGCCCGACACTCCGGAGGGGGGAGTGGACGTGGCGGCGATGGCCGCCCTGATGCGCGCGCACCGCCCCCGGCTGGTGACCGCCACCCACATCCCCACCAACTCCGGCCTGGTCCAGCCCGTCGCCGAGATCGGCCGGCACTGCCGCGAGCTGGACCTGCTGTACATGGTCGACGCCTGCCAGTCGGTCGGCCAGTACCCGGTCGACGTGGCCGAGATCGGCTGCGACATGCTCACCGCCACCTGCCGCAAGTTCCTGCGCGGCCCCCGTGGCTCGGGCTTCCTCTACGTGTCCGACCGGGTGCTGCGCGCCGGGTACGAACCGCTGTTCATCGACATGCACGGCGCCCGCTGGATCGAGCCGGGCCGTTACCGGCCCGTCGAGTCCGCGGCCCGGTTCGAGGAGTGGGAGTTCCCCTACGCGGCCGTGCTCGGCTGTGCCGCCGCGGCACGCTACGCCCGCCAGGTCGGCGTCGACGCCATCGCGGACCGCTCCCCCGCGCTCGCCGCCCGGCTGCGCGACGGACTCGACGCGATTTCCGGGGTACGAACGCTCGACCAGGGCCCGCGGCTGGGCGCCATCGTCACCTTCGCCATCGAGGGCTGGCAGCCCCGGCCGTTCAAGGCGGCGATGGACGCGCGGCGCGTCAACTCGGCGCTCAGCTTCCGCGAGTTCGCGCAGTTCGACTTCGGCGACAAGGGCGTCGACTGGTGCCTGCGGCTGTCGCCGCACTACTACAACACCGAGGAGGAGGTGGACCAGGTCATCGCCGCGGTCGCGGACCTGAGCGGCACCGCCTGAGCGGCACCGGCGGCCACGGCCACCACTCCCCGGACACGGGCGGGCACCGGCGGCCACGGACCGCTCGTCGCGCGTCGGGCGTCGGGCGGCTCGGGGGTCGGTCGCGGTCGCGGGCGTCGACGGGATCGGGATCCCGAAGCACCACCGGGCACCGGTCGCCGTGTCGTACCGAACAGCCGGTCCACCCCCGAGGGCACGGTCCCGCTCTCAGCGCACCACGACGTTGGCGTCCCGGCTCACCACGGCGAGCACCCCGTCGATCTCGGAGAGCGCCGTGGTGAGCTCCGTTATCGAACCGGCGCCGTGCACGGTGAGCCAGAGCGAGACGGTCGCCGGGCCCTGTCCCTCGGAGGGCTGGCCGACGGACAGCTCGTCCACGCCGAATCCCCGGCGCGTGCACTCGGCCAGCACCAGCCGCAGCACGCCCCGCCCGTCGAGATAGGTCAGGTTGAGCCGCGAGGGCGCGTACTTGGACCGGGGAAGCAGGTCGGCCAGCGGGGTGAGGACGAACACCGTCGCGAAGTACCCCACGGTCACGATGATCGCCAGCAGCCACAGCCCGGCTCCCGCCGCCATGCCCACCCCGGCGGTGAGCCAGACCGCCGCGGCGGTGGTGAGGCCGCGGACCGCGTCACCCCGGACGAATATCAGGCCCGCGCCGAGGAAGCCGATGCCGGACACGATCTGGGCGGCCACCCGGGACGGGTCGAGGGTGACGTGCTCCCCCAGGACATCGTAGAAGCCGTACTTCGACACCAGCATGATCAGGGCGGCGGCGAAGCCGACCAGGGTGTGGGTGCGCAGGCCCGCGTTCTTCTGCCGGACCTCCCGCTCAAGGCCGATCCCGGCCGAGAGCACGAAGGCGAGGAGCAGTGTCCCCACCTGCGCCCAGCCCTGTCCGGCGAGTTCACCGAGAGGTGCCATCACCGTCACCCCCGGTCCTGGCTCCACTTCCGATCCCGGTCCCGGCCCGGGTCTTGGCCTCGGTTTCGGGCCCGGACTCGGCCCAGGTTCCGGGCTCGGACTCGGTTCCGGGCTCGGCCTCGATTCCGGAGCCGGTTTCGGCCTCAGCCCAGGTTCCGGACCCGGTTCCGGGCTCAGCCTCAGCCTCGGTTCCGGACCCGGTTCCAGGCTCGGTTTCTGGCTCGGCCTCGGTTCCGCGCCCGGTTTCCGGCCCGCTTCCGGTCCGGGTGGGGGCGTACCCGGCTACGCCGCCTCGGCGGCCTCTCCGGCCTGCCGCAGAACGGGGAACCGCCGCTGGTCCGACAGGTAGTGGCCGAGTCCGACGACGAGCGCGACGGGCCATTCGATGACTCCCAACGCGCCCAGCACGCCCAGCACCCCGTAGAAGACCAGCCGGTCCGGCGGCGGCAGGGGCAGCGTGCCGATCACCGGCACGGTGATGTGCGACGGCCGGTCCTCGTTCGCCGGGACAGCCGGGACAGCCGGGACACGCGTCCTGCCGTTCGAAGCGGTGGTGGTGGTCCTGGCCATGGCAGCCTCCGTGAATCACGACACACCCCGCCAATCCCCGGCTTCGTACGACCCGTAACGCCGTTTGACCAGGACTTTGCCCCTCCGTCCAGCCTGCGGAGCCCACCCGTCCGGCCCACGAAGTCCCTCCGGCCGCCCGCGGAGCCCGTCCGGTCGGCTGGGCTCCGCGGGCCATCCGGAGACGAGGACGGCCCGTCCCGCGAGGAGTGCGGGACGGGCCGTCGGGGGATTCAGGCCGCTACGGGGTGGCCTTGTCGGGGCGCTCGGAGACGCGGATGCTGTTGAGCACGGTGTCGCCGACCCGCTTGGCGAACCGCACGTTGAGCTGGCCGTCGGTGACCTTCACCGTGTACTGCCGGGTGGTGGCGGTGTACGCGCCGGTCTCCAGGGCCAGGTCCAGCGCGGGGATCGCGAGCTGGCCCTCGACGATGACGTCGAAGACGCGCTGGCCCTCGCGCTTGCCCCGGGTCTCGGCGAAGCCCAGCTCGACGGCGTAGGTGCCGTTGGGCACCTGGTCGAACCGGTACTCCAGCATCCCCTCGCGGACGCTCCTGAACAGCGCCTGCTCGGTGGTGCCGACGATCGTCCTGCTCGCCGTGTTCGTCTTGGTGGAGGTGCCGACGTAGCCGTGGCCGCCGGTGCTGTGCTTGCGGTCCGCGGTCCAGCGGTCACCGGCGGCGTCGACGACGTCCTTGGTGCCGCCCACCTCGACGGCGACCTGGTGCTTGGGCACCACGACCGTCACGGTGATCTCGATCAGCGGGTTGCGGCCGCTCGCCGAGCGCACCAGCAGCTTGCCGGTGCGTACGGTGCCCGGCTGGACACCCGCGCTGGAGGCGGTGACCTTCAGCGTCACCGACGCGCCCTTGGCGAGCTCGCCCGCGGCGGGCGTCACGCTCAGCCAGCCCTGGGCGGGGTCGGTCGTCACGGTGTAGGCCGTTCCGACGCCCAGGTTGGACAGGGAGACGGTGCCCGTCCTGGTGGTCTCCGCCGGTTGCACCAGGGTCAGCTCGGCGACCGAGGCCGTCACCTGGCCGGTGGCAAGCGCGGTGTCGGCCCTGGTCACGGCCCCGGCGGTGATGGTGACCTCCTGGGTGAAGGTCCCGTAGTTCTCCTTGGAGACCTCGACCCGGTAGTCGCCCAGCAGGATCTGCCCGAGGAACCTGCCGTCGGCCCCGGTGGTGAAGGTCGCCACGTCACCGACCTTGACCGTCGCGCCCGCCAGCGGGCCACCGTCGTTGGCGTCGGTGACAATGCCGGTGAGCAGCCCGTGCCGGCTCGCGGTGAAGGTCAGGCTCTGGCCGTCGCCGATCGCGGCGCTGTTGAAGGAGTACTGCAGCGCGTCGGTGCCGTCCGCGTTCTCGACGCCCACCGTGGCACCGATCCCGGCGTCGCGCTCGCTGTCGATGCTGTCGTAGCGGTATCCGACCGAGCCGTTCTCGCCGAGCAGTGCCGAGAACGAGACGCGCTGGGTGGCGTCGGCGTAGAAGCGGGCGTTGCGCCACTCGACGACGAAGGTCCGGTTCGGCGCGGTCCCGACGGTGGCGGTGTAGATCCCGGACTGGTCGTCCAGCACGAGGTCGTCCCAGAGGGGGTAGAGCGCCGCGTTGGGCGCGGCGGTGGCGGGCAGGGCCCCGTTGCTCGCCAGGGCGGCACTGTCCTTGAAGGCCAGGAACCCGTTGGTGCTGAGCCAGGCGCCGGTGTAGCCGGTGCCGTAGAACGGGAAGGTGAACGGCAGCGTGATCTGCTGGACCGCGTCGTCGCCGGTGAGCGTGCTCTTGGCGGTGCCCGCGACGTACGCCAGGGTGCCGCTGTCGCAGGTGTAGCCGAAGGAGTCGGTGCGGCGCGGCAGGTCGACGTCCTTGGCCAGGTCGCCGTTCACCGTGATCGGCGCGGTGAGTTCTCCCGCGCACCGGGAGCCCGGGGTGACCTTCAGCTGGTAGTCGCCGTTGGGCAGCGTGAGCCGGTACCGGCCCGCCGCGTCGGCGACCGCGCTGACCGGGGTGCCCACCGCGGTCAGCGTGGCCCCGGGCTCGGGGGCGCCCGCCGCGGTGACCGTGCCCGAGACCACGCCCGAGGCCCGCTGCGTCAGGGACACGTCCTGGGTGACCGTCTCGTCGGCCAGGACGGTGACGGTCACGGCGGTGGCGTCGTCGTACCCGAACTTCTTCACCGTGAGCTGGTACTCGCCCGCCAGCAGGCGGGGCAGCGCGTACGTGCCGTTCTGCGCGGTGGTGACCGTGCGGTTCAGTGGCCCGGTGACGGTGACGGCCGCCGCGGCCAGCGGCGTGCCACCGGCGGTGACGGTGCCGGTCAGCCCGCCGAGCTCACCGGCGGGGGTGGCCTGGACCGCCGCGAACGCGTCGAGCCTGCCCTCTCCCCAGACGTTGTTGTCGGCGGCGGTGCCGCCGCAGCGCGTGTCGTTGACGTCGATCGCGGTCCGGTCGAGCAGTTCCCGCGTGGTGGCGATGTCGCCCAGCAGGGCGGGAGAGGCCGACCACATCAGCGCGATGGTGGCCGCCAGGTGCGGCGCGGCCATCGAGGTGCCGGAGTTGGACCCGTAGCCGTTGTTGGGCAGGGAGGAGCGCACGTCGACACCGGGGGCCGCGAGGTTGGGCTTGATCTCGCCGTTCTCACCGGCACCTCGGGTGGAGAAGGTCGCGATCGCGTTGTTGACGTCGAACGCGCCGGCGCTGTAGCTGGCGACGTACTGGCCGGGCGAGCCGCTGGAGTTGCAGCCCGCGTTCGTGACGTTGCCGTTGGCGAAGACGGGGAAGATGCCCGCCGCGACCCACGCGTCGACGGTCGTCTTGTACCAGGGGTTGAAGCCGCCGCCGCCCCAGGAGTTGTTGACGATGTGCGGCGCCAGGTCGGGACGCGGGTTGTCGCCGTTCAGGTCGGTGGGCGCGAGCACCCACTGCCCGGCGGCGAGCAGCGAGGCGTCGGAGCAGGTGCTGGACTCGCAGCCCTTGACGGCGATCCACTTCGCGCCGGGGGCGACGCCGATCGTGTTGGTGCCGCCGTCGTCGCCCACCATGGTGCCCATGGTGTGGGTGCCGTGGCCGTTGTTGTCGCACGGCGCGGCGCCGGAGCAGATCCCGGCCGGGTCGAACCAGTTGTAGTCGTGGTCGACGCCGTCGGCACTCTTGCCCCGGTACTTGGCGGCCAGCGCGGGGTGGTCGAACTGCACGCCGGTGTCGATGTTGGCCACGACGATGCCCTCGCCGCGGACGCCGAGCTCACCCCAGACCCGGGCGGCGTTGACGCGGTCGATGTTCCACTCGATCGCGCTGGTCTTGGCCACCTCCTTGCCGGGCAGCGGCTCGGGCACCTTGGTGACCCGGCTGGGCTCGATCCGGTCCACCTCGGGCCGCTTGGCGATCTCCTCGGCCAGCTTGGCGTTGCCGGTCACCTGGATGGCGTTGACGATCCAGAAGGGGGTGAAGTCGGCGCGCTCGGCGGTCAGGAGCGCGCGCAGTCCCGCCTGCGACGAGGTGGCGACCTCGGTCTTGGCCCGGAAGACCTGCGCGGCCTTCTCGGTCTTGGTCTTCGCCCTGCGGGCCGCGCCGAGGTCGGCGGCGCTGTCCAGGTGTACCCAGAAAGTGGCCTTGTCGTCCGTGGCCAGATCCGCCAGAACGGTCTTGTCGATCTTTTCGGGAGCGGGTGCGGGGGCGGCCTGGGCCACACCCTGGGGAAGGACGAGCACGAGAGCGGTGGTGATCCCGGTCAGGACCGAGCGCCAGCGTCGAGGGGTGTTTGACACGCATTCTCCTTCACTCCGGGCGAGAGTTTCCCGCCGGGCAGAGCGACGCGGGCTGTACACGATCTTTACAACCCACGTGGAGAATCCTGAATAGATCTTGTGTAGTTTTCAAGCTTTCAGGTTACTAAAACGCCATATGTCATCAGAATTAACATGAATGGGCGGGCCAAAATAGAGGTCCACGCCCGCGACGAGTTCCCGCGCCTCCCTCCTCCCCGGGGCCGTTACGGCATGTGGGCTTCACGCGGTCGTGCTCAACGCGGGAGGATTGGCGGCGTGAACCGCACCGCTGTACGTCTGGGAGTCCTCCTGCTGGCCGCCGTCGCGGTCGCGGCGGTGCTGCTCGCACTGACGCCACCGTCCTCGACCGGCACGTACGGCGGGGAGGACGCGCGAGCCTCCGCCGTCGCGGTGAAGAAGCTGGGCGAGCGCGACCACGAGCTCACCGTCACCTCCACCGCGCTCGGCCGCGAGGGCAGGGTCAGGGTCCTGCTGCCCGAGGGGTGGTCGCCGGACTCGGGTCCGTGGCCGGTGCTGTATCTGCTGAACGGCTGCTGCCAGTCCGGCTACGACACCTGGATCACCAAGGGCGGCGCCGCGGAGCTCACCTCGGGATACCGCGCGCTCGTGGTCATCCCCGAGAGCGGCCCCGTCGGCTTCTACTCCGACTGGCGCGAGGGCCCCGGCTGGGAGACCTTCCACCTCACCGAGGTCAGGACCGTCCTTGAGCGCGACTACGGCGCCGGGGAGCGGCGGGCGGTGGCGGGGCTGTCCATGGGTGGTTTCGGGGCGATGTCGTACGCGGCCCGCCACCCCGGCATGTTCCAGGCGGCGGCGTCCTTCTCCGGGGTGCTGCACACCCGCGACGGCAACGGCGGCGTCGACTGGCTGCTCGGGCAGTACGGCGAGGAGTCCGTGAGGCTCTGGGGCTCCCCCGGGGATCCGGAGTGGGCCGCCCACAACCCGGCCGACCTCACCGGCGCGCTGCGCGGGGTGCGGCTCTTCGTCTCCAGCGGCGACGGCTCTCCCGGCCCGCTGGACGACGCCTCCGCGGCGCGGGACGAGGGTGAGGCCGCCCTGCTCCTCCAGGCCGTGACCTTCGTCGAGCGGGCGAGGGCGAACGGCGCCGACGTGGCGGTCGACTTCTACGGCCCCGGCACGCACTCCTGGCCCTACTGGCGCCGAGGCCTCGAACGCTCGCTCCCCATGCTCATGGGCTCCATCGGCGCGGCCGTCTAAGGACCCACCCGTCACCCCGCGCAACGCTGATGGGCGCCATCGGCGCGGCCGTCTGAGGACCCAGAACGCTCATGGACTCCATCGACACAGCCGTCTGAGGACCCACCCGTCACCCCGCGCAACGCTCATGGACTCCATCGGCGCGACCGTCTGAGGACCCACCCGTTGACCGGACCGCCCCCATACCCCGCCCGGTATGGAGGGGTATGGAAGGCTACGTACACGCCGTCCGGTGCCGTACGCGACACGCCCAGGCTGGAACTCCCGGCGGCGCGGAAAGTTAAGACGGGCGACTCTGGACGTTCAACTCAGACACCCCTTTCCGGTCACCCTCGTGGCTAGGTTCCTATGACACCCCAGCTCAGGGGCGTTCGCCGTATGTCTGAGGAGCCACCTTGCGAGTCCTGGCCGTTGTCCCCGCCCGTGGAGGTTCGGTGGGGGTTCCCCTGAAGAACCTGGCCTCGGTGGGCGGCAGTCCCCTGGTCGCCCGTGCGGTACGGGCCTGCGTGCGCGCCGAGCTGGTCGACGAGGTCGTGGTCAGCACCGACCACGAGGGCATCGCCGAGGTGGCCCGCGCCGCGGGCGCGACCGTGATCGACCGGCCGGGAGAGCTGAGCGACGCGACCGCCTCCAGCGAGTCCGCCGTGCTGCACGCGCTCGACCAGGTGTCCGAGGTCCCCGAGGTGGTCATCCTGGTGCAGTGCACCAGCGCGTTCATCGACCCCGCGGACCTGGACAGCGCGATCTCCAAGGTCCTCGACGGCAGCGCCGACGTGGTGTTCTCCGGGCTGGAGACGCACGAGTTCCTGTGGAGCGCCAGCGGCGCGGGCGTCAACCACGACCCGTCCTACCGCCCCCGCCGCCAGGACCGCGAGCCGAACTTCCGCGAGACCGGCGCGTTCTACGTGATGCGCACCGAGGGCCTGCGCGAGCACGGCCACCGCTTCTTCGGCACCGTCGCCGTGCAGCAGGTGCCCTCGCGCCACGCCATCGAGGTCGACACCCCCGAGGACCTGGAGATCGTCCGGGCGCTGGCGCCCTTCGTCGACGAGCCCGAGCCGATCGACGTGGACGCGGTGATCACCGACTTCGACGGCGTGCACACCGACGACCGCGCCTACGTCGACCAGGACGGCCGTGAGACGGTCGCGGTGAGCCGCTCCGACGGCATGGGCATCTCGCTGCTGCGCCGCGCCGGCGTCAAGCTGATGATCATGTCCACCGAGCACAACCCGGTGGTCGCGGCCCGCGCCCGCAAGCTCGGCGTGCCCGTCCTCCAGGGCCTGACCGACAAGCAGACCGTGCTGCGCGACTGGCTGGCCATCGAGGGCATCGACCCGGCCCGCGTCGCCTACGTCGGCAACGACGTCAACGACCTGGGCCCGATGAGCGACGTCGGCTGGCCCGTCACGGTCCCCGACGCCCACCCCAAGGTCCGCGCCGCCGCCAGGACCGTGCTGACCAGGGCCGGAGGCGCCGGAGCCGTACGGGAGCTGTGTGACCGCGTCCTCGCGGCCCGCCCGGCGGGCGAGGTCGCCGTCACCCCCGCGCCCCGCGCCGAGCTGCGGCTCACCCCGGTCGCCAAGCCCGTCCAGATCGGTGACGCGCTCGTCGGCGCCGGGCAGCCGGTCTACGTGATCGGCGAGATCGGCATCAACCACAACGGCGACCTCGACATCGCGCGCAAGCTCATCGACGTGGCGGCCGAGGCGGGCTGCCAGGCGGTCAAGTTCCAGAAGCGCACCCCGGAGATCTGCGTGCCGCTGGAGCAGCGCGACCAGATCCGGCAGACGCCCTGGGGCGAGATGACCTACATGGAGTACAAGATCAGGACCGAGTTCGGCCTGGACGAGTACACCCAGATCGCCAAGTACTGCGAGGAGCGCGGCCTGCACTGGTTCGCCTCGCCGTGGGACGTGCCGTCGGTGGAGTTCCTCGAGGCCATGAACGTGGTCACCCACAAGGTCGCCTCGGCGAGCGTGACCGACCTGGAGCTGCTCCGCGCGCTCGCCGCGACCGGCAAGCCGATCATCCTGTCCACCGGCATGTCCACGCTGGAGGAGATCGACCGGGCGGTGGAGCTCATCGGCACCTCCAAGCTGGTGCTGATGCACGCCACCTCCACCTACCCCCTGCCTCCCGAGGAGGCCAACCTCCGCACGATCGTCACCCTCCAGGAGCGGTACGGCGTGCCGGTCGGCTACTCGGGCCACGAGCGCGGCCTGCAGATCTCGCTCGCGGCGGTTACCCTGGGCGCGGTGACCGTGGAGCGGCACATCACGCTCGACCGCACCATGTGGGGCTCCGACCACGCCGCCTCGCTGGAGCCGGCCGGCCTGGAGCACCTGGTCCGCGACATCCGGATCATCGAGACCGCCCTGGGCGACGGTGTCAAGCGCGTCTTCCCCGGCGAGGAGGCTCCCAAGTCGCGCCTGCGCCGCGCCACCGTATGACCCTCTGACACGGGAATGGGAACAACAACTTGATCAAGCTGTCCGTCGTCGTCCCGGTGCGGGACGCGGAGGCCTACATCGGTGACGCGCTGACCTCGCTGGTCAGGAACGCGCGCCGAGACTTCGAGTTCATCGTGGTGGACGACGGATCGGCAGACCAGACCGGGCAGATCGTCGAGGACTTCCGCGACGACCTGCCCGGTCTGGTCGTGCTGCACAACGACGCACCGGTCGGGCTCGCCGACGCGCGCAACCTCGGGGTCTCCCTGGCCTCCGGCCGCTACCTGACCTTCATGGACGGCGACGACTGGCTCGCGCCCGGATACCTGGAGAACCTGGTCGGGGCGATCGAGCGGCTCGGCTGCGACTTCGTCCGGGTCGACCACGTCCAGGTGGAGGGCAGGAAGCGGGTGATCCACCGCGCGCCGCTCGCCACCCGGGGGGTCGTGCTGAAGCCGCGCGACCACATCCTGCCCGCCCGGTCGAAGACCATGGTCGACTACCCGTACGCGTGGGCGGGGGTCTACCGCCGCGACCTCGGCGAGCTGCTGACCTTCCCCGGGCACCTGCACACCGCCGAGGACAGGCCGTGGATCTGGCGGCTGCACCGTGGTGCGGGCTCGTTCGCGGTGGTGTCGCTGGCCGGGCTGTTCTACCGGCGGATGGTGTCGGGCTCGCTGACGCAGATCGGCGACGCCAGGCAGCTGCACTTCTTCGACGCCTTCGACCTGGTCTTCGAGGGCCTGGAGGAGGAGTTCATGCCGAAGGCGGTCCGCATGTTCCGCGCGCTCCTCGCCCACCACCTGGAGATGGGCGAGCGGTTCTCCCCCGAGCTTCGCGCCCGCTTCGAGGAGCGCGGCGCCGCGACCCTGAGGCGGTTCCCCACGGACCTGCTCGCCGAGACCCGTCTGGATCCGGAACGCGACCAGATCCTGCAGAGACTCCTGGAGGGCTGATGACGCAGCTGTTCTACGCCTCGACGCTGTTCGGCGCGATGACGCTGGCGGCGGCGATCGACGACGGCCGCTTCGGCCCGCGCGAGGGACGCCGGATCCTGCTGGTGTCCAACAACGCGGCGATCCCGGAGATCACCCCGTCCCTGGACGAGACCCCGGGCTTCGCCGCGCTGCGCCCGCGCTTCGACGAGCTCCACTCGTGGAACGAGATCGTGGCCCCGCTGCACCCCTCGGACTGGAAGGCGCGCGTCATCGAGGTGCCGATGCTGAGCCGCCTGGTCGGCTCGCACCTGTCCCTGGGCGACGGGCCCGCCGAGCTGATCCTGGAGTCCATCGCGGTCCCCCCGGGCAGGACCCTGGGCGGGCTGGTCAAGGACTGCCCGATCTCTGTCTACTCCGACGGCCTGATGAGCTACGGCCCGACGCGCGACCCGCTGCCGCTGGAGATCTCCGGCCGGATCACCCGCCTGCTCCACCTCGACCTGGTCCCGGGCCTGACGCCGCTGCTGCTGTCGGAGTACGGGGTTCCCGCCGAGACCCTCCCCGACCGGGCCTTCCTCGACGTGATCGGGAAGGTCGGCGGGGGGTCCGGGAACGCGCCCTCGGGCCGGGCGATGATCCTCGGGCAGTACCTGTCCGCCCTCGACATCGTCACCCCCGAGGAGGAGGCGGGGCTGCACGCCGACATGCTGCGCGGCCTCGTCGCCAGGGGGTTTCGCGGCGTGCTGTTCAAGCCCCACCCGGCGGCCGGGCGCAGGCACGCCCAGCAACTGCGCGAGACGGCCGCCGAGCTGGGCGTCGAGCTGGAGGTCGTGGCCGAGACCGTACCCGCCGAGTCGTGCTTCGCCGCGTTGCGGCCCGAGCTCGTGGTCGGCTGCTTCTCCACCGCCCTGATCACCGCGAGCCGCTACTTCGGGCTCCCGGTGGCGACGGTGGGCGGCGACCTGGTCCTGGAGCGGCTCGCCCCGTACGAGAACAGCAACCGGATCCCGGCCACCGTCACCGACGCCCTGCTGCCGCGCCTGTCGGCGGACGGCTCCCTGGAGGAACCGCCGCCGGTGGATCTTCCCGCCCTGGTGAGCGCGGTCGGCTACTGCATGCAGGCCGAGGTGTATCCGGAGCTGCGCGAGGGCGCCGCCGCCTACCTGGAGACGCACGGCCCGGCCCGCTACTTCAAGCGCCAGCGCCTCGGCGCCCTGGACCTGATCACCCCCCAGGCCGCCGCCCGGGAGCGGAGCCCCCTGGGCAGGCTCCGCAACCGCCTGTCGAGGGCGTTCCCCTAAAAAAACCCTCGCCGGGTCCCGCCCCGGCGTCCGCCGCGACCGCGCGGGGCCGCCTCTCCTTGAAGGAGACCGGCGGCGCCCGCGAGGATCGCTCCGGGGGTCCTAGCCGAGCGCCTTGAGGTAGCGGCGCATCCGGCGCTTGGCGCGGTAGCCGACGCGCAGCACGTTCGGCGGCACCTCCACGCGCATGCGGGCACGGCGGCGGGCGGCGGCGTACTCGGGACCTTCGAGCAGGGAGTTCGCCGGGACGAGGCGTCCGGAGCGGGCCTGCCCGACCAGGGAGACCATCCGCGACACCCAGTCGCTCTCGCCGCCGGGGTGGAAGTAGTTGACCTTGCACCAGCCGTCGTCGGGGTCCAGGAAGCGCCCGGCCGTGAGGTCGTCGAGGGTGCCGAGCAGGCCGCTGTCCTCGAAGACCAGGTTGATCATCTCGGCGCCCACCCCGAAGTCCGACAGCACCAGCAGCGGCACCTCCTGGGCGATCGCCTCCAGGGCCGCGGTCGAGCTGACGGTGACGAACCCGGCCGCGTGGGTCAGGTGCTCGTCCATGGGACCCACCGCGAAGCGCACGGCCTCGGCGCGCACCTGACCCGCCTCGACGAGCGACTGCCACAGGCGCTGGTAGTGGTAGCGCTCGTTGTGGGTCTGGCGCTCGGTGTCCAGGGCGCGGAGCTTGACGACGACGTCCAGGTCCGGGCGGCGTCCGGCCAGCTCGGCCAGGGAGAGCAGGACGCGCTCGCGCTCCTCCCTGCGCTTGGGCACCTTGGCCTGGGTGGCGAACACCACCCGGTCGCGCGGCCCGGTG
This sequence comes from Streptosporangium sp. H13245, assembly GCF_055690525.1. Lineage (NCBI taxonomy): Bacteria > Bacillati > Actinomycetota > Actinomycetes > Streptosporangiales > Streptosporangiaceae > Streptosporangium > Streptosporangium sp. H13245. The sequence goes on along the minus strand of NZ_JBSZKT010000032.1, from coordinate 36,835 downwards.
GTGGAGATCTCCGCGTCACCGCGCAGGAACGGCAGCCGGGCCAGCCCGATCTGGCCGCCCCCGCCCAGCCGGGTGCCGATCTCCGAGAACTCCTCGACCTCCCGGCCGCTGTGCAGCACGAACAGGTCGCACCCGCTGCGGAACAGCCACGCCTTCTCGGTGGCGGGGACGGAGATGCCCGGCAGCCCCGAGACGAACACCGGCCGGGGCCGCAGCCCGGCCAGCACGTCACCGGTCAGCACGTCCACCACAGGTCCCGTACAGGCGACGAGCACCACGTCGGGCCTGAAACGCTCCGCGGACCGGCGCAGCGCGCGGGCCGACAGCACGGGCGGATCGGCCGCCGAACCCACGACGGCGGCGTGGATCTGCGCCGGCGACGGGGTGATGGGGGTACGGACGACCGCAAGCTCCGTCTCACAGCCCGAGGGCAGGTCCCTCAGCAGGCAGGCCGCCCACTTCAGGTAGGAGTCGGAGTCGGCCACGGCCAGGACCTTCAAAGAGAACCTCCGGCGGGGAATCCCCCGGTTTCGTGTGTGGAGAGGATTCGTGTGTGGGAAAGCGACACGGCGCGCGTCCCGCGGGCGGCGAGCCCGGCGGGTCCCGGCCGTGGGGTCATGGCCCTGCGACTCCCGTGTCGTGATGGGCGAACCTCGACAGGTGGGAGCGGAGGGACGGCGCGGCCTCGGCCGTCCACCACTCGTCGGGGACGTCCACCGTCTCCACGGCGACGCCCCGGGCCGAGAGCAGGACCCGCAGGGAGGTGACCGCGGTGGACGGCAGGCTCAGCACCCGCTGTTCGGCGGCCAGGCCGCGCAGGGTCATCTCGGCGGGGATCCCGCCGTCGTAGACGGTGATGCCAGGCTGCTCCCCGACCCGGGCGAGATCACCGGGATCCTCGCGGCGGTGCGGGAAGTAGGCCACCGGCTCGGCCGAGCCGAGCCCGGCCAGCCAGGTGAAGTAGCGGTCGCGGTGGATCAGGCCGTTGCGGACCAGCGAGGTGCCGAGGACGACGGTGCGCTCCTCGGGGCGGGGCCTGCGCAGCGGCTGGGACCGCAGCCAGGCGAAGTCGTGGGTGACCAGCTCGGCTCCCCTGGCGCGTACGGCCTTCGCCAGGTCGGGGGGGACGGGCAGCGCGGTGAAGATCGACAGACGGCCCGAGCGGGCGGCGGCGCGCAGCCTGAGCCCGGCCGCCGCGCCGAGGGCGGTCCTGAGCCTTCCCACCTTCGCCCTCGCCCTCAGCAGGGGCGTTCCGACCCTGTCGGTGAGCAGCTCCAGGAGCCTGATGGTGGCGAGCCCGTCGTCGACGATCACGATCCGGCCGGGGAGCGCGGTGAGCCAGCGGAACTGGACCTTGCCGGAGAAGGCGTCGCCCACCACCCAGGTCTCACCCCGGCGCGGCCGGGGCATGTCGGGCCGGGCCTCGGTGAGCTCCAGCCCCTCGGGCAGGGTGAGACGGCCGAGTTCGCGACCTGTCACGGCCAGCGGGCGGAGCTTCGCCCTGGGCACGAGATGACTGCGGGCGCCGAGCAGCCCGGCATGGTGGGCCTCCACCGCACAGAGCATCTGCAACGGGGATTCCACCCAGGCAACGGCCGAACCCTGCTCCCGCGCGTGGTCTCGACCGTCCTCCACGCCGGGCGATGACCCGTTCACGACTGCCACAACCTAACCCGGCGGCCTTAAGCGCTCGGGAACTGCGGGTGAACAGCCGACCACGTGCGCTTGCAGATGATCTTTTCTGTCTTTACCTTGGTGTACGGAACCGTTTCGTACACCTTATGATCCATCGTAGATCCGTCCGTCAATCCGGCACGAGGAGCGAGCGATGTGGACAGCTGACGAGATCCCCGACCTGACCGGCTCCGTCGCGGTGGTCACCGGTGCGAGCGGCGGCATCGGGGTGCCGACGGCGCTCGAACTGGCCAGGCACGGCGCCCGGGTCGTGCTGACCGCGCGCGACGCGGACAGGGGCCGGGCCGCGCTCGACGCGATCAGGGCGGCGGTGCCGGGGGCGGCGGCCGAGGTGCGGGCGCTCGACCTGGCCGACCTCGCGTCGGTGCGCGCGTTCGCCGAGACGGTCGACGGACCGCTCGACCTGCTGGTCAACAACGCCGGGGTGGGCCCGATGCCCCGTCAGACCACCGCCGACGGCTTCGAGACCCAGTTCGGCGTCAACCACCTGGGGCACTTCGCCCTGACCGGGCTGCTCCTGCCGCGCCTGCTGGCCGCCCCCGCCGCGCGGGTGGTCACGGTCTCCAGCGACGCCCACTCCGTCGGCGCGATCGACTTCGCCGACCTGGGGCTCGAACGCCGGTACGGCAGGTTCTCCGCCTACGGCCGTTCCAAGCTGGCCAACCTGCTGTTCACCCTGGAGCTGCAGCGCCGCGCCTCCGGGACGGCTTTGCTCAGCCTGGCGACCCACCCGGGCATGACGGCCACCGGCATCATGAAGCTGGGCGCCCTCACCCGCCCGGTCAACGCCCTGCTGCGCCTGGCCCTGCAGCCGCCCGCCAAGGGCGCCCTGCCCTCCCTGTACGCGGCGACTTCCCCCGGCGCGAGGGGCGGGCAGTACGTCGGGCCGGGGCCGAAGCCACTGCGCCCCTCGCCGAAGGCGCTGGACCCGGCCGTGGCGGCGAAGCTCTGGGAGAGGTCGGAGGAGCTGACGGGCGTACGATTCGGGGAGATCAAGCAGCACTCGTGAACCACCGGAGGCACCTTGCGTCTCGATCCCGCACGGGAACGGGCGATCCTCGACGCGACTCTGGACCTGCTGTCCGAGGTCGGATACGACCGGATGTCCGTCGACCAGATCGCCAGGCGGGCCAGCGCCAGCAAGGCCACGATCTACCGTCGCTGGCCGGGCAAGGAGGCGCTGGTCGTGGACCTGATCTGCAACCACCTCGGGATCGAGGTCGAGCCGCCGCCGGACACCGGGTCGATGCGCGGGGACCTGATCGAGGTCGTGGACGGGTTCTGCCGGATCCTGGAGCGGAAACACGCGATGATCTTCGGCCTGTTCCCCGCGCTCCTCACCTCACCCGACCTGGCCGCCGCCCTGCGCGACAACGTGCCCCGCGCCGACATCACGGGCACCACCCCGCTGCTCGACCGCGCCGGGGAGCGCGGCGAGCTGCCGGGGCCGGTGGACCCCGCGGAGCTGAGGAAGGTCACCGAGGCGCTGGTGTGGTACCGGCTGTTCTTCACCGGGAAGCCACTGGACCGGGAGTTCGTCGAGGAGACGGTCGACCGGTTCCTGCTCCCACTGTTCCGCGCGTGGTCCGGCGCGAACAGCTGAGGCCGTGAAGCCGGGCCCGTACCCCCAGGGCCGCGAAGCCGGGGCCTTGAGGCCAGGATCGCGAAGCCGGTGTCGTGTAACCCCGGGCCCGTAACCCCGGGCCCGTGAGGCCAACGCCACGAAACCGGAGCCGTGAAGCCGGGACCGCGAAGCCGAAGCCATTGAAACCGGGGCCATGAAACCAGCGCCGCGAAGCCAGCCCCGTAACCCCAAAGCCGTGAAACCCGGAGGCCGCCACCCCGTGCGCTTTTACCTCCATGAGCGGCGGGGCCTTTGGGAAAGCGTCTTCCTTTACCTCGCGCCTTTACCTCCGCGACCGCCGAGCCCCTCCGAGGGCGCGTTTCTTTACCCTCCGGGCGACAAGGCCCGCCAACGGGCCGATCGCACCTTCGCCTCATCGCTCTGAGCTGCGGAAACCCCTTCGGGCACGGGTCGCGAGCCGCCGGGTCCCGCGTGCCGTCTCCGGGTCTTCCATGGGAAAACCACTACCATCCGCATACTTTTTACTATCGAATACCTGTTCGAGAGTTCGAGGGCGCACCGCCTCCCACCAGGGGCTTCGTCCGCGCGTAATACCATCTCTCCGCGGACACCTCGCGGGCGGGTCCCGGAAAGCGGGATCGCCGTGGACACAGAGGATCCCGGACACCCTCCCACTCGACGGGAAGAGGCGCGACCGGGCGCGGCCCACCCCTCTCCCCGGGCCGGGCGACACCCCGCCGCACCCCCTCCGCTCGGACGTATTACCAAGTCAGAGCAATGTGTCCCACTTGTAATCGTCTGTCCTCTTGTCGTACGTTCGTCCTGTTCATGGCAATTGTCTAGGTCTATCCAGATCTGAGCATTGCCGTCACATTGCCCGACCGTGTTCCACCCGGTGGATCCCTCCGCCACGGTGAGCACGGCCGCCGAATCCGCGAGGTCTGCGGAACCGGGGAACCACGTTCCTGGGGTGAATCAGCGCACTGTGCGCCGTAGGGCACTTCCCAGCCCGAACCCGTCAGCTAACCCGGTAGGCGGAATGGAAGCGAAGCAAGGAGTCGAACCCCCGTATGGCCAAGCATCGCCTCATCTCCACCCCCCGTACAGCGTGCGCCGTCCTGGGCGCGTGTGTCGCCCTGGCGACCGGCGCCACCGGCACCGCCCTGGCCGACGGTCACGGTGTCGTGAACGCGCCGCCCGTTGACGCCAGGGCCCAGGATTCCAAGACCGCGAAGACCCCGCTCCAGATCGTGGCCGAGAGGCTCCCCAAGGTCTCCGCGGCGAAGGTCCTGGACCTCGCCTCCAAGCAGATCGGCGTCCGCGAGAACGCCCAGGGCGGCGGGACCAAGTTCCACTCCTGGTACATGTCCACCCCCCGCGCCAAGGAGACCCTCGCCCGCGACGGCGGCAACAGCGTGTACGACTACGCCAACGCCCCCTGGTGCGCGATGTTCGTCTCCTGGGTCGGCGAGATGGCCGGTATCCGCCCCACGATGGGCTGGGACGCCTACACCGTCGCCCACGCCAAGTGGTTCAGGAACAACGGGCACTGGGGCACCATCCCCACCCCCGGCGCCGTCGTCTATTTCGACTGGGCCGGTGGCAAGACCATCGACGGCATCGACCACGTCGGCTTCGTGAAGAAGGACAACGGAGACGGCACGATCACCACGATCGAGGGCAACACCGGCAACGGCGACGTCGAGCAGCGCGTCCGGCCGGTCTCCCAGGTCGTCGGCTACGGTTACCCCGTCTACTCCAACTGACACCCGCACCCGCCGCCCGTACCGCCATCCCTCATGGCGCGAACGGCGCGAACCGCGCGAATAGTGCGAACGGCGCGGGCACCCCGGCACCCCCGCCGGTGAGCGCGGGCCGGTCCACGACTCCCAGGGGCGCCGCTCGAACGAGCGGCGCCCCTGACGGCGTTCTCCGGCGTTCCCCGGCACCTCCCCGCTCGGCCCCCTCCCGCCAACGCCCCTCCTGCCGACGCCCAACTCCGGCCGACGCCCCCGATGACGGCCGCCCGCGCACCCCGCGCGGACACGAAATGCCCCGACTGTATGTCCATGAGATGGGAGCGCTCCCAATCACCCTTATGGGTGATATATCCCCACTTCATACCGAAAGTCCTACCTAAAACGGCCGGATGTAACGGTTGAGTTTCGGCATATTGACGTCCCGGTTGCCCATCGTCCACTCTTCGTGGGAGCGCTCCCAAAGCACATTGAGGAACGACCTCGTCGCGAGGACCGCGTTTGTCGGGGACCGGTCCGCGATGTCGCCTCCCAATGATTCGGGCGACCACCTGAGAGGGGTCCGGAATGTTGAACAACAAGCGGCACGGCAGGCTCGCCGCCGTCGCGGTCATGGCGGCCACCGCCCTGGCCATCACGTCGTGCAGTTCCAGCGAGCCCGCCGCGCCCGCCGCGGGCGGCAGCTCCGCCGCGGCGGCCGAGCCGGTGACCATCACCGTGCACACCTTCGGCGGCGGCGAGAACTTCGGCTACGACAAGGCCGTGGAGACGTGGAACGCGGCGCACCCGAACATCCAGGTCAAGTACCAGAACCTGACCGACCGTTTCGAGGACGTCTACCTCCCGCAGCTGCTCCAGCGCCTGCAGGCCAACAGCGGCGCGGCCGACATCATCGCCCTGGACGAGGGCGCGATGGGCCTAATGAAGGCCCGCCCGCAGTTCTTCACCGACCTGGCCGAGTACGGGCTGGACAGCCGCAAGGCCGACTTCCCCGCGGCGAAGTGGGAGAACGGCATCAACGCCGACAGCAAGCTCTTCGCCCTGGGCACCGACATCGGCGGCATGACCATGTGCTACCGCAAGGACCTGTTCGAGAAGGCGGGCCTGCCCACCGAGCGCGAGGAGGTCGGCAAGCTCTGGCCGGACTGGAACGCCTTCAAGGCGATCGGCGAGAAGTTCAAGGCCGCCAACCCCGGCAAGACCGATCCCAAGTTCCTCGACGGCCCCAACACGCTCTACAACGTGATCCTGTCGCAGGAGGCGCCGAAGAACGGCAACGTCAACTACTTCGACAAGAACAACCAGCTCATCATCGAGACCAACCCGGCCGTCAAGACCTCCTTCGACACGGTGAAGAGCTTCAGTGAGGCGGGCCTGACCGCCAAGCTCGCCTCGTTCAGCCCGCCGTGGAACGCCGCGATCAAGAAGGGTGCCTTCGCGACCCTGGGCTGCCCGGCCTGGATGCTCGGCGTGGTCTCCGGCGCGGCCGGTGACGACAACAAGGGCAAGTGGGACGTCGCGTCCGTGCCCGGCGGCGCGGGCAACTGGGGCGGCTCCTACCTCGCGATTCCCAAGCAGAGCAAGCACCCCAAGGAGGCCGCCGAGGTCCTGAACTACCTCACCGGCAAGGAGGGCCACATCATGGCCTTCCAGGAGGCCGCGGCCTTCCCGAGCTCGCTCGTCGCGCAGCAGGACCCGGCGGTCGCCGACCTGAAGAACCCGTTCTTCAACGACGCGCCGACCGGCCAGATCTTCGGCGCCTCGGTCAAGGACCTGCTGCCCGTCTTCCTCGGCGAGAAGCACGCCCAGGTCAAGGCCTCGGTGGAGAAGGTCCTTGAGGGCATGGACCAGGGCTCGGTCCCCTACGACCAGGCCTGGACCAGGTTCCTCGCGGCCGGCGTCAAGGCAGCGGGCTGATCCCCGTACCGACCCGCATCGGCCCGGCTGCGGTGATCCCGCGGCCGGGCCGGTCGCCTGCCCCCGCTGAAAGGCTCTGACCGATGACACTGCACGTCGACTCCCCGGCCGCCCCGCCGCGGCCCGGCCCCCGCCGGTCGCCGCGGCGCCGCGGACCGGAGCGGGGCAGTGGGTGGGCCCGGTTCGACCTCCGGGCGACCCCCTACTTCCTCGTCTCCCCGTACTTCCTGCTCTTCGCGATCTTCGGCGTCTTCCCGCTCGGCTACACCCTCTGGGTGTCGCTGCACGACTGGGAGCTCGCCGGGGACAAGACCCTCGTCGGCCTCGACAACTACATCGAGCTGATCACCGACGAGACCTTCTGGAACGCGGTGGTCAACACCCTCGGCATGTTCGTCATGTCGACGATCCCGCAGCTCATCCTGGCCCTCCTGCTGGCCAACGCGCTCAACAAGCGCATCCGGGGACGGCTCTTCTTCCGCCTCGGCGTGCTGCTGCCGCTGATCACCTCCGTCGTCGCCGTCGCGGTGGTCTTCACCCAGCTGTACGGGCGCGACTACGGCATGATCAACTGGTTCCTGAGCTTCTTCGGGGTCGACGCGATCAACTGGCAGAACGAGAAGTGGTCCTCGTGGATCGCGATCTCCACGATGATCGACTGGCGCTGGACCGGCTACAACGCGATCATCCTGCTCGCCGCCATGCAGACCATTCCCAAGGACCTCTACGAGGCCGCCGCCATCGACGGCGCCTCGCCCAGGCGGCAGTTCTGGCAGATCACCATCCCGATGCTCCGCCCGACGATCATCTTCACGGTGTTCATCTCCACCATCGGCGGCCTGACGCTGTTCACCGAGCCGGTCATGTTCGACGGCAACCCGACGATGAGCGGCGGCGCCACCGGCCAGTACCAGACCGTGGCGATGTTCATCGTCAAGGAGGCGTTCCGTGACTTCGACTTCGGCTACGCCGCGGCCGCGGCCTGGCTGCTGTTCGCGCTGATCCTCGTCGGGACGCTCGTCAACTACTCCTTCACCCGCCGTATCGGGGGTTCCAAGTGACGGTCACCCAGCTCCGGCGGCCCCCCGCGCAGCACTCCCGGCGGTCCTCCGGCCCGTCGGCCGCGCGGAACCGCATCTGGGACGCGGGCCCGATGACGAAGGTCGTGCTGGCCTTCGCCCTCGTGCTGTCGGCGTTCCCCATCTACTACATGTTCATCATGGCCACCCGGACCAACGAGGAGGCCATCGACGTACCCCCGCCGATGCTCCCCGGCGGCCACCTCGGGGAGAACGTCGCGCGGCTGCTGTCCACCGAGGACGCCTACTTCCTGACCGGCCTGACCAACTCGGCCATCGTCTCGGTCACCGTGACCGTCTCGGTCGTGCTGATCTCCACCCTGGCCGGTTTCGCCTTCTCCAAGCTGCGCTTCCGGGGCAGCAAGATCCTGCTGGGCATGATCCTGCTGACGATGATGGTCCCGCTCCAGCAGATGGGCGTCGTGCCGCTGTACGAGCTCATGGTCACCCTCGGCTGGACCGGCCAGCTGAAGGCGGTGATCCTGCCCTTCCTGGTCAACGGCTTCGGGGTCTTCATGATGACCCAGTACGCCACCCAGGCGGTGCCGGACGAGCTGGTCGAGGCGGCCCGCGTCGACGGCGCCTCGACCATGCGCATCTACACGAGCGTCATCCTCCCGGCGCTCCGGCCGGGAATGGCGGTGCTCGCCCTCCTGGTCTTCATGCAGACCTGGAACGAGTTCATGTGGCCGCTGATCGTGCTGAACCCCGACAACCCGGTGGTCCAGACGTCGATCGCGGCGCTCAACCAGGCCCACGGAACCGACTACGTGATGCTGTTCACCGGCACCGCGGCGTCGGTCCTGCCCCTGTTCATCGTTTTCATCGCGTTCGGCCGCCAGATCGTCGGCGGACTCATGGAAGGTGCGGTCAAGGCGTGACCACGCAAGAGACGCGGATTCAGACCCCGGATCTGGTGTTCCCGACGGACTTCGTCTGGGGCGCGGCCACCTCCGCATACCAGATCGAGGGCGCGGTCTCGGAGGACGGCCGAGGCCACTCCATCTGGGACACCTTCGTCAAGCAGCCGGGACGGGTGGTGAACGGCGAGCACGCCGACACCGCCATCGACCACTACAACCGCTACCGGGACGACGTGCGGATGATGGCCGAGCTCGGCCTCGGCGCGTACCGGTTCTCCATCTCCTGGCCCCGGATCCAGCCCGAGGGGCGCGGCGCCGTCAATCCCGGGGGCATCGGCTTCTACAGCCGCCTGGTCGACGAGCTCCTCTCCCGGGGCGTCGACCCGTGGGTGACGCTCTACCACTGGGACCTGCCCCAGCCGCTGGAAGACGCGGGCGGCTGGCCGTCGCGGGACACGTCGAAGCGCTTCGCCGACTACGCGGCGGCCGTGCACGACGCGCTGAGCGACCGGGTCCGCAACTGGAGCACGGTCAACGAGCCCTGGTGCTCGGCGTTCCTCGGGTACGCCTCGGGCGAGCACGCCCCCGGACGGCGCGAGCCCGACAGGGCCGTGCACGCCGCCCACCACCTCCTGCTCGCGCACGGCCTGGCCGCGCAGGCGATCCGGGCCCAGCGGCCGGAGACCCTCATCGGCGGCTGCGTCAACCTGTACGCGATCTCGCCCCAGACCTCCTCCGAGGCCGACCAGGACGCCGCCCGCCGCATCGACGGGCTGCAGAACCGCTTCTTCCTGGACGCCCTGCTCAAGGGCGAGTACCCGGACGACGTCATGGAGGACCTCGGCCGTCCGGCGGGGCTCGTCCACGACGGGGACCTGGAGCTCATCTCGGCGCCGCTGGACAAGCTGCTGATCAACTACTACAGCCGCTTCACCGTCTCCGGCACCCCCGGCGGCGCCGCGTCGGCCGCGGCGGCGCCCACCGACACCGGGTCGCCCTGGGTCGGCAGCGAGCACGTGTCGTTCGTCGGGGGCGGGCGGCCCGTGACGGCGATGGGCTGGGAGATCGACCACTCGGGGCTGCTGGAGGTCCTGCACCGGCTGGCCGCCGAGTACCCGCGCCTGCCGCTGGTCATCTCCGAGAACGGCGCGGCCTTCGACGACGTCGTGGGCCCCGACGGCGTCGTCCACGACCGCGACCGGGTGGGCTACCTCGACGCCCACCTGCGTACCTGCCACGCCGCGATCGAGGCCGGGATCCCGCTGGAGGGCTACTTCGCCTGGTCGCTGATGGACAACTTCGAGTGGGCGTGGGGGTACGGCAAGCGGTTCGGGCTGGTCCACGTCGACTACGAGACCCAGGTCAGAGTTCCCAAAGAAAGCGCTCTCTGGTATGCCGGGACCATCAGGCGTGGAGGCCTGAGCGGTCCGGCAGAATAGGGGCCGGGAAATTCACCACTGGGGGCGCAAACACATGAACGGCGACCGTCGTCCGACGCTTGAGGCGGTCGCGGCCCTGGCCGGTGTCGGCCGGGGCACGGTGTCGCGGGTCATCAACGGCTCTCCGAAGGTGAGCGAGAAGGCCCGCGACGCCGTGCTGCGGGCGATCCAGGAGCTGGGCTATGTGCCCAACAGGGCGGCTCGCGCGCTGGTCACCCGGCGTACCGACACCGTGGCTCTGGTCGTCTCCGAGTCGGAGCTGAGGGTCTTCGACGAGCCGTACTTCGCCGGGACCATCCGCGGCATCGGCTCGGCCCTGTCCGAGACCGGCCTGCAGCTGATCCTCGCGATGGCGCAGTCGGAGCAGGAGCACGAGCGGCTGGAGCACTACCTGACCGGGCAGCACGTCGACGGGGTGCTGCTGATCTCCCTGCACGGCGCCGACCCGCTGCCGGGGCGGCTGGAGGCGATGGGCGTGCCGACCGTCATCGGCGGCCGCCCGGTCGGCCTCACCCCCTACAGCTACGTCGACGTCGACAACCGGGCCGGGGCCAGGCAGGCGGTCAAGTACCTCCTGGGCAGGGGCCGCCGCCGGATCGCCACCATCGCGGGCCCCCAGGACATGGGCGTGGGCGTCGACCGGCTCGCGGGCTACCGCGACGCGCTGCTCGCGACCGGCGTGAGCGAGATCGTGGCGTACGGCGACTTCAGCGAGGAGAGCGGCATGGCGGGGATGCGCAAGCTCCTCACCGAGAACGACGACCTGGACGCCGTCTTCACCGCCTCCGACCCGATGGCGCTGGGCGCGATGCGGGTGCTGCGCGAGGAGGGCAGGTCGATCCCCGGCGACGTCGCGGTGATCGGCTTCGACGACTCCCCCGCCGGGGCGCACTCCTCCCCCGCCCTGACCAGCGTGCACCAGCCCACCGAGTCGATGGGACGGCAGATGGCCCACCTGCTCGTCGCGCGCATCAACGGCGAGCATCTGGAGCAGCCGGTGGTGATACTGGACACCCACCTGATCGAGCGCGCCTCCGCCTGACTTTCCCCCCGGCAGCACCAAGGCAGGACAAGGCAGGACAGGGCAGGAAATGGACAGCAGGACGAAACGCCCGCTCGCGCCCGCCGAGCTCGACGCGCTGGCGCGGCGGGCCCTGGGCGTCGGCCTCTCCTCCGCCACCGAGCTGACCGACGGCTTCGCCAACGCCGTGTGGCGGCTCGCCCTGCTGGACGGGCGGGAGGTGGTCCTGAAGCTGTCGCCGCCGCCCGAGCTGGAGCAGCTGCGCTACGAACGCGACCTGCTGCGCACCGAGGCCATGGTCTACGGCCTGGCGGGGCCGGCGGGGGTGCCGGTGCCCGAGATGCTGCGCGCCGGGTTCGACGATCCGGTGCTGGGTGGCGACTACCTGGTGCTGTCCGCCCTCGACGGGGTGCCGTGGAACCAGGCGAGACCGGCGGAGGCGGACCGGCTGGCCCTGCGCCGGGAGCTCGGCGGTCACCTGGCCCGGCTGAACGCGATCACCGGCGACGTCTACGGCTACCCGTACGCGGACCTGACCGGCGGCACCTGGCGGGAGGCGTTCCTGGCGATGACCGGCGCGGTGCTGGCCGACGCGGGCCGCTACGCCACGCCGCTGCCGAGGCCGGTGCCCGAGATCGCGGCGGCGATCGAGGCGGGCGCGGGCGCGCTGGACGAGGTCGCGACCCCCCGCCTGGTCCACTTCGACGTGTGGCCGGGCAACGTCTTCCTGACCCGCGACGAGAGACCGCGCATCCAGGCGGTCATCGACCACGAGCGGGCCTTCTGGGGCGACCCGCTGGCCGACTTCGTCACCCCGACGATCTTCGGTGAGCTGGAGGAGTCGGACCCGATCGTCGCCGGATACCGCGACGCGGGCGGCGTCGTGGAGTTCACCGGGTCCGCCCGCGCCCGGATGGCCCTCTACCGCCTCTATCTCTCCCTGATCCTCCTGGTCGAGAACGGCCCCCGCCAGTATCCGGAGAAGGAGTACGCCCCCCTTCGCGACCGTGCCGTCGTCGCCCTGCTCAGGGCCCTCGACGTGCTCTCGGCGACACCGTGACCGGGCACGCGTTCCCCGGCCTGCCGTCATGACCTGCCGAGCCGTTCGGTGAGGAAGTCGGACACGGCCCGGCGGACCTGGACGGCCTCCGGCAGGTCGGGTTCCCAGTGGAAGCCGTGCCCCAGCCCTTCCGAGACGAGAAGCTCGGCGTCGACCCCGGCGGCGTCGAGCCTCCAGTACTGGCGGACCGCGTTGCTGAGGAGGAGGTCCCGCGTACCGCTGACCAGGGTGGTCGGCGGGAAGTTCGCGGAGTATCCGGCGTAGACGGGCGACAGGTCCGGTGAACGGAGGTCCGCGCCCGGGGCGTAGTGGCTTCTGGCGATGCTCATCGCCGTGTTCCCCACGAGGCCGTCCCTGCCGTTGTTGGAGACCCCGCTGTCCCCGGCCCCGCTGATGTCGGTGGCGGGGGTGAAGAGTCCCAGCCCCGCGATCATGGGAAGTCCCTGTCTCTCCGCCTGGAGCAGCATGGCCAGCATGAGGTTGCCGCCCGCGGAACTGCCGAAGCCGACGATCCTGCGAGGGTCGAACCGCCCGACGAGGTCCCGGTAGACCCGGAGGCTCTCGTTGATCGCGACCGGGTAGGCCGCCTGGGGAGCGAGGGTGTAGTCGATCGAGTAGACCTTGATGCCCAGGTCGTGGGCCATGAGAAGTCCCACGCGGTCGCGCGCCGTGCCGTACACGAACCCCCCGCCGTGGATGTTGATCGCTATGGCGTCCTCGTTCCCCGGCCGGACGGCGGGCGGGGTCACGATCGTCACCGGCACCCCGGCGATCGTCGTGTTCTCCAGGCGGAGCCCGTAGCGCCGGATGATCGCGTCCTCGACCGGCCTCTCCGCCTCGGCGAACCGCCGCTGCCCGTCGAGGACGGCCCGCCTACCGGTGATCATCCCCGCGACGAGGTCCGGCACGATCAACGCCTCCCGGGAGGCGACGTACTCACCGGCCTGCTCGCTCATGGCCGCGCGCTGGGTCTCCCCCAGGCCGAGCGGCTGGAAGCCGTAGACCGACGTCCCGTACGCGACGAGCGCCAGCGGCAGCGCGACGGCCACGCCGACCCTCCACGGCCGTCTACGACGCCCGGCGCGCTCCGGCCGCTTCACGGCCTCTTCCGGCTCGGCCGGTACGTGAACATTTGTCATCGTGATTTTTCCTGCTTTCTAGCCATATGTCCCTCTTCGCGGAGGACTCGGGGGCCGGTGTCGTCGAAGTATCCAACCGGTTGGTTACTTCACCATAGAACGAGCCTGATTGCCCGTCAACCAACCGGTTGGATACGCTGGCGCATCATGTCTCGCAACTCAGAGGACACGCGCAGGCGAATACTGGAGGCCGGTACGGCCGAGTTCGCCGCCCACGGCATCGCCGGGGCCCGCGTCGCCCGGATCGCCGCCGCCGCCGGGTGCAACAAACAGCTGATCTACGCCTACTTCACCAACAAGGAGGGGCTCTACGACGCCGTCTACGACGCGATGGTGACGCGCACGGTCGAGAGCGTCCCGATGGACCCGTTCGACCTGCCCGGGTACGCCGGACTGCTGTTCGACCACCATCAACGCCACCCCGAGATCGCGAGACTGACGCTGTGGTCCCAGCTCGAACGCGACCCGCTCGCGGGGCCGACCCCGGCGGGCCTGCGATCGGTGGGCGCGAAGCTGGAGGCGATCCGCGGCGCGCAGGACGCCGGGGCCGTGAGCACGCGCTACGCGCCCGAGGAGCTCCTGCTCATGATCCTCAGACTCTCCTCGATGGCCGGCCCCGGATCCGGGGAGGCCGCCTACCCCGGCAGCTCCCCCGAGGACTTCCGGCGGCTCCTGGTCCGGGCGGTGAGCCGTCTCGCCGGTGAGTGAGCGGGACACCCCCCGAAGCCGTGACCAGGGCGTACCGGATCAGGTCGCGGGAAGGTCGGCGATCATGATGGGGGTCGTGGTGGGCTGGTCGGAGCCCCCGGCGGGCTCGACGGTCAGGCCGACCCGCTCGTCACCGCGCAGGGGGGTGGCCAGGACCGGGACAACGCCACCGTCCGCGGCCCGTTCCAGCAGCCCCGCCGGGCGGGCGCCGTCGTCGCCCATCATCCACAGCTCGTAGACCCGGGAGTCGGGCAGCGGCGGCAGGTCGCTGGCGGTGAAGAGCATCTTGCCCCGGGAGGGCGCCATCACGACGACGCCGGTGCCCCCGGAGGAGACCCGCTGCCTGACGGTCCGCGCGTCGGGGGCCGCGATCACGGCCACGACCTGCCGGAGCTCGTCGCGCTCCCTGGCGGCGTCGACCGCGGCGACGCCGACGACCACCGCCGCCGCGGTCGACACCGCGGCCAGACCGGCCAGGATCCGCCCGCGCCACGGGGAACGCGGGCGCAGCGGCACCACACCGCCCCGTTCGGACTTCCCGGACTTCCCGGGCGGCGCCGACTGCGCTGCCTGCGTGGGCGGCGCGGTCCGGCGGTCCAGGACCGGCGGCTCCTGCCGTACCTCGGCGATCCGCGTCATGACCCGGGCCCTCATCGCCGCGGGGGGAGGCTCGGCCGCGCCCATGGCGAGCCGGGCGGCGGTCTCGGACAGGCCGCGCACCTCGACGGCGCAGGACTCGCACCGGGACATGTGCGCCTCGAAGAGCGCCACGTCCTGTTCTGGCAGCGCGTGCAGCGCGTACGCGCCGGAGAGGGTGTGGAGGTCGTCGTTCACTTTTCCACCCCCATGCAGTCGCGGAGCCGCACCAGGCCGTCGCGCATCCTCGTTTTGATCGTACCCAGCGGCACCCTGAGCAGCCCGGCCACCTCCGGATAGCTGTAGCCGCCGTAGTAGGCCAGGGTGACGGCCTGTTTCTGCAGGTCCGTCAGGCCGCCGAGGCAGCGGCGCACCCGCTCCCCCTCCAGCCGGGTGGTCACCGTCTCGGAGACCTGGTCGTAGGGGATCTCCCCGGACATCCGGAAGACCCGTTCCTCCCTGTTGGTGGAGGCCTGGGCGGAACGGACCCGGTCGACGGCGCGACGGTGGGCCATCGTCATCACCCACGCCAGGGCGCTGCCACGGGCCCGGTCGTACCGGGAGGCGGTACGCCAGACCTCGACCAGGACCTCCTGTGCCACCTCCTCGGCCTGCGCGCGGTCGCGCACGACGCGCCGCGCGAGTCCGAAGATCGGGCCGGCCAGCAGGTCGTAGAGCCGCTCGAAGGCCGGTTCCTGCCCGAGGGCGACCTGGGCGAGCAGGTCCTCCAGGCCGGGGGGACCGTCGGGATCCGGCACTCCCGCGGGGTCGCGTTCTGTCCTCACAACCCGCAATTCGACACTGGATGGGGGGTGGATTGCCAGCGAACCTGTTTTCTTCCGCCGGATCCTGTGTCAGAATTTCACTAGGTGATGAATTATGAGACGAAACACATGCGTGATCGCCGGGGGTGGCCCGGCGGGGGTGATGCTCGCACTGCTGCTGGCCAGGGCCGGCGTCGAGGTGACGCTCCTGGAGAAGCACAACGACTTCCTGCGGGACTTCAGGGGCGACACCATCCATCCCTCGACCCTCCAGATCCTCGACGAGCTGGGGCTGGCCGAGGAGTTCCATCGGCTCCCGCACCGCAAGGCGTACGGGATGGAGATCCACACCGACGACGCCACGGTGCCGGTCGCCGACCTGAGGGGACTTAAAGGCAAATATCAGTACATTGCCTTCGTTCCGCAGTGGGAGTTCCTCGACCTGCTGACCACCGCCGCCAAGCGGTACCCGAACTTCCGCCTCGTCATGGAGGCCGAGGTGCACGGGGTGATCCGCGAGGGCGACGCGGTGCGCGGGGTGCGCTACCGGGACCCCTCGGGCGAGCACGAGCTGCGCGCGACGCTCACCGTGGCCGCCGACGGCCGCCACTCCGACGTACGCCGGGCCGCCGGGCTCGTCCCCGTGGAGCACAGCGCCCCGATGGACGTGCTCTGGTTCCGGCTGCCGCGCGAGCCCGCCGACCCCGGCGTGACGTTCCTGCGGGTGTCCAACGGCCACATGATGGTGGCGATCAACCGCGAGACCTACTGGCAGCTCGCCTACCTGATCCCCAAGGGCGGCTTCGAGGCCCTGCGCTCCCGGGGGATCGAGGCGGTCCGCGAGCCGGTCGCCAGGCTCCTGCCCTTCCTCGAAGGCCGGGTCGGGCAGCTGCGGGACTTCGGGGCGGTCAGCGTGCTGTCGGTCGCGCTCAACCGGCTGCGCCGCTGGCACCGCCCCGGCCTGCTGGTCATCGGCGACGCGGCGCACGCCATGTCACCGATCTTCGGCGTCGGCATCAACCTGGCCGTACAGGACGCGGTCGCCGCCGCGAACCTGCTGGCCGGGCCGCTCGCCGCCGGGGCCGAGATCCCCGAGTCGCTGCTGGCGAGGATCCAGCGGCGGCGCACCCCGCCCACCGTGATCACCCAGTTCGCCCAGCGGGTCGTCCAGAACCGGCTGATCCGGCCGGCACTGACCGAGCGCTCCCAGCCGGTGCGGCTGCCGCGCGACATCTCCCGTCTTCCGCTGATCGGCTCCCTGACCAGGCGTTTCGTAGGCTTCGGCATCCTTCCGGAGCATATTTCCAACCCGGTGGAATCTCACCAGGTATAAAGACCTTCTCACTCCGTGGACAATCGGGTCTGTTCGAACAGCCCCTTGCAATAGCCTGGTATGTCGTGAGCATCAACCTCGATTCCTGGCGGCAGCTGCCTGCGGCGCAGCAGCCCGAGTGGCCCGACCGCGGCGAGCTGGACAAGGTCGTCACCGAGCTGAAAGGACTCCCGCCCCTCGTCTTCGCGGGCGAGTGCGACAACCTCAAGGCCGATCTCGCGGCGGTGGCGCGGGGCGAGGCCTTCGTCCTCCAGGGCGGAGACTGCGCCGAGACCTTCGGCGGCGCCACCGCCGACGACGTGCGCAACAAGCTCAAGACGCTGCTCCAGATGGCCATCGTGCTGACCTACGCCGCGAAGGTCCCCGTGGTGAAGATCGGCCGGATGGCCGGGCAGTTCGCCAAGCCGCGCTCGAAGAACTCCGAGAGCCGCGACGGCGTCGAGCTGCCCGCCTACCGGGGCGACATGGTCAACGGCTTCGACTTCACCCCCGAGTCCCGCGTTCCCGACCCCTGGCGGCTGCTGCGGGCCTACCACTCCTCGGCGGTGACGCTCAACCTGGTCCGCGCCTTCACCAAGGGCGGCTACGCCGACCTGCGCCAGGTGCACGCCTGGAACCAGGACTTCGTGATCGAGTCCCCGGCCGGGAAGCGCTATGAGCAGCTCGCCCGCGAGATCGACCAGGCGCTGGCCTTCATGCGCGCCTGCGGGGCGGAGCCCGAGGAGTTCCACACCGTCGAGTTCTACTCCTCGCACGAGGCGCTGATCCTCGACTACGACCAGGCGCTCACCCGGATCGACTCGCGGACCGGCCGCCCGTACGACGTCTCGGCGCACATGGTCTGGATCGGCGAGCGCACCCGCCAGCTCGACGGCGCCCACGTGGAGTTCTTCGCCAGCATCCGCAACCCGATCGGCGTCAAGCTCGGCCCGACGACCAGCGCCGAGGACGCCCTCGCGCTGGTCGAGAAGCTCAACCCCGACAACGAGGCCGGGCGCCTGACCTTCATCACCCGGATGGGCGCGTCGAAGATCCGCGAGCACCTCCCCGAGCTGGTGGAGAAGGTGACCGCGAGCGGCGCCCAGGTGGCGTGGATCTGCGACCCCATGCACGGCAACACCTTCGAGGCGCCCAGCGGCCACAAGACCCGCCGTCTGGACGACGTCCTGAACGAGGTGGCGGGCTTCTTCGAGGTGCACCGCGCGCTGGGCACCCACCCGGGCGGCGTCCACATCGAGTTCACCGGCGACGACGTCACCGAGTGCGTGGGCGGCGGCGCCGAGATCGTCGAGGACGACCTGTCCAGGCGCTACGAGACGGCCTGCGACCCGCGCCTCAACCGAGGCCAGTCGCTTGACCTGGCCTTCCGGGTGGCCGAGCTCTACCGCTCGGTCTGACCGGCCCTGCGGGCCCGCGCTGACGGGCCCCGGGGGTTTCGGGGTCTCCGGGCATGCGAAAGCCCCGTGCCGCCGGTTTGTCTCCCTCCGGTGGCGCGGGGCTCTCGCGATCCGGGCATCAGCCCTTCTGGGCACCCAGCTCGTTGGCGAGCTCGGCGCGGATCGCGTCCATGTCGAGCGCGCGGACCTGGCCGATGAGGTCCTCGAGGGCGGGCGCGGGCAGCGCGCCCGGCTGGGCGAAGACGACGATGCCGTCGCGGATGGCCATGATCGTCGGAATCGAGGTGATCTCGAATCCCTGCGCGAGCGCCTGCTCGGCCTCAGTGTCGATCTTGCCGAACTTGATGTCGGCGTGCTTCGCCGACGACTTCTCGAAAATCGGCCCGAAGGTGCGGCACGGTCCGCACCAGGCCGCCCAGAAGTCCAGCAGGACGATCCCCTCGTCGGCGATGTCGTTGAAGTTCTTCTCGGTTACCTCGATGGTGGCCACCGGTGGCTCCTCCTGTCGTTCACGTCTGTATGGCTGGCATAACCATTTCCCCTCTCCGAGCATTCCATCCCGCCATCCCGCCGATCACGGGGGCCCGCCTGTCCCGGGGTGAGACGGATGGGGCTCATGGGGCCCGGCGTAGGGTCAGCCCTCCGCGAGGGCGAGCAGCCTGGTGACCGTGTTCCAGTTACGCATCGTGGCGGGCACCTTCGACCGCTTCTCCAGCAGGGGCGGCAGCTTGGGACGTCCCAGGCCGTCGGGGAAGTGGACGTACAGCTCGCGCCTGCCGACACGCATCTCCTCGGGCGCGTAGGCCGCCGGGTCGATGCCTTCGAGCGCCTCCCTGTCCGGAGCCTCCGCCAGGAAGACCACCGCGAACTTGGCCGGGTCGCGCACCTCCAGCGGGTTCTCCCGCACCACGTCGCGCATCTCCCCTGCCGTTCGCAGGATGACCGCCACCGACAGGCCCAGCTCGTCCGCGATCCGCCGTTCGATGGCCTCGGCCCGCGGCTCCTCCTCGGCGGTGAACAGGGCGTTCCCGCTCCGCAGGTGCGTCCGCACATCGGTGTGACCGAGCCCGGTCAGCAGCGCCCGCAGGTCGGACATCGCCAGCTGGCTGCGCGGATTGACATTGATACCGCGCAACAGCGCCACGTATCGCATCGGACGTGTCCTCTCACCGGTCGTCGAGAGCCGACCCTACGTCCCCCACCTGTCGTTTCCTGTCAGGTATATGCGGGTTCAGCCGTGAGGTCCGGGGGCTTTCGAAGCTGCGCTTGAAGTCGGGGCACGCCACGAGCGGTTCGTGCGTGCACGTCGAGGCGTGGCGGAGACCGTTGCGCATCCGGGTGAGCCGGGCGATGTCCTCCTCCAGCTCCCGCGCCTTGTCCGCCATCCGCGTACGCAACTCGGTGTCGTCGGGCGTGGCCCGCAGCAGCCTGGCGATCTCGGCGATCGTGAACCCGGCGCCACGGGCGCAGGCGATGAGGGCGAGGCGCTCGAGCACGTCGGGCCGGTAGGTGCGGCGCAGGCCGTTGCGGCCCGACGAGACGATGAGGCCCCTGTTCTCGTAGAACCGCAGCGCCGAGGGCGCCAGCCGGGAACGCTCGGCCACCTCGGCGATGTCCAGCGACGTCTCCACCACCACACCCCTTGACTTGAAGCACGCTTCAAGTCACATGCTATCCGCATGAACATCCACCACCTCAACTGCGGGTCCGTACGGCGGATCGAGGCCACCTACGACGGCCCGCCTCCCGCGCACGCCGTCAACCACTGCCTGCTGGTCGAGACCGACTCCGACGGGCTGGTCCTCGTCGAGACCGGCCTGGGCCTCGGCGACGTCCGCGATCCGGGCGGCACCCTCGACGCCGACTGGGTGGAGATGGTCCAGCCCGTACTGGCCGAGGAGGAGACCGCCGTGCGCCAGATCGCCCTGCTGGGACACTCGCCCGGCGACGTGCGCCACGTCATCGTGACCCACCTCGACGTCGACCACTGCGGTGGCCTGCCCGACTTCCCCGACGCCCAGGTCCATGTCCTCGCCGCCGAGCTCGAAGCCGCGACCGCCGGGACGGCCGGCTCCCGCTACCGCCCGGCCCACTGGGCACACGGCCCGAAGTGGGTTCCCTACACCCCCGAACCCGGCGAGGAGTGGTTCGGGTTCACCTCCGTCCAGCCGAAGGGCCTGCCGCCGGAGATCCGGCTGGTCCCGCTCGGCGGTCACACCGCCGGTCACACCGGAGTCGCCGTACGCGAGGGCGATCGCTGGCTCCTGCACTGCGGTGACGCCTACTACTACCACCGGGAACTGGAGGACGATCCGCACCCGCACCCCCTGCTCGACATCGTGCAGACCCGTTCGGAGGTCCACCGCGACCTGCGGCTCGGCACCCAGGCCCGGCTACGCGAGCTCGTCCGCGACCACGGCGACACGGTTTCGGTCTTCAGCGCCCACGACCCGTGGGAGCTGGAGCGCTACCGCTGACCAAGGACTGGCCGCCCTGGACCCGGCGGAGGACCGGGCCGGTGGAGGACCGGGCGGCCCCCACCGGCTGGACCCTGCCCGGCTCGCAGATGACGGTCACGTGGATCAGGCCGGTGGAGGGGTGGGGGTGGGTGATCGCCGCGTAGGTGCTCGCGTATTGCAGAACACTCACATATACGCAGACAGCGGGTGAAATCGTAAATGCTGACACTTCGCGGCTATTCGCCCCGGCCAGATATGGCTTTCCTTGACCTGGAAGTCGCTTGCCCCGCCGTCTGCGGGTATCACTGGAATATGAGAACTCTGGACGTGGGTTGGGTCACCTGCGCCGCCTCCCCGGAGTGTGCCGGATCCGCGCGGCACCCGTACGGACGATGCCTGGCCCATCTGGACACCGCCGAGCTCGACGAGGTCGTCCACGGCCTTTCTCCCGGTTCCGCCGTCGACCTGCGGGCCACCGTCGTCGACAGGAACCTGCTGGAGCGGATCCTCACCGCCACCCGGGGACGCCTGGGCCGGGCCCGGTTCGACTGGGCGACCTTCCCGGAGAGCGTCCGGTTCGGCGACATCACCTTCGGCGGGGACGTCTCGTTCGACCACGCGCGTTTCCGGCACCTCGCCTCGTTCTTCAACGCCCGTTTCGCACGCAACGCCTCTTTCAGGGAGGCCAAGTTCGACCGGGGGCTGTCCCTGCACGGTGTCGCCATCGCCGGGCACGCGGCCTTCGACCGGGTCTCCATCGACGGTGACGCCCTGTTCGGGGGGGCGCTCTTCGACCGGACCGCCTCCTTCGAGTGCGCTGACTTCCATGGCTTCGTCACCTTCGACGGCACCGGCTTCGCGGGCGACGCGACCCTGAGAGGGTGCAGGTTCCGCCGTACGGTGTCCTTCCGCAAGACGAGCTTCGGCGGGCTGGCCGGGTTCGACGGGGCGCGTTTCTCCTCGGGCGGCTACCTCGCCCCCATCTCGGTCGGCCGCCACCTCACCCTCGCCGGGGCGTGGGCGGGCAAGGGCCTCGACGTGACCACCGGCGGGTGCTCGGTGGACCTGCGGCGCCTGGAGGTGGGCGGGCGGCTCACCGTCCGGCTCGACGACGCCGAGGCCGACCTGGAGGGGGCGACCCTGCACGGCCCCGCCACGGTACGGGGCCGGGACGGCGCCCGGGTGACCTCGCTGCACGAGGTGGACGCCGAGGAGCTGGAGCTCGCCGACCTGGACCTCAGCACCTGCCTCTTCACCGGCATCCGCCATCCCGAGGGGATCCGGATGAGCGGCTGCGCGCTCGCCGTCGTCCCGCGCGGGACGCGCCTGGGGTCGCGCTGGTGGTCCCTGTGGCGCACCCCCGACCACGGGTGAGACCGTTCGGGGAGCCGCGTACGGCTTCAGGGGGTGCCGCACGCCGCGGGGCAGAACGTGACCTCGGGGTGGCGTGACGACGGCCCCTCCAGCAGGGGTTGCCGTCGCGACCTCAGGTGCCGGTCGAGGAAGGCCGCCACGTAGGCGCGGGTGAGCTCGGCGCCACGGGCCGCGGGCAGGACACCGGGAGCGGGCCTGATGCCGAGGGCGCCCGCCAGCAGCGGCAGGTCGGTGAAGGACTGGTGTTCGGCGTCCGACAGCACGAGCCAGCGCTTCCACCCGGCCAGCAGCTTCCAGTCGCGGTCCCACGAATGGTCGCGGCCCCCGGGGACGTGCTGCGGCGAACCGATGAACATGAACGGCCGGGCGAGGCCGCCCCGGGGAATCCTGGCGTAGGTGGTGCCGTCCATGTCGATCCCGGCGCGTACGCGGGAGTCCTTCACCATGGCCGCCACGGCTCCGGCCCCGCCGATCGACTGGCCCGCCATCGCGATCCTCTCGCGGTCGATCAGGTCGGCGTGCTTCCACCTGGAGGTCAGCTCGTCCAGGACGAAGGAGACGTCGGCGGCCCGGCCCTGGACCACTCTCGGGCCGAAGCCCGGGTCGGTGTCGCTGTCGCAGGCGAGGCACTCGGCGACCCTCCCGTCGGACAGGGTGGTGGCGTGGCTCTCGTAGGTGTGGTCGATCCCGGCCACGACATACCCCCGGCTGGCCAGGTCCTCGGCCAGGGACGTGAGGGTGCTCACCGGTTTGGTGAAGCCGGGAGAGAGCACCACCAGCGGAAGCCCGCGCCCGGTGGGGTCGGCGTCCTCGACGGCGTTGGTGCGCGTCGTGCTCAGCGTGTCGTACGGCGCGCTCGCGATCCCGGAGCCTTTCAGGAGCAGCTCCGACTCCTTCGGTGTCATGTACGGCGCCCGCCGCCCGTCGCGCCGCCCGGCCGGGTACCACAGGGTGACCTTGAGCTCCCTGGCCTCGACGTCGGGGTCCCAGGGGTCGGGGCGGGAGGTGTCGGTCAGGTGCAGAGTGGTGGTGCCGACCGGGTGGGGGCCGGTGGGGGCGGGCAGCGTGGCGGGGCCGGACGGCGTGACCGGCGGGGCCTCGGCCCTGGGCGGGATGGGGGCGGAGCAGGCGGACGCGGCCAGGACGACCAGTCCCGCGGCCACCGCCAGGATCTGTCTCACGGGGAGTCCGTTCACTTGCGCAGCAGGGCCAGGGCCTTGGCCAGGGCGGGGTCGCGTCCGGCGGCCGCGTCCCGGGGGGTCAGGGGCACGTGGTGGTCGGGCGGCACGCCGATCCGGTCGATCACCTCCCGGCCGGGCCCCAGGTGGTGCCTGTCGGGGAAGCTCAGGAGGGTGTTGTCGCTCAGCAGGTACGACTGCGCCGGGCCGGAGACCAGCCCGGCGGTCCTGGTGCCGACCAGCTGTCCGGCGCGCAGGTCCTTGACCGCGGCGCTGACGTGCTCGCACGCCGAGGCGCAGCCCCGGTCGGTGAGCACCACCAGCGGCAGGCCGAGCAGCTCGACGGTGTTGTCGGTCGACGACGCCTCGCACCTGGCGTCCACGGTGCACTGGTAGGCGGTGACCTCGCCGTGGACGAAGGCGCTCAGCAGCCGGATCGCCTCCACGGGGCTGCCGCCGCCGTTGCCGCGCAGGTCCAGCACGACACCGGACAGCGTCCGGCCGGTACGCAGCCTGGAGACGGCCCTGAAGAACCGGTTCGCGGAGTCGGGGGCGAACCCGGCCAGCCGCACGTAGGCGATGTCGTCGTCCAGCAGCTCCGACCGCACCACCTGCAAGGTGGCCGGATCCCGCTGGTAGAGGCCGGGCTTGAGCGTGACGCTCCAGCGGCGGCCGGTGGCCTGCCGCAGCAGCCGCAGCCGCACCGGCCGCGCGTCGGGGTACTGCGGGTAGAGGGCGGCGATCGCGGGGGTCGCCCTGCCGTCGACGAAGGGCGCCGAGTCGTTGACCGCCTCGATGATGTCCCCCGGGCGCAGGCGGGCGGCCTGTGCGGCGCCGCCCTGCACGGCGGTGACGAACAGCGGCGGGAGGGCGACCGCGAGGTTGGCGTCCGCCTGCGGGCCGGTGACGTTCGCGGTCAGGCCCAGGCCGTAGCCGTCGCCGTCGTAGTAGTCGGGCGGTCGCCTGACGTCGTGCGCCCAGCGGGCGTGGTTGTCGCCGAGGGCGGCCACGAGGGCCTCGAGGGTGACGACGGCCAGCCGCTCGCGCAGGTCGGGGACCCGGTCGGTGATCTTGCGGTGGGCGGCCTCGAAGGCGGCCCAGTCGGCTTCGCGGTCACCGGTCAGCGCGGGCATGGTCGCCTCGGGCACGTCGTGCCCGAGGCGGTTGAGCTCCTGGGTCAGGGCGACGAACCCGGCCAGCAGCAGCGAGCGGGCGTCCAGCGTGGCACCGCTGTAGTAGTTGCCCAGGACGCAGAAGTACGCCTGCTCGACGACGTCGATCGTGGTGGCCGTCTCCACCCCGGGCGGTCCCTGGGGTCGCGCGCAGACCGTACCGGCCGCCGTTGTGCCCGCCTGGACGCGCGGCGGCACCGGCGCGCCGCAGGCCGCCGCCAGCAGCAGGGCGAGCCCGGCGGCCACGGCCCTGACGGCGGTCACGACAGGCGCCTTCGGACCCACCAGAAGCAGAACCCGGTGAGACCGGCGGTGAGCAGGGCGTAGATCCCGGTCTCGATCCACTGGAAGGGCCAGAAGCGCTCCAGGGGCTGGTAGGTCGCCTGCTGCCGGTAACCGAGCCGGTTGAACTCGGCCACGCACCCGTCCATGCCCTGTCCCGCTCCCGCCCCCGGCGGTGCGCAGGGCCCCGACGTGGTGGAGGTCTTGATGGCGCCTTCCGTTCCGCTGCCGGCGATCATGCGCCCGGACGGATCGACGAGGTCGCTGGACAGGACCCAGGCTCCGGCGTGACCGGGAACGGCCGCCTCCAGCACGACGTGCACGACCTGGGTTTCGTCACGGTCTATACCGATGCCGTCCACGTTCGTCTTGCCGAGTTCGAAGGTCGCGGTGACCGGGGGTATCAGGTGGGGCCGGACCAGCAGCGGCACGGCGATCTGGATCACGGCGAAGACGGCCAGGGTGAGGGCCATCGCGGCCGGCGTGCGGCGGACGAGCATGCCCACGGCCACGCCCAGGACGAAGGCGAAGGCCGCGTACCCCATCGGGGCGATGCCGCGGGCGCCGAACACCAGGGGGGCCATCAGGGCCAGCTCCGGGACGGCCGATCTGTCCAGGGGGTCGGACCACCAGGTCACCGCGAGGCCGCACAGCCCGGCGACGGCGACGGCGACCAGGCCGACGAGGCAGAGCTTGACCGCCAGCCAGCGGCCTCGGGTGATGGTCTGGTTCCAGACCATCAGGTGCGTGCCCGCCTCCAACTCCCGGGTGATCAGCGGTGCTCCCCAGAAGAGCCCGATGAGGGCGGGCAGGAGCAGCACGACGAGGCTGACGGCCATGAAGGGCAGCTGGTACTCGTCGAAGAAGCGGTCGAAGAAACGGTCGCAGGAGCTGTCCCGCGTACAGGCGGCGATCCCGGTGGAGTAGCGGGAGGCCAGGTCCGGGCCGGTCAGGGCGAGGGTGGCGACAAGTGTGACGAGCAGGGCGGCCATCATCGCGGCCGAGCCGCGGAACTGGCGCCAGGTCAGCCAGATCATCGCCGCACCTCCAGGGCGGCTCGCCGGTTCTCGGCGACGCGCTTCTCCATGTAGGCCAGGACGAGGTCCTCCAGGCCGAGCCGGGTGACCGTCCAGGCGGGGTCGAGGATCGGGGCGTCGGTACGGACCACGTAGGTGCTCTGCCGGTCGGTGTGGCGGGCGGAGACCACGTACTGGTCGGCGGGCAGGCGGTCGGGGTCGCGGCGCGGGCCGGTGAGCCGGTGGTGGGTGGCCAGCAACCTGTCGGTCTCCCCGGCGACCTGGACGCGGGAGTCGACCAGCACGATCAGGAAGTCGCAGATCCTCTCCAGGTCGGAGACCAGGTGGGAGGAGAGCACCACGCTGAACTCGTGCTCGACGGTGGCCTCCATCAGTCCCTGGAGGAACTCGCGGCGGGCCAGCGGGTCCAGCGAGGCGACCGGCTCGTCCAGGATCAGCAGCTCGGGCCGTTTGGCCAGGCCCAGGGTGAGGGCGAGCTGGGCGCGCTGGCCGCCGGAGAGCCTGCCCGCCCGCTGGGCGGGGGCGAGACCGAGCCGCGCGACACGCTCACGGGCCATGGCGTCGTCCCAGCGGGGGTTGAGCCGCGCCCCGAGCCGCAGGTGTTCGGCGACGGTCAGCCCCGCGTAGACGGGGGTGTCCTGGGCGACGAAACCGACCCTGGCCAGCTGCGCGGGCGTGCCCGCCGGACGGCCGCCCAGCACCGCGATGCCGCCCGACGACGGTTCGAGCAGGCCGCTGGCCAGCTTCAGCAACGTGGTCTTACCCGCCCCGTTGGGGCCCACCAGCCCGACGACGTGGCCCGCCGGGATGTCGATGGTGCACTCGCGCAGCGCCCAGCGCCTGCCGTACTTCTTCCCCAGTGCCTGGGCTTCCAGGACAGCGGTCACGCTATCTCCTCCTGAGCGGTGGTCCGAAAGGTGGTCGTGAAGAGGGCCTCGATGCTCTCGTCGTCGAGGCCGGCCCGGCGGGCCTTGGCCAGCCAGCGCCGCAGCTCCAGCCGCAGCGGGCCGTGCGCGGCCAGCGAGGTGTCGGTGAGGGTCGCCGTCACGAACGTCCCCACCCCCGGCCTGGGGGCGACCAGGCCCTCGTGTTCGAGTTCCCGGTAGGCCTTGAGGACGGTGTTGGGGTTGATCGCCAACCGCGCCACGACCTCCTTGACGGTCGGCAGCTGGTCACCCTGGTGCAGCAGGCCGAGCCGCAGCGCGTGCCGCACCTGCTGGACCAGCTGCATGTACGGCGAGACACCGGACTTCGCATCCAGATGGAACTCGATCACGGTTCCTCCATTTATCTACTGTCCTAGTACTTTAGATTAATACATGTATGGAACTTGTTAGAAAAGTATCGGACGGGGAGCTCGGCCCGGTCATCGGCCGGAGGGTGCGGGAGGGACGGCACCGTCTTCGGCGCGCGCTCGGCCCGTCCCGGGGGGCACAACCTGGCCGAGGGGTGTTCCGGCGGGACTCAGGCTGTGGCGAGGTCAGGCGGTGACGGGGTCAGGCTGTGGCAGGGTCAGGCGGTGGCGAAGTCAGGCGGTGACGGGCTCAGGCCGTTACGGAACCAGGCCGTGGCGGGGCCAGGCCGTGGCAGGGTCGCGGTCATCCGTTTCGGCGAACCTGCCCGCTGTCATCGCGTCCCTGATGCTCCGGCCCCGCCGGACCGGGTTGCCGGACGGTCGGACGGGCTTCAGGAGATCTTGCGGGTGATCTCTTCCGGGCCGATCTCCGCCAGGAAGGCCGCGACGTCCGCGGCGAACCGCCCGCTGCGGAAGGTCCCCAGGTGACCGAGGCCGGGATAGGTGATCAGGCGGCCGTCACGGACCCCCTCGGCGGTCTCCCTGAAGAGCTCGACCGGGTAGTCCAGGTCCTTCTCGCCGCCGACGACCAGGGTGGGGGCGACGACGTCGGCGAGGCGGCCGGTCAGGTCGAACCCGTCCTCGGCGCGGGCGAAGGAGAGCATGTCGCGGGGGTCGTCGGGACGCGCCAGCGGATCCAGCAGCCACAGCAGCGCCCCGGCCAGGGCCCGCCCGGCGGGCGAGGCGGCGGCCGTGACCGCCTGGTGCTGCAGGCCGCGCCGCCCGGTGGCGACCGCCTCGGTGTAGCGGCGCTGGAGCCGCCTGACGTTCGGCGTGAGCCTGCACGCCGCCCCCGCGACGACCAGCGCGCGGACCACGTCGGGATGGTCGGCCGCCACCTGCAGCGCCACCGAGCCTCCCGACGACAGGCCCATCACGTCGACGGGCCCGCCGAACTCCGTACGGAGGGCCTCGGCGTGATGGGCGGCGATGTCGGCCATGGTGGTTCCGGGGACCATGCCGGGAGCGCGGCCGACGGCGTACAACCGGAAGCGACGGGCCAGCGGGGCCAGCACCCGCAGTTCCATGCCGCGCGCCAGCCCGGCCGGGTTGGCGTGGACGGGGGTGAACCAGCGCAGCACGACGAGCGGCGCGCCGTCGCCGAAGGCGTAGTACGGCAGGCCGTTGGCCAGCGCGCCCTCCCGCACCTCAAGATCCCTGATCCCCACGACAGAACCCTCCCCGCCGGTGTCGCTGGGTTCGAGCGTATTCGCAGGTGGGCGCAGGTCGACTCGGGGTGTTCTCAGGGTGGTCCCCGATGCGCGGGTCCCGGCCGGGAGACCAGGATGGGAAACGCATACCCTGGACGGGAATCGGGCGACTGGAGAGCACATGGCAGGCACCGGGGTCATCGAGGAATACGTGACCGGGCTCAGCCGTACTCTCCGGGGTCCTCGGAGACCGAAACTCGACCTGATCACCGAGGCGCGCGACAGCCTGCTCGACACCGCCGAGGCGCTGGAGGGCGACGGCCTGGGGCGCGACGAGGCCGAGCGGGCCGCGGTCGAGGAGTTCGGGACGATCCGCGAGATCGCGCCCGGCTACCAGGAGGAGCTGTCCAAATCGGCGGGCCGGAGGCTCGCCGCCCTGCTGTTCGTCACCGTGCCGCTCACCGCGATCATGTGGAACGTCATCTGGAAGATCTTTCCCAGCGCCCCGACGGTGGCCGAGACCACGCCGGACTGGTTCGTCCCGGTCGCCCGTGGTGTGGACATGCTCCAGATGTTCATCGGCCTGGTCGGCGGGCTCACGTTGCTCGCGCTGGGCCGTGGCCTGCGCAGGATCAGGCGGCCCCGGCTCGTCACCCGGGCCCTGGGCGTGTTCGTCTGGGCCATGCTGCCGGTCATGCTCGTGTTGTGCGGGGCACTGATGCTCGGCTCGCGGGATTACGCCGATTTCAGCGACTTCACGCCGGGAACCGTCGCGTCGCTGGTGAGCTACGCGGTCTGGCTCGTGCAGTTGTACGGCGCCTTCCGCTGCCTGAGGATCACCCGGCGCGAGCCCGTCCCGGCCTGAACCCGTCCCCGTCCCCGTCCGGGCCGTGACGTCCGACCCGTGACCGTCTGGCTCGTGACCGCTTGAAGTTTCGCCACGCGCGTGCTCCTCGGCGGCCGGGGTGTCAGCGGGTGGGGCGCGGTTCCAGGACGCTGCCGATGGCTCCGGCGAACTCCCGCCAGGCGGAGCGCTCGCGGGCGAGGGCCGTGCGTCCCGAGGGGGTCAGCCGGTAGGTGCGCCGCCTGCGCCCGCCCACCGTGGCCCACTCGCTGGCCAGGTATCCCGCCTGCTCCAGCCTGCGCAGCGCCGGGTAGACCGTGCCCGTCGGCACGCTCAGCGCGCCGCCGCTGCGCGCCTGGAGCGCCTCGATGATCGCGTAGCCGTGCAGCGGCTCGTGCTCCAGCACGGAGAGCAGCAGGGCGTCCATGTGACCGCGGAGCGCGTCGGTGTTCATCCGGTCACTCCCGCCCGCCGGTCGGATCCCGTGTCACCGCACCCGGCGGCCCGTTCACTTCGCTCGCTCACGTCGTCAGCCTACCTCTCGTATAGGCATGCTACATGTAGGCGTACTACATGTAGAGTGCCTATAGGTAGACAGACATAACAACGGAGGTGAGACCGTGGACGTGCTCGACCTGGCCCGGACGCAGTTCGCCGTGACAGGAAGCCTCCACTTCCTGTTCGTCGTGCTGACCCTGGGCCTGGCCCCCCTGATCGCGATCATGCACACCCGCTACGCCGTCACCGGCAGGCCGGTCCACGAACGGGTGACCCGCTTCTGGGGCCAGATCTACGTGATCAACTACGCGCTCGGCATCCTCACCGGGCTGGTGATGGAGTTCCAGTTCGGTATGAACTGGAGCGGCCTCTCGCACTACGCCGGGGACATCTTCGGCGCGCCGCTCGCGATCGAGACACTCGGCGCGTTCTTCCTGGAGTCCACCTTCCTGGGGCTGTGGATCTTCGGCTGGCACCGGCTGCCCAAGTGGCTCCACGTGGCGTGCATCTGGGTGGTGGCGCTGACCGCCTACGCCTCCGCCTTCTGGATCATGGCGGCCAACTCGTTCCTGCAGAACCCGGCCGGAGCCGTGGAGCGGGACGGCCACCTGGTCCTGACCGACTTCGGCGCGCTGCTCACCAACCCGGCACTGTCCATGGCACTGCCGCACGTCATCGGCGCGGGCCTGTGGACCGGCGGTTTCGTGGTGATGGGGGCCAGCGCGTACCAGCTGTTCCGGCGCACCGACGAGCGGGAGTTCTTCACGAGCTCGCTCCGCACGGGAGTGATCACCTCGCTGGTCGGCTCGCTGATCACGGTCGGCTTCGGCTACGCCCAGTTCGGCGTGATCGGCCAGTTCCAGCCGGGCAAGTTCGACGGCGGCGGCCTCCCCGGGCTGGGACTCGGCTTCATGATCCTGATCGGCCAGCCGCTCCAGTTCCTCATCCTGCTCGTGCTGGCGCCGACCGTGTACTGGCTGCCGCGCTGGCGCTGGACGCATCCCGTGCTGATGGCGATCACCCCGCTGCCGTTCGTGGCGGCGATCCTCGGCTGGCTGGCCAGGGAGTCCGGCCGGCAACCCTGGCTGATCAACGGAAAACTGACCGTCGCCGACGCCATGTCCCCCGGCCTCACCTCCGGGATGGTCACCGTCTCGCTCATCGCCTTCGGCGGCGTGCTCGCCCTGCTCGCGGTGATCGACTACGTGCTGATCGCCCGCACCGTACGGCGCGGACCCGCCGCCGTCACCCTCGGCGCGGACGCACCGGCCGACCCCAACGAGCGCGCGCACGCGCTCAGCTACTAGAGCTTCCAGGGAGAGACCGTGGACATCCTCTGGCTAGGCGTGTTCGCACTCCTGCTGATCGGCTACTTCGCCCTGGAGGGCTTCGACATCGGCCTGGGCATGCTGCTGCCCGTACTCGGCAGGACACAGAGGGATCGGGACGGGATCGTCGCCGCCATGGCGCCGTTCGTCCTGGCCAACGAGGTGTGGCTGGTGGCCGTGGCGGGCGTGCTGTTCGGCGTCTTCCCCTCGATCGAGGGGGACGTGCTGTTCGGCCTCTACCCGCTGGTGGTCTCCCTGCTGGTGTCGTGGATCGTGCGCGACGCCGGGCTCTGGTTCCGCCGCCGCGCCGACGGGAGCGCGTGGCGGGCGACCTGGGACTGGGCGATCACCATCGGCTCGTACGGCCTGGCGCTGAGCTGGGGCATGGCCCTGGTCGCGGTGGCGGGCGGCCTGACGGGGTCCGCGATCAGCCTCCCGGGGCTGCTGGGCGGGCTGGTGGTGGCCGCGCTGCTCGCCTTCCACGGCTGGACGTTCGCCTCGTGGCGGCTGCCGGGGCGGGTGACCGGCGCGCGCCGCACCGGGTGGGCGTTCCTGCTCTCCGCGTGCGCCGCCGCCGCGCCCGTCGCGGTGCTGCTCGCCGTGCTCGCCCCCTGGCTGCTCGACCGTACGGCGCCCGCCGGGACGCTAAGTGTGCTGAGTGTCATGATTCTGCCCTTCGCGCCGGTCATGGTGGGTGGGCAAGTATGGGTATGGCGGACGTTCGGTCCCGGACGCGCCGCCTCCGACCGGGTTCCGTCGTTCTTCTGAGCTCTCTAGGGTGGGCATGCACAAGGATCTTGTACGGCTGGCACTGGGCGAGCGGGCCGTCCGCCGCCACCTGGCCGTGTGCCTGGCCGCCGCCGTCCTGACCGGGCTGCTCGTCCTCGTCCAGGCGGAGCTGCTCGCCGGGGTGCTGTCCGGGCGGTTCGCGGCCCCGGCCCTGATCCTGCTGGCGCTGGTCGTCGGCGTCCGGGCGCTGCTCACCCTGGCGCAGGGGACCGCCGCCGGGCGGATGACCACCGGGGTGAAGTCCGCCCTGCGGCACCGCCTGCTGACGCGGCTGCGGGACCTGGGCCCCGTCAGACCGGCCTCCCAGCGCTCGGGCGAGCTGGTGACCCTGACCGGCCGGGGCCTGGACGCCCTCGACCCCTACCTGTCGGGCTACCTGCCCGCGGTGGCGGTCGCGGGCGTCGTGCCGATCGCGGTGCTCGTCCGGCTGTTCGCCGCCGACCTGGCCAGCGCGGTGATCGTGCTGGTCACGCTGCCGCTCATCCCGATCTTCGGGGCGCTGGTCGGCATGCACACCAAGGCCGTGACCGAACGCCAGTGGAAGGCCCTGTCCCGCCTCGGCGGGCACTTCCTGGACGTGGTCAGGGGCCTTCCCACGCTGCGCGCCTTCGGCAGGGCCCGCTACCAGGCCGAGGTGATCGGGCGGGTGGCCGACGCCCACCGGGCCGCGACGATGCGCACGCTGCGGGTGGCGTTCCTGTCCTCGCTGGTACTGGAGCTGGCCGCGTCCCTGTCGCTGGCCCTGGTCGCCGTCCCGGTGGGCCTGCGGCTGCTGTCCGGCTCCCTGGACCTGTCGACCGCGCTGCTGGTCCTGCTCCTGGCACCGGAGGCGTACCTGCCGCTACGCAACATGGGCGGCAGGTTCCACGCGGCGATGGAGGGCGTCGCCGCCGCCGACGAGGCGTTCGCCGTACTCGACGGCGAGCCGGGGGCGGGGAAGGTGACAAATGCCCCGGAGCCCTCGGCGTCTTTGGAGTCCACGGAGCGCGACGGGCACCCGGGCGCGCGTACCGCGACGGAAATTCCGCGAAAACCGGGACACGGACCGGAGGCGGGATCCGGGTCGGGGCGGGCGCCGGAGATACGGCTGGAGCACGTCACGGTGCGCTACCCGGACCGGGAGGAGGCCGCGCTGGAGGACGTGTCGCTGGTGATCGCGCCCGGTGAGCGGGTGGCGCTGGTCGGCGAGAGCGGGGCGGGCAAGAGCACCCTGCTCCACCTGCTGCTCGGCTTCGTCACCCCCTCGGAGGGCAGGGTGCTGGTCGACGGCGCCGAGATCGGCGACCACGACTCCTGGCGCGCGCGGCTGGCGTTCGTACCGCAGCGCCCGCACCTCTTCGCCACCTCGGTGGCCGACAACATCGGGCTCGGCGCCCCCGGGGCGACGATCGGCGAGATCAGGGCCGCGGCGCGGGCCGCGCAGGCGGACGAGTTCGTCACGGCACTGCCGGAGGGGTACGACACCGTGCTCGGCGAGCGGGGGACGAACCTGTCGGCCGGGCAGCGGCAGCGGGTCGCGCTGGCCCGCGCGTTCTGTCGGCCGGACGCCGGGCTGCTCCTGCTGGACGAGCCGACCGCGCGGCTCGACGGCCGCAGCGAGAGCGCGGTCGTGAGCGCGACCCGCGACCTCGCCGAGGGCCGCACCGCCGTGATCGTCGCCCACCGGCCCGCGATGATCGACCTGGCCGACCGGGTGATCCGGATCGCCGACGGCCGCGTGGTGGCCGGGGAGAGACCCCCGG
The DNA here is from genome assembly GCF_055690525.1 of Streptosporangium sp. H13245. Classification (NCBI taxonomy): domain Bacteria; kingdom Bacillati; phylum Actinomycetota; class Actinomycetes; order Streptosporangiales; family Streptosporangiaceae; genus Streptosporangium; species Streptosporangium sp. H13245. The sequence continues at coordinate 3,234 of NZ_JBSZKT010000032.1, read as the reverse complement.
CGGGGACACGAGAGGAGATCTCCTCGTGACCGACGGAATCCCCACGAACCGAACAGCCGAACGACCGGCGGACCGAACAGCCGAACGACCGGCGGACCGGACCGGTGAGCGACCGGCGGGCCGGGGAGCCGAGCGGCCGATGGACCAGAGCGGCGAGCGACCGGTGGACCAGAGCGGCGAACGGGCGACGAGCCGGACCGACGGCCAACCGGCGGACCGGACGGGCGAGCGACCGGTGGACCGAACCGGCGAGCGGGCGACGAGCCGAGCGGACGGCCAACCGGTGGAGCGGACGGGTAAGCGGACGACGGGCCGGACCGGCGGGCGGCTGGTTCTCGCGGCGGCGGCGGGGGCGGCGGCCGAGCTGGCCGGGCTCGGGCTGATCGGGTCCGCCGCGTGGCTCATCACCAGGGCCGCCGAACAGCCTCCGCTGGCCGCGCTGAGCGTGGCGATCGTCGGGGTGAGGGCTTTCGCGACGACCAAGGGCGTCTTCCGCTACGGGGAACGCCTGGCCGGTCACGACGTGGCGCTGCGGGCCCAGGCGACGACCAGGGAGCGGCTCTACCGGGCGCTCATCCCCGCGGGACCGCTGAACCAGCGGGGGGCCGACCTGCTCAGCCGCATGGTCGACGACACCGACGCGGTACAGGACCTCCTCGTACGCTGCCTGCTCCCGGCGGTCGCCGCGCTGGTCACCGGGGTGGCCGCGGTGGTGATCGGGCTGTTCCTGCTCCCGGCGGCGGCGTTGGCGCTCCTGGCCGGGCTGCTGGTGGCCGGGGTGTTGATCCCGGCGGGCACGGCCGCCGCCGCACGACGCTGGTCGGCGCGGATCGCCCCCGCGCGGGCGGACCTGGCGGCCCGGGTCGCCGACCTGGTACACGGGGCCGCCGACCTGGCCGCCTACGGGGCGGACGGGCGGGCGCTGGCCGCAGCCGCCGAGACCGGCGCCCGGCTGGCGGCGCTGGAGCGCAGGCAGGCGCGGGCGAACGCGGTGGCCTCGGCCCTGGGCCTGCTCACCCAGGGACTGACCGTGACGGCCGTCGTCCTGCTCGCGATGAACTCCGGGGCGGGTGCCGTGACCACCGCGGTACTCGCGCTGGTCTCGCTGATCTCCTTCGAGCCGGTGCTGCCGATGGCCGCCGCCGGGGAGCGGCTGACCGGGGTGCTCGCCGCCCTGCGCCGCCTGCGGGAGGTCGGCGCGACCCCACCGGCGGTGGCCGAGCCGTCCGCTCCCCTCGCGGTCCCCGGCGGGCCGCCGACCGTCGAGATCGAGGACCTGGTGGTCCGGCACGGCCCCGGCCTCGCCCCCGCGCTGGACGGCGTCAGCCTGACCCTCACCCCCGGCAGGCGCGTCGCGCTGGTCGGCCCCAGCGGCGCGGGGAAGAGCACCCTGCTGTCGGCCCTGATGCGCCTCGTCGAACCCGAGTCGGGGACGATCCGGATCAGCGGGGTGGACGTCCGGGAGCTGGCCTCCGACGACACCCGGCGGGTGATGACCGGGCTGACGCAGGATCCGTACGTGTTCCAGACATCCGTACGGGACAACCTGCGGCTGGCGGGCCCGGAGGCCGGTGACGAGGAGCTGGCGGAGGCGGTGCGGCGGGCACGCCTGGACCGGTGGGTGGAGCGGACCGGCTGGGACGCGGTGCTCGGCGAGGACGGGCGCACGGTGTCCGGGGGCCAGCTGCAGCGGCTGGCGCTGGCGCGGGCGCTGCTGCACGACCCGCCGGTGCTGCTGCTGGACGAGCCCGCCGAGGCCCTGGACGAGACGACGGCGGACGCGCTCATGGCCGACCTGCTGGACGCCACCCACGGCCACACGACACTGCTCGTCACGCACCGCCTGCGCGGGCTGGAGCGGATGGACGAGATCGTCGTACTGGAGAACGGTTCGGTGACTCAGCGGGGCACCCACCGGGAGCTGGTGTCCTCTCCCGGCTACTATCGCGACCTGTGGCGCTCGGAGGCGCTGACCGCAGGACGGTGAGCGCCTCCGAGGCGCTTCCCGTCCGCGTGCGAAGCCACCCGGGCGGGAACGCGACCGTGGACGACAACCTGGTATTACGGCCCACGGTGATCCACCGTCGTCCGACCTCGTCCAGGATCGTCGCCGCCGGTGACGCGCGCTCTCGGAAGTGTTGAGGCGACGTGACCGGGTCAGGACCGAACGGCGGCACAACCGCCGTGACAATCCGTCTCCATTTGCGGGACAGGGGGCGCGTTTTCCAGAAAATCCCTGGTCGATGTGATGTAGGCGGAGCAGAGAAGCCTGCCGAGGCGTGCCGCTTCGCCATCGCCCAGTCGCCGGGTGGGAACACCCATCGCGTTCACGCCGCGCTCCAGGGCCACGTCGGAAACCGCCACCACCGCCTCGCCGTGCCGATCGACCCAGCGGAACGCCTTCCAGAGCAGCGCACGAGCGAGGGGGCCGAAACCTGCCGCCATGGTACGAAACCCACCCTGGCCGGTGGCCAGGCGGCTCAGTTCCCAGATGGCCGGATCACGAGGAGCCGCACCACCGCGCAACGTCTCGGGAAAGACCTCGGGGAGCATGTAACGGCCGTCGGTGGGCAGCAGTCGGCAGCACCCCGTGACCTCCTGGCAGTCCACCCGATAGCTGATCACGTAGACCGGATCGCAGTCGTCGTAGAAATCGCGTTCCATGCCGTGAACGCTGTCGACGTCCCAGCGCAGGCGCTCGTAGAACACCTCGTGACGCAGGCGGAACATGCCGTCGAGCAGCCACGCCGGCAGTTCGCCCGCGCGGCCGACGACAATTCGCTGGGCGCACAACCTCGGTGGCGGATCGTCCACGAGAACCCCTGAGAAATGACCGGCTTTCCCGCTGATTGCTGTTCTTCTTGTTCGTGGCATCCCGCCGTTCGGGTAACCGGGCTGTCGCTCACCGGTCTCGCCCGACACCACCGCACGACGGAAGCCGGAAGCGCCATCACGCCGGCCGGGTCCGGTTGGGAGGAGCCCGGCAGTCGTTCGTACCGTTTCAGGGCCGCCGCGTACCCGGTGAGATGACCGGAGTTCCCGCGTACGAATCGAAGGCCGTTCCGCGATCATATGGGCTTCGTCCGGCCCCGGGACACCGCGGATCCGGCCGCGTCCACATCGTCGTACACGCCCGGCTCGGCCGCCGAATCAGGAGATCGGGAATTCCCGGACGACGGGGCCCGGACATGAAAGCGCCGCCGGGGCCGGGGACATGTCCCCGGCCCCGGCGGC
>NZ_JBSZKT010000031.1:0-99807 GCF_055690525.1 Streptosporangium sp. H13245 | reverse complement strand
CCCCCGCCACCCCCGCCACCCCCGGCGTCACAAATCAGGATTTTTCAGCTTTAAACCATATAGATCAAAAATGTCACCGTTCGGGGAGGTAGATCTTCTTCTCCGGATAGGCGAGCATGAGGCGTCCGAATCGGGGGCCTACTTACGGAGGGAACCTTCCGCGTGCGCAGCGACGCCTCGTTACCGGGCTACGAACGGCTTTTCGGGCACCTCGACCTGCGGGCGGGTGATGAGGCCCGCTCCGTCTACTCGCCCGCGGCCTATCTGACGGACCTGCTCACCTTCCTCCAGGAGACCTTCCACGACGTCTCCCTGCTGCGGCGCCGGCCGGGCATCGGGAAGGTCAGACTCGACGCGGACAACACCTTCACCGCGCTGCCGTACCTCGACATCGTCAACGAGGTGCTCGAGGCCCTGGTGGGCGAGCGGCCGTACGACCGGCTGAGGACGCTCAGGCACCCGCGCGGCCTGCCCTTCTTGCTGGACGCCGCGCGGTTCACCACCTACCTGAGGTATCTGGGGGTCGATCCGGTCGAGTTCTACCGGCTGTTCGCCGCCAGGGTCGACCCCGACCGGGTGACCCGCGACTACCTCGGGCTCACCCCGGAGGACGTCGACCTCGTCTCCGTCCCGCGCCCCGACGACCTCTCCCTGGCCGAGGTCTACGGCCTGGGCCCCGGCGAGGAGCCGGTCCCCGCGCTGTGCGACGTCGGCCGGTTCCTGGCCGCGACCTCGCTGACCGGCGAGGAGCTGAACGAGCTGCTCTACCAGGACCCCGAGCTGGAACGCTCCCGGAGCGGGTTCTGGGTGCACCAGGGCGCCGTCGTCGACATCGGCCCCGACGGCCGCACGCTCGTGCTGCGCTCCGGTGGCGAGCCTCCCCGCGAGTGGTTCGACCGCGCCCACCGTTTCGTCCGGCTGGCCCGCGGGACGGGGTTGTCGTTCACCGACCTCGACCGGGTGGCCTCCGGCGTCTCCGGCGACCTGGACCTGGTCACGCTGCGCGCGGTGGCCGCCGCGACCCACCTGCACCGTACCCACGACGTGCCGTTCGACCTGATCGAGGCGCTGATCACCCGGACGCTGCCCAACGAGATCAAGGACGGCCCGTTCCCCTCCGGTGACATCCTCGCGCCGCGGAACCGCCCCTACCGGCGGGTTTTGGCACGTTCCATCGGCCTGGCGGAGACGGAGATCGCCGAGGTGGTCCGCCGCCTTCGGGCGCGCTACGCGGGCCCCCTGGAGGAGAGCCCGTTCGACCGGGGCATCGGCCGTCCCGGCCTGGTCGTGCTCAACAGGGTGGCCCGGCTGACCGGCGCCCTGGGCATGTCCGTCGAGGAGCTGTTCGCCGTGCTGGCCGCGCTGGAGGCCGACCCGGCCATCGAGCGCCACTCGACCTTCCCGGTGCTCCCGGTGCTCGACGGCCGCTCCGGCGACATCCACCGCATGCTCGAACGCGACGAGGACCCGGCCGCCTCGCTCTGGCTGGCCCAGACGGTGTTCGAGGTCGTGGCCTGGATGCGCACGTGGGGCTTCACCGGGGAGGACCTCGTCGCCGTCCTCGGCGAACCGGCCACCCCCGAGTCGGAGGAGGAGCAGGCCGAGGTCATCGCCGGGATCGCCGAGCGTTTCGCCGACGTGGCGCTGACCCCGCGGGCCCTCGTCTCCGACCGGTTCGGCGAGCGGGCCGCGCAGGTCCTGTACGAGGTGCTGACCACGTACACCGACGGCGTGGTCTCCCCGCACGACCCGCGGCTGCTGCGGATCGACCCGGCCACCGTGGCCACCGCCGCCTACGACGCCGTCGGCGACCTCGCCGTGCTGGCGAAGGGCGACTTCCTGGGCCTCGGCCTGGGCGACCGGCTGGCCACCAAGATCTTCACCAACCTCGTCGTCAGGAACGTCGTCCAGGCCGACGGGCTGCTCGTCTCCGAGGACCTGCCCGCCGAGCTGACCCTGGCCGGGGACTTCTCCGCGTGCCGGGAGCCGCTGTTCGGCGCCGTCGCCGGGCTGGACGCCTTCTACCCCTCCGACCTGGCCGCCGCCCTGCCGCATCTCACCGAGGCCGGTCGCGCCGAGCTCTACGACAACCTGGTGCACAACGGCTACCTCGCCGAGACGGGCGAGGTCCTCGACCCCGAGATGTTCGCCGACCCCGCGCGGGCCGCCGGCTTCCGCGTCGACGCGCCCCTCGACGATGTCGCGCCCGCCGTGCTGGCCCTGCTCAGGGAGCGGGTCGAGGGCTACCGGGCGGCCAGGATCCCGCTCGACCCGGCCGCCTTCGGCGAGCTGAGGCTGACCGCCGAGCAGTTCGCCGCGCTCACCGAGAGTCTGCGCTTCAACGGCGTCGTCGACGCCGACGGCACCTACCGCGACAAGGCCGCCCTCGCCACGCTCGACCTCGCCGACCTCGGCCTCGCCCTGGAGTTCCACCCGGTCCGGCGCATCGTGCTGGCGGCGATGAAGGCCCAGCTCGCGGCGGTTAAGGCAGAAACGCACCTGATCTCCCCCGCCGACCTCGCGGACCTGGCGGACGAGGCCATGGCCACCCGGCTGGTCGGGCGGCTGGAGGGCGTGGTCACCCACGAGGGCCACGTCAAGGAGGAGCTGCGCCACGGGTTCGACGACACCGAGGGCAGCCTCGACCTGGGTGAGGGCTTCACCCACGAGGACGGGGAACTCGCCTTCGAGCGCATCGCGGGCATCACGCGGGCGCAGGCTCCCTACCGCCTCGACCTCGACGCCCTCACCGAACTCGGCTTCGACGACGGCGAGCGCTCCCGCCTGGTCGCGATGCTCGTCGGGGCCGGGCACCTGACCGGGAGCCTCGGCGTGCCCGAGCACCGGCTGGCCTACTTCCGTACCGTCACCAGCGCGCTCGACTTCACCCTGCCCGGCCTCGACGACTACGCCAGGGACGTCTTCTTCCTGCTGCACGCGGTGGCCAAGGAGCAGACGGCCGCGATCGTCGAGCTGGCCGGCACCCTCGGCGAGCTGGCCGCGCTCCAGCACGGCACCCTGCTCACCCTGCTCCAGGACGTGTTCGGCGTGCCCGGCCCGGTCGTCGAGGCGATCGGCGCGGCCGTGGCGCCCGGCGCGCTCGACGTGCTGGTGGCCCCCGCCCTCGGGGACGGCGGCGCCGGCCGGGCGGGGCCGGACTTCCGGCGGGTCTACCGGCGGTTGCGCCGCTTCGCCCGGCTGGCCGCCAAGCTCGGCCTGGACGCCGACGAGGTCACCGTGGCCTTCCGCGACCAGGACCTGACCGGCAAGTTCCCCGAGCCGCTCGCCCTGCCGCCCGGCCACGACCGTTTCGACGCGCTGCTGACCGGCCACGACGGCCTGATCCACATGTTCCACGGCGACGTCTACTGGACCTACTCCGCCGACACCCTGGCCCTGGCCGACTCCCGGCAGAGGCCGCTGACCGACCTGTCGCCCCACTTCGCGGGCCTGTCCGCGATCGACGCGGCCTTCACCCTGCCCGACGGCACCGAGTGGATCGTCGGCCGGGGCCCCGGCCCCGCCTCGCGGTGTTTCACCCGCGAGCCCGGCGGCACCCGCTGGGCGCCGAAGGAGCAGGTCTGGGGCAGGGTACGCAACAACTTCACCGCTCCCAGGAGGATCGACGGCGCCTACGTCGACCCCGAGGGCCGCACCCACCTGTTCGCCGGTGACCAGTACCTGCGCTACTCCGGCGACGACTACGCGTACGCCGACGAGGGCTACCCGAGGGCGGTCACCGAGTGGTGGCAGGGCGACACGCCGCTCCCCGAGGCCTTCCGCGACGCGGTCGACGCCGTCTTCCACGGGCACGACGGCCGCACGTACGTCCTGTCCGGCGACCGCGCCTTCGACGGGGTGGCCGAGCGGCCGCTCACCGAGCGGTGGGGCCGCCTGCGCAACACCTTCGACGGCGCCGAGCGTGTCGACGCGGCGTACGCCGACGCCGAGGGGTACCTGCTGTTCTCCGGCAACCAGGTGGTGCGCTACACCGACAACCCGGAGAACGACGGCGTCCGGGTGGCCGAGGGGTACCCTCGGCGCATCGAGACGTGGCGGCCGGGTGTGCCGGTCGAGTTCGAGGGGGCCGTCGAGGCGGCCTTCGAGGACGGCTCCGGCACCGTCCACCTGTTCAAGGACGGCAAGACCGTCGCCCTCGGCGGGTCCGGCGGCGTGGTGCCGACCGCGGAGCGGTGGGGCCTGGCGGCCGAGGCGCTGCCCGGCGGCCGGGTCGACGCCGCGTTCGTCGGGCTCGACGGCAGGACCTACCTGTTCGGCGGCGACCGCTACATCCGCTACTCCGGCGCCGACTACTCCGTTGTCGACCTCGGGTATCCGCGGGCCGTCGCCGGTGACTGGGGCGGACTCGACCGGGTCGACGCCGCGTTCGTGATGGACGGCGCGGCCCACCTGTTCGGCCCGGCCGGGCTCATCCTCGACCTGCCCGCCGGATACGAGGCCGAGCTGGCCGACGGCAACTGCTCGCCCGCGCTGCGCCGCCGCCTCTCCGAGCACGGCGTGGTCGTCGGCCCGGCCGCCGCCGTGACCGGCGCCTCGCCCGAGTGGCGGGTGACCGCCGAGGGTGGCATCGTGCTGACCGTCCGCCGCGCCGGTGACCGCGTCCGGGTCCACGGCGACGACACCCCGTTCTACGTCCGCTACTCCACCCGCGACCACACCGTGCCCGACGAGGGGTTTCCCCGGCCGCTGGCGGAGAACTGGCTCAACCTGCCCGACGCGTTCACCGGTGTCGACGCGGTCCTCACCGGCCGCGACAACCAGACCTACCTGTTCAGCGGTGACCGCTTCGTCGTCTTCGACAACCGGCACCGCTGGTGGTCGGAGCCCCGGAACCTGCGCGAACGCTGGGACAGCCTCCCGTTCGACCGGGTCGACGCCGCGTTCACCGGCAAGGACGGCAAGACCTACGTCTTCTCCGGCGACCGGTACGTCCGCTACTCGGGTGCCGACCACACCGAGGTCGACGACCGCTACCCGGCGGCCACCTCGGCGTTCTGGGGCAACGTCGTCAACACGATCCAGCGCACCGGCCGGGTCGACGCGACCCTGGTCACGGAGGTGACCGAGAAGGTCGACGGCGCCGACGTCACCCGCACGTACACGTACCTGTTCTCCGGCTCCCAGTACGTCCGCTACCGCGACCACGACTACCGGGTGGTCGAGGACGGCTACCCGCGCGCCCTGTCGGCGCTGGCCGGGGAGCCCCGCCTGGGGGCGCTGAAGGTCACCCTCGACGGGGTGGACGCGGCGTTCGCCGACCGGCGTACCGTCTACCTGTTCCGCGGCGGCGAGTGGCACGCCGTCTCCGACGGCCTCCACAGGTCCTACGAGCTGCCCGGCGTCACGGCCGCCTACGTCGACCGGGGCTCGGTCATGGTGCAGACCGCCGAGGGCTGGCGGCGGCAGCACGCCCTGGAGGGCCCCGAACGCCACGAGCCGGTCCGGCCACCGGCGCTGCGTACCGTCCCGGCCGGATACCGCGACGGCCTCGACGCCGTGCTGACCGGGGCCGACGGCAACACCTACCTGTTCAAGGGCCCGATGTGCTTCGACACGGCCGTCGGCAAGGACTACCCGCTCGACGAGGAGTGGGGCCGCCCGCGCAACACGATCTACCAGGACAACACGGTCGACGCCGCGTTCGTGGGACGGGACGGGAGGACGTACCTGTTCAGCGGGGACCAGTTCGTCGTCTACGGCGACCCGGCCGACGGTGCCGACGGCGCCGTCATCGACGGTGAGCCGAGGTCCGTCGCCGAGCACTGGGGCGGGCTGACCGGTGTCGCGCTGGCCTACCACCGCGACGGCACGACGCACCTGTTCGAGCCCCCCGGGCCCGGCGGCACGATGCGCCACCTGACCTACACCGGTGACGAGGGCCCCTACGAGAGCCCCGACCCCGGCTCCCCCGCGCTCGTCGACGAGACGTTCTGGCAGGCGCCGGACGGGTTCCCGGTGCCCGACGCGGTGCTGTTCGAGGGCCGGACGACGGTGCTGCTCAGCGGCGAGCGCTGCGTGCGGTTCAGCGAGGACACCGGCCTGTGGTCCCACCCCCGGCCGATCGAACGCCTCTGGCGCGGTTTCACCGTCGCGCCCGGCGACCGGCTGAGGACCGCCTTCACCGGGACCGACGGGGCGACCCACTTCTTCTTCACCGAGACCTTCACCACCTACGCCGACCGCGCCTTCAGCGCGCCCGCCCGGATCCGCGACCGCTGGGGCCGTTCGGCCAGCCCGTTCGGCTCGGCCGTCGACGCGGCGGTGGTCTTCGGCGGCCACACCTACCTCTTCGGCGGCGACCGGTACGTCCGCTACACCGGACCGGGCTACCGGTACGTCGACCCCGGCTACCCCAGGCCCATCGTGCGCGAGCTGCGCAGGGAGGCGGCCTTCGCCGGGCTGCCCGAGTCCTTCGACGACGCGGCCGCCGTCCACGGCGTCGACGCGGCGGTGGCGAACGGGCGCACCGCCCACCTGGTCACCGGCAACCTCGTGCACGCCGTCTCGACGTCGGCGTCCGCGACGTACCCGATCGGCCTGCTGGGCAGGGTGCGCAACACAATCGCCGACCTCGGGAGGGTCGACGCCGCGCTGGTCCGCGACCGGCACACCTTCCTGTTCTCCGGCGACCAGTACGTCCGCTACACCGGTGCCGACTACCTGTACGTCGACGAGGGCTACCCCCGCACGATCGAGGGCGACTGGGGAGACCTCCCGGCCGAGTTCGAGGACGGTGTCGACGCCGCCTTCCTGAAGGACGGCAGGGTCCACTTCTTCAAGGGCGACCGCTTCACCGTCGACGGCGCCGTCGGCTCCGTCGCCGCCCGGTTCGGCCGCGTCCGCAACGCGTTCGCGACCACCCCGGTGATCGACGCCGCGTTCGTCGGCCGAGGGGGCGAGCTGTACGTCTTCTCCGGCGACCAGTACGTCCGCTACGCGCCCGGCGCGCCCGGCCACGTCGAGCAGGGCTACCCCCGCACGATCAAGGACGACTGGGGTGACCTGCCGAGTTCCTTCGAGGCGGGCGTCACCGGCGCCTTCACCCTGGGCGAGGCCGCCTACCTGGCCAGGGACGACCGGTACGTCCGCTACTCCGGCCGCCTGGACGTGGTCGACCGCACCTTCCCGCAGCTCTTCCGGCACCGCTGGTCCGACACGGCCGACTACCGCCTGACCGACATGCACACCGTCGTCGCCTTCGCCGACCTCAACCGGCGCCACCCCGGCCTGGCCCAGATGCTGGCCCGGGGCGCGAAGGAGCCGTACGAGCGGTTGTGCGAGCTGTTCCCGTGGGACCCCGACGAGTTGCGGTGGGTCAAGCGCAACGCGGGCCTGATCACCGAGTTCCCCGCCGAGGAGGACCGGTTCGAGATCGAGTTCCTGCTCAAGCTCACCCGCCTGTTCTCGGTCGCCGACAGGATGGGCGCCGGTCCGTCGGCGCTGTACGGCGCCACCGCCGACACCCTTGAGGCCCTGCTGCCCGAGGCGGCGATCCCGCTCGCGCACGACGACCTCAACGTGGCCAGGCGCGACGCGCTGGTCCCGGCGGTGCTGCACCTGCACCCCGAGCTGGCCGACGCCGCCGAGATCTACGAGCACGCCCTCATCGACGTCGAGATGGGCCGCGAGGGCACCACCTCACGGGTGCGGGAGGCCATCGCGGCCACCCAGCTCTACCTGCACCGCTATCTCCTGGACCTGGAGGAGCTCGACGACGGCCAGGACGTCAAGCCGAGGTTGCGCACCTGGTGGCAGTGGCTGCGGAACTACCGCACCTGGGAGGCCAACCGGAAGGTCTTCCTCTACCCGGAGAACTACGTCCGCCCCGAGCTGCGCGACACCAGGACCCCCGCGTTCAGGGAGCTGGAGGACGACCTCCTCCAGGGCGAGATCACCGCGGAGACGGTCCAGCACGCCTACCGGCGTTACCTCGACGAGTACACCGAGGTGAGCCGCCTGGCCATCGCCGGGGCCTACGTCTACCGTGCCGACGACGACGCCGACAGCACCCGCAGGCTCGTCCTGTTCGGCCGTACCCGGACCGATCCGCGCCGCTGGTACCTCCGGGAGGCCGAGTTCCGCGACGGCGAGCGCCTGTCGGCGAGCTGGGAGCCGTGGAACCGGGTCGACGCGCGGATCGACGCCGACCGCGTCGACCCCGTGCACGCCTTCGGCCGGGTCTTCGTCTTCTGGAGCGTCGTGGAGGCGGTCGCGCCCGAGGGCACCGGCAAGACCGTCATCACCGCGACGACGGAGGGCGAGAGCCAGAACGTCTCCGCGCCGCCGCCCAAGCACCGGGTGCGGGTCCTCTACTCCTTCCAGAACCTCAACCGCGAGTGGGTCGCCCCGCAGACGTTGCCGCCCGGCCCCCCGCACGACGGCCCGATCACCGGCGCGACCCTGTTCGTACGGGCCTCGGCCACCGTCCCCGGCGCGGGAACGGGCGCGCACGACTCGATCGTGGTGTCCTGCTCATACGCGGCCGGGGGGAAGAAGCACGCCTCGTCGTTCGCGCTCACCCCCGAGCTGTACGCCCTCCCGATCGCCACGCCCGCGCGGCCCGCCAGGCCGGTCGACGTCGGCAGGGTCTTCGCCGAGCCGGTCGCCGGGGAGGTGGTCCCGTTCAACATGCCGGTCGAGTCCTCCGACGGGCCCTGGTTCAGCGTCGACCACAAGGGCGGCAGCTTCCTGGTGCGCCCGGTCATCGCCGACCCCGGTGAGGACCCGCCGGTGCTGGAGCTCAAGGGCAACGGCCACCGGCTGCCCGCCTGGGAGCGCGTCGACGCCGCCTTCGAGCACGGCGACACCCGCTACTTCTTCGACAACCTGACCGGGGAGTTCCTGGTCACCAAGCCGTTCGGCCCGCTGAAGACGGCCGGTGAGCCCACCGCGGGCCGCTGGGGCAACCTGGCGGGCGGGGAGCTGGCCACCACAGGCCGGGTCGACGCGGTGCTGGTGCGCGGCGAGTTCACCTACGTGTTCACCGGCCGCGAGTACTACCGCTACCGGGGACGCCTGGTGGACCGGAAGATGGACGCGGGCCACCCCCGGCAGCTCGCCGCCAACACCGAGGACCTGCCGCGCTGGACCTCGATCGACACGGCGTTCACCTGGAACGGCGCCGAGTACTTCCTCAACGGCGACACCTACGCCCAGCGCGACGTGACGAGCGGCCTCCTCGGCCCGCCCGGCCGGGTGCGCGACAGGTGGCCGGTCCCGGACAGGGCCCGGGTGCAGGCCACGCTGGTCAGGGGCACCACACTGTTCCTGATCTTCGGTGACACGTACACGAAGGTCGCGCAGAACGGCCGTCAGGAGGACGGCTATCCCCGGGCGCTCAGGGACAACCCCGACGGCCTGCCCGCGAGGATCCGGGCGGCGGCCGACGTCAACGGCACACCGTACTTCTTCGGCGACGACACCTTCACCGTGGGCACCGACCCCGCCCAGCACCCGACGCGCCCGCTCGGCAGGATCGCCACGGCGCTCAACACGACCGGGACGGTCGACGCGGCCTACGTGTCCGGCGACCACCTGTTCCTGGTCAGCGGCCTGGAGTACTACCGCTACACGCTCAACGGCGCCGACATCCCGCTGGTCGCCGACACCGGCTACCCGAAGGCGCTGCCGCGCGCCGTCGACGCCACCTTCCAGCGCGGCGACCGGCGCTACCTCCTCAGCGGCGAGGAATACGCCGTCATCCCCGCCACCGGAGAGCCCTCGACGCCCGGCGACTTCGCCCCGATCGAGGGCAACTGGCGCTCGCTGCCGCCCGGCTTCGCCACCCGCTACACCGGCGCGATGGACACCGCGTCGGACCTGTTCCTGTTCCTCGGCGGCCAGTACGTCGTCTACCCCAAGACCGGCGTCGTGCATCGCCCCTACGAGTACGCCGCCCTGCCGCACGAGATCGTGCGGCTCACCTCCAGCACCGCGTTCGAGCTCAACCGCAGGCTCCTGGTCGGCGGCGTGCCCGCGCTGCTCGCCCCGGAGACCCAGGAGATCGACGAGCTGCCCGCTTTCAGCACCGTGGCGACGGGCTCCACCACGATCAGGGTGCGGGCCGAGGTCGCGGGGGTGCCGGTCAGCACGCACCTGGACTTCCAGAGCGCCAACGGCCGCTACTACTGGGAGATCTTCTTCCACGCGCCGCTGCTCATCGCCCAGGCGCTCAACGCCGCCCAGCGCTTCGCCGACGCCAAGACCTGGTACGAGTACGTCTTCGACCCCACCGAGCAGGACCGCTACTGGCGCTTCCTGCCCTTCCTCGCGATCGACCCGCGGGCGCTGGTCGCCGGGTGCCTGGCCGACCTGGAGAACCTGCCCCCGGACGTCGGCCGGGACCTGCGGCCGATCCTGGCCGACGTCGAGTCGCTGGCCCCGCTCTTCGAGCACGCCCGCGCGTGCACCACCGCCGACCTGACCCTGCTCGACGGCCTGGCCGACCGGGTCCGCCCGTTCGAGGGCGACGCCCGGCTCCGCGAGAAGATCGGCATGATCGCCCGCCTGCGCCGCCAGTACGACCTGATGGGCGACCACGGCGCCCTCCTGAAGACCTACCTGGACGACCCGTTCGACCCGCACGCCATCGCGGAGCTGCGCCCGTCCGCCTACCGCAGGGCCGTCGTGATGGCCTACGTCGACAACCTGCTGGACTGGGGCGACCTGCTGTTCCGCCAGTACACGCTGGAGAGCGTCGACGAGGCCAGGATGCTCTACATCCTCGCGTACGACCTGCTCGGCGAGCGCCCGCGCGGCACCGGCCCGCGCCACCTGTCCACGGCGAGGACCTACGACGAGCTCGACCCGGCCGAGGTCACCGACCCGTACGCCGAGACCGTCACCGCGGGCGGCACCCTGCTCGACGGCATGGGGGCCATCCACCGCGGCGTGGCCGACCCCTACTTCTTCATCCCCGGCAACACGGTGCTGGGCGACTACTGGGACCGCGTCGAGGACCGGCTCCGCAAGATCAGGGCCTCCCTCGACATCATGGGCGTCAGCCGCCCGCTGCCCCTGTTCGAGCCACCCGCCGACGTGATGGCCCTCGTCAGGGGCGCCGCGGCCGGGCTCGCCCCCGACCAGGTCACGACCGGGCTGTCGGCGCCGGTCCCGCACCACCGGTTCGCTTTCCTGCACCGCAGGGCGCAGGACCTGGCCGACCGGCTGCGCGGCTTCGGCGGCGAGCTCCTGGGGGTGCTCGAACGCCGCGACGCCGAGGAGCTGACCCTGCTGCAGACCCGGCAGGAGGGCAACATCCGGCAGATGACGCGGGCCGTCCGCGAGGCCCAGGTCGAGTCGGCCGCCGAGAACCTCGCCCAGGCCGAGGCCTCCCGCGAGGCCGCCACGGCCCGGCAGAAGTACTACGAGAACCTCGTCGAGACCGGCCTCACCCCGCTCCAGCAGTCCCAGATCCGCGCCATGACCGACGGCGTCAACTCGCACTTCGCCTCCGCCGGGCTGAAGATCGGCGCCGCCGTCGCGTACGCCGCCCCGCAAGTCCTGGCCGGTCCGCTCATCATGGGCACCATGTTCGGCGGCGAGCAGGCCGGCAGGGTCCTGGACGTCGGTTCCGACATCGCCCAGGCCCTCGGCGAGGCCTTCAGCGTCCTCGGCGAGCTGTACGGCGTCCGCGTCGAGCAGGAGCGCCAGGAGGGCGACTGGCGCTACCAGGTCATGCTGGCCAAGGCCGACCAGCGCGAACTGGGCCACCAGATCACCGCCGCCAGGGCCGGCCTCGCCGCCGCCCGGCGCGAGCTGGAGATCGTCGACCAGGAGATCGCCGACCTGGAGGCCGTGGCCACCTTCCTCACCGGCAAGTTCACCAACGCCGAGCTCTACCGGTGGAAGGCCGGTCGCCTGGCGTCGGCGTACTTCGCCTCCTACGGCCTGGCCCACGAGATCGCCAAGGCCGCCGAACGCGCCTACCAGTACGAGCGGGGCACGTCGGAGTCGTACATCCAGCCGGTCTACTGGGAGAGCCGCCGCAACGGCCTGCTGGCCGGGGAGTCCCTCGCGGTCGACGTCGAACGCCTCGGCAACGCCTACACCTCCTCCGACAACCGCGGCATGGAGATCACCAAGCGGATCTCCCTGCTTCAGCTGGACCCGCTCGCGGTGCTCGCGCTGAGGAACGAGGGCCGCTGCGAGTTCGCGCTGACCGAGGAGCTGTTCGACCGGGACTTCCCCGGGCACTACCGGCGGCGTGTCAAGACCGTCTCGGTCGTGTTCGACGGGCCGGAGGGGCCGATCGAGGTCAACGCCGTACTCACCCAGACCGGCCACAGGACGGTGCTCAGCCCCGACGCCAAGGCGGTGCGATACCTGGTCGACGCCAAGGGGGACGCGCCCGCGTCGGTCCGGTCGGACTGGAGGCCCAGCCAGCAGATCGCCCTGTCGGACACCGAGCAGCACCGCGACAACAACGGCCTGTTCGAGCTGCGCTTCGACGACGAGCGCTACCTGCCGTTCGAGGGCACCGGAGCGGTGTCGACGTGGCGCATGGAGATCACCGGCCGGCGCCCCCACGACCTGTCCGACGTGACTCTGCTGCTCAAGTACACCGCCGAGCAGGGCGGGGACGTGTTCGCCAACGCGGTGCGCGGGATGCGTCGGCCGTACGCGGCGGCACGGTACGTCGACGTGGCCGGTGAGTTCGCCGAGCAGTGGCGGGCCTTCCTCGGCGGCGACGACCTGGTGCTGCCGATCGCGCCGGAAATGTTCCCCGACATGATCGGGGGCCAGATCACCGGGATGTACGCGCGCTACGAACCGGCCGGCGGGGGATCGGCCAGGCTGCGCCTCGACGGGCGGCTCATCGACGACGGTAAGGCGATCCGTGTCCCCGGCCTGCGGGCCGAGGAGTGGACGCTGACCGTGGACGGCGATCGGGAGAGCCTGACCAACATCGGGCTCGTACTCACCTACCGGGCGGTGTGAACATGTACATGTTCAGCAGGAAGAAGTACTCCAAGAAGCAGCAGCAGCCGCCACCGGCCCGCCTCCCGGACGGCCCGCCGGTCGGCCAGGGCAATCCGGTTCCGCCGGGCGCACCGGGCGGCCAGGGCAACCCCGCACCGCCTGTCGGCCAGGGGAACCCTGTTCCACCGGTCGGCCAGGGGAATCCCGTTCCGCCGGTCGGCCAGGGGAATCCCGTTCCGCCGGTCGGCCAGGGCAACCCCGCACCGGCGCGTCCCGCCTGGGGGCGCGTCACGCCGACCCCGAACGCCGACGGGCCCGCCCGCGACCATCTGACCGCCCCGAAGACGCGGGCCGTCCCCCAGATTCCCCAGATCCCCCGCGCCGACACCGGCGGTGATCTCAGCGACATCGAGGGCGATGTCGACTTCGACACGGGTTTCGACGACGACACCGGCCAGATCGTCCCGCCGCTCACGATTCCCGGGCGGACGTTCACCTCGGCCGAGGCGTTGTCGCCGCGCCTGCTCGCGCTCGACGACGAGACCCGGTACGCGATGAACCACCGGCGCAACATGGAACTGTACGAGACCCTGTGGGCCTACTACTTCGATCCGAGAACGGGCAGGCCCAACCCGGACGCCAGACCGGGCATGCTCTACGGCCTGATGTCGGGCGACATGGAGGACACCACCTACCTGGCCACACCCATCGAGACCCCCGACATCCTCGATTTCGTGGGACGGGCCGAATCCACCGGCAACTGCCTCATCCTCGCCCAAGGCGGCGACGATCTGGCGGAGGGCCTCCAGCGGGCCGACTACATCCACGTCATCAACATGCGTCACAGCTTCGACCCCCGGTCGTTCAACCGGCGGATGCGGCGGCTCGTGCTCAACGTCGGCTCCCAGAAGGCGGCGCTGGAGCTGGCGAGGGCACTCACCCCGCTGTTCGAGCACCCCCAGCTCGGCCCGCTGTTCGTCAAGTTCAAGATGATCGTGGGGGTCCTCCCCGTGGACGAGATAGTCAAGAACGACAAGATGGTCGTCTACTACCTCGTCGGCGACGACCCCGGTGACCACTCCGACGTCATCGGGGACACCCTGCTCGCCGTCGTCGCGAAGGCGCTGCCCGAAGGCCAGGGCAGCTTCGCCGTCAGCCCCTTCTACTCCCGGGTCGCCACCTTCGCCGCGTGGGCGGAGGAGGCGGAGCACTACCTGCCCGGCAAGAAGGAGACGAGCTTCACCGACAGCCGGGCCGAGGTCGTCCGGTCGGTGATCGTCCAGGCCGAGAACGTGCCGGACGCCGCGACGCTCGCGTCCCTCGTCTTCCAGGCGATGGAGGCCGCCGGTATCCCCGGGGACATGCCGCACCGCCACTCCTGAACCCGCCTGCCTCCCACCCCGGTCCCGTTCTTCGGGGACACGGGGTGAAGCGAGGCGGTCACAGTCCGATGAGTCCGGTGTGGCCGAGGAAGAACGCGGCCCGCACCCGGTCGGGCCCGGTCAGGTCCCGGATCCCGGCCGCGGCCCGGCCGGAGGGGCCGTAGCCGGACTCCGGGTCCGCCGGGACCAGGACGCCCAGCTCCGGGTCGGCCCGGGAGGCTTCGACGATCTCGGTGGTGAGCAGGTCGACGACGCCCTCCTCCAGGATCTGGCCACGGGCCACCGTCAGGGTCTTCTCCTGGAACGCCGGGTGGGCCAGGCGGTGCACGAACTCGTGGACCATGACCCGGTAGAGGTGGGATCGCCAGGCCCCTCTCGGCCCCCAGGCCGGGCCCGGCACGTGGTCGGGGACGTAACGTGCCGCCTGGCCGCCGGTGAGGTGCGGGGCGGAGTGTTTGAGCACCTCCCCGGTGTGTCGTGACAGCTCGGGGTCGGTGTCGAGCCACCGCCGCAGCAGGCCGTCGAGGGCCTCCCGGTGGGCGGGCGCCGCGTGGTCGTAACCGGCGGCCTCCGGGAAGGAGCCGGGGATCGTGTGGGCCAGCTTGCGGAGCAGGCGCAGGCGGGTGCCGGGGTTGTCGGGGATCGCGCCGGAGCCGGTGACGCTCGCGGCGTAGTCGAATCCGTCGTACAGGGGACCGTCGGCCCGCGCGGCCGGGTAGGGCCGGAACTCGTCGTGGACGAACCGCTGGATGCGTGCGGCCAGCCCTTCGATCCATCGCGGGTCCTCGATCTCCGGGGTGGCCCACCAGCGGTGCCGCTCGGCCAGCGCCGCCTTCAGCGCGGGCCGCAACCGGATGGTCAGTACGGCGCCGTCCAGCCGCCGCCCGGCGGAGGTCCGGCCGTAGATCTCCGCGAGCCGGGCCGTCGTGTCGTCGCCGGGCGGGGAGAGCGAGGCGGCGAGCATCGGCTCCAGCCAGCCGGTGAGCGACAGCACCTCGGCCTCGAACCGGCCGCCGGGCGCCCCGGGCTCGGTCCGCCGGGTGTGGACCCGGCCGACGAGCCGGGCGAGCGCGACCGCGCCCGAGGGGAACGCGACCGACCCCGGAGCGAGCCCGACCGAACCCGAAGGGAACGCGGTCGAACCCGAAGGAAACCCGACCGAACCCGGAGAGAGCCCGACCGACCCCGGAGAAAGCCCGGCGGCGTTTCGGGTGAGCAGGTCGAGCCCGTGCAGGATCCATCGTTGCCCGCCCTGACCGGCGGCCTCGACGTCGATCCAGTGGGACGGGAACCGGGGACCCGCGCCGCACAGTTCCGCTTCCATCGTACGGAACACCCGCTCCGGCCCCTCGGCGGCGAGCCGGTCGTCCAGCGCGGTGTCGCCGGGCACGATCCGGCCGGACAGCGGCGCGCCGTCCCGCTTGGTCTTGACCAGAGGCGGTACGCGGGGTTCTCCGGTCACCTCACAGCCCGATGAGCGCGGTGGCGCCCAGGAAGTAGGCCGCGTGGACGTTGTGGACGGTCAGCATGTCCCGGATCTCCTTCGCCTTCACGCCCGCGCTCGAGTAGCCCACCTCGAAGAGGCTTTCGTGCGGATCCACGTAGGGGATGTCCCCCAGGATCGCCAGACGGGTCCGCTCGTCGGTGGCGGCGTCCGCGACGAGTCTTTCGAAGGCCTGCACAGTGATCATGTCCGTGAAGCCCTCCTTGAGGATCTGCTTGTGCCCGAGCGGCTCGGCCGCCTCGACGAAGTCCGGGTGGGTGAGGCGGTGCAGGAACTCGTGGATGAGCGCGCGGGCCTGACGCCACCGCCAGTCGGCCCGCGTCATCCGGTCGGGGTTCGGGTAGAAGGGCTGGACGGCGATGGTGCCCTTCCCCGGGGAGTGCGCGGAGGTCAGCCGGATGACCCTGGCGAGATCCTTCACGAAGTCCTCCTCCTCCAGCATTCCGCCGAGCACCTCGTCGAGGAAGGCCCGATCCTCCCCTCGTCCCGGAGAGTAGTTCCCGGCGGCGAACGGCGCGCCGTACTTGCTTCCCCAGCCGACGATGTCGGCGCGGCTGTACAGCCAGTTGAGCAGCGCGGGCCGGTCGGTGCTCTGGTCCTCGGTGCTGCGCAGCATCTCGGAGTAGACGAAGCCCGTGTAGTAGGGGCTGTCCGGATTCGCGAGCGGGTACGGCCCCAGCCGGGTGGCCACGAAACGCTGGATGAAGTCGGCGACGTCCCGGATCTCCTGGAAGGGACGGCGCTCGGCCTCCTCCCCCGTACTGGTCAGCCAGTTGCCGAGTTCGCTCCGCATGACGTTCTTGAGCTGGGCGACGAGCGGGCCCCTGACCACCTCCCGGTCGAGCTGCCCGGCGGCGGATTCTCCCGTGATCGTCCGGCCCGGGTGGTAGAGCGTGCCGAGCTTCCGGACGGTGTCCTGCTCCGGCTTCGCGAGCCGCCCGACGAGCACCTCCCTGAACCATCCGCCGATCCGTACGACCTCCTGCTCGAACGCCCGCTCCGGTGCCTCCACGGGTGTCCTGGACTGTGCCTGGCACCGTTTGATGAGCAGCGTGGCGGCCCGCACGGTGTCGACCCCGGCCTCCCCGAGCGCATCGAGATTGTCACCGAAGACGGACAGGGCGTGCATGAGCCAGTGGACCTGGTCGGGGGGATACCGTGCGACGATCTGGTCGCCGATCTTCGAGTCCGGTTTGACGAGCAGGGAGAGCTGCCGGTTGAGGAAGGCGGCCTCCTCGCCTTTCCGTACGGCCGTGACACCGGTGTAGTCGATCTTCGCGACCAGGCCGGTCTTCCCCACGACCAGGTCGGGCCGCCTGCCGGTCGGATCGCCCCGCCCGACGTCCGGCGTGATCTCCCCGGCCAGGGCCGTCAGGGGGTCGGGGGCCTTCTCCTTCTCCCGCTTGTCCTTGGTCAGACCGGGACCATCCACCTGGGAGGAGTCCTCGTCGCCGGAGTCTCCGGACGTGGGGACGGACGAGCGCCTTCCGGGCAATCCGCGCCTCAGCATGCGGATCCCTAGCCCAGGTCCGGGGAAAGGGCTCTTCCCCTGCGGGAGCGTCTCGACGAACACGAAGGGCCACTCGGCGATCTTGGTTGGAGCACGGGTCCATGCTCCACCAGGAATCCCGGGCGAGCAACACATCCCTTATACGGGAAAGATATGGAAAACGCCGCTCTCACCACGGAGGCGCGCACGGTCGGTGTCGAAACGGAAGATGCTCCTCGGCGACACAAACCCTGATCTCCCAGGGCGATGGCCGCGTACGGCCGCCGCCGGGTGGGATCGGCAAAACCCGGTCACATGAAGGCCTCGACCTGGGCGGCGAAGTCGTCGGGGGTGACGACGCGCACGCCCAGGGTCTCGGCCTTGGCGCGCTTGGAGCCCGCGTTCTCCCCGGCCACCAGCAGGCTGGTCTTCTTCGAGACGCTGGAGGAGGCCTTGCCTCCGGCGCGCTCGATCAGCTCGTTCATCTGGTTGCGGCTCAACGCCTCCAGGGCCCCGCTCATGGAGCCGGTGACCACGACGGACATCCCGGCCAGCGGCAGCTCGGTCGCGTCGCCCGGCTCGGCATCGGCGGTGGCGTCGGTGTCGGGGATGGCGGGTGGCGTCCAGCCGGGCTCGGTCATGGTGACCCCGGCCGCGACCAGCTTGTCGATCAGCGGCGCGAGCTCGGCGAGCTCGGCCACCACCGCCGGGGCCTTCTTGGGGCCGATGCCCTCGACCGCCTCGATCGCCTCGGCGTCGGCCGCGCGGATGGCGTCCATGCCGCCGAAGTGCCGGGCGATGCGGCGGCTCATGGACCGGCCGGTGCCACGTACGCCCAGCGCGCAGAAGACCCTGCTGAGCGGCTGGGCCTTGGCCCGCTCGATGGCGGCGAGCAGGTTGTCGGTGCTGGTCTCCCCCATCCGCTCCAGGCTCAGCACCTGCTCGCGGGTGAGGTAGAACAGGTCGGCGAAGTCGGCGATCAGCCCGGCGTCCAGCATCTGCAGGATGCGGTTCTCGGCCAGGCCCTCGATGTCGAGCTGATCACGACCGGCGGCGTAGCCGATGGAGGCGATCGTCCGGCAGGCGCGCCCGCGCACGCACCGCCACCGCTCCTGGGAGGTGTCGATCGCGTCGCCGCAGGTCGGGCAGACCTGCGGGATCTCGATCGGCCGCTCGTCTCCGGTGCGCAGGTGCACGACCGGGGCCTCGACCCGGGGGATCACGTCACCGGCCTTGTAGACGGTGACGCTGTCGCCGAGCATCAGGCCACGACGCGCGATGTCGGAGGCGTTGTGCAGGGTGGCGTAGGTGACGATGCTGCCGTCGAGCTCGACCGGCTCCAGCACGGCGCGCGGGGCGATGACGCCGGTGCGGCCGGTGTTCCACTCGACGCCGATCAGCTTGGTGATCTTCTCGGTGGCGGGCAGCTTGTAGGCGACCGCCCACCGGGGCGCCCGCGTGCCGAAACCGGCCTGGGCCTGGTCGGCGGCGAGATCACACTTGATCACGATGCCGTCGATGCCGAAGGGCAGCTCGGCCCGCTTGGCGGCGATCTGCTCGACCCGCTCCTGGATCTCCTCCAGGGTGGTGGCGACGATACCGCCGACGTCGGTGACGGCCGGGGTCCGCGCCCCCTGCGCGGCGACCCACGCCATGATCTCGCTGTGCGGCAGCTCGCGCAGCCGCGTGGCCGTCTCGGAGGCGTCGCCGGGGTGCGACAACGCGCCGTAGCCGAAGAAGGTCAGCTCGCAGACGTACGGCCGGTCCTGGGCGCGCAGCGTGCCGGCGGCGGCGCTGCGCGGGTTGGCGAACGTGGTGCCGTCGTGCGCCTGGCGCTTGGCGCACGCGTCCTCGAACTGCGACGCGGTCATCATCACCTCACCGCGTAGCTCCACCGTGACCGGCTCGGCCAGCCTGGCGGGCAGCCCCACGATGGTGCCGATCGCGTGACTCACGTCCTCACCCGCCACACCGTCACCCCGGGTGACCAGCTGCGCCAGCCGCCCGCCACGGTAACGCGCGGTGATCGCCAGCCCGTCGAGCTTCGGCTCCACGCTCCACCGGGTGACCGGCCGGCCCAGCCTGCGCTCCAGCGACGCGGCCCAGTCGACCAGCTGCTGGGCACCGAAGACGTTGTCCAGGCTCAGCATCGGCACGGTGTGCGGCACGTCGCCGACCACCGCGCCCCCGGCCACCTTGCCCGTCGGCGAGGTCGGCAGCACCTCGTCGGGGTGCTCGTCCTCATACGCCTGGATGCCCCGGACCAGCCGGTCGTAGGCGTCGTCGTCCAGCGTGGAGGTGCCGTCGCCGTAGTAGGCCGCGGCGGCGTCCACGGCGAGCTGAACGGCCTCGGCATAGGCGGTCTGATCAGCGAGAAGGGTGCTGGGGGGTGCGTCGGTCATGATCCCATCATCTCGCCCGGCACCGACAATTTCCGGTCCGCGGAACGCGGCCCCGAGCCGGGGTGTCCCTCCCGGGTGATCCGGTCGTCGGGGCCCGGCGGGCGGGGACGGCGGCGTCGAGGGGCCCGGTGGCGGGACGGTCCCACCGGCGGCGGCTCGGCAAGCAGCTAGTAGATCTTTCCGCGCTCAGTATCAAATGTAACCCTCGGGCGGTTACAGTTCCCGCGTGCGTTTTATCCCCTTTGTCATGATTTCCGTTGTGCTCACCGCGACCGCCGTGTCCCCCGTCTCCCCAGCGTGGGCGATCACGAACGGCTCGCCCGACCTGACCGTCCACCCGCAGGTGGGGGCCATCATCGGCGACCAGCCGAACGGCGATGGCACCTGGTCCTACTGCACCGGCACGCTCATCTCGCCGACCGTCTTCCTCACCGCCGCCCACTGCTCGGAACCGGGGCAGAAGACCGCCCGGGTCTCGTTCTCCAGCCGCTACCAGCCCGGGGACAAGGTCTACACCGGCCGCTACATCCCCGACCCCCGGTACAAGGACGAGTCCGATCTTCACGACATGGCCGTCGTCGTCTTCGGCACGGCGATCCCGGGCATCACGCCCGCCAGGCTGCCCACCGAAGGGCTGCTCGACCGCCTCAAGGCCGACAAGACCCTGACGACGATGCGGTTCACCCCCGTGGGGTACGGCGCCATGGCCACGGCCAAGGGGAAGGGGAAGCACCGGGTCCGGCTGACCTACAACGACACCCGTCACCAGACGTCCATCTCCTTCGAGGCCCTCACCCGCAGGTGGCTCAAACTGTCGCTGGACCCCGCCAAGGACGACGGCAGCACCTGCTTCGGCGACTCCGGCGGCCCCAACTTCCTGGGAGGGCTCACCTCGGACCTGCTCGTGGCCACGACGATCAGCGGGGACGACGACGCCTGCAAGAAGACCAACTACGACTACCGCCTGGACACCCCCCAGGCCCGAAGCTTCCTCAAGAAGTTCGTCACACTTCCCTGAACGGACGGAACGCCGCTTCAGAGACTTCATCCACAACGGCCCGGCACGGGACGCCGGACCACTTTCAGGCGAACCGCTTTCATAGATAGCCAAAAGGGAAATTGGCCTCCGCGAACAGGGAAAGCGATTACGCCTGAAAGGCATCGCCGACTCCTTTCGTGGATAGCATGTTCGCGCTGGCAGCGCGCTCACCTCTTACCCCGGGAGGGTTTCCATGCCACGGGTCCCGGCCTCGCCAGGAGGAGCCCCATGGCCGTCGGGAACCTTCCTGGAACGACTGCCGGAGCCGGCCCGGCAGGCCCTGCTCGCCCTGGGGGTCACCCGGACATACCCCGCCGACCACGTGCTGTTCCACCAGGGTGACGCCGGAAGCGTCGTCTTCGTCGTCATACGCGGCCTGGTCAAGGTGACCGCGCGCACGGAGAACGGCAAGGAGTCTCTGCTGGCGGTGCGGGTCCGGGGAGACGTGATCGGCGACATGGCCGTGCTGGACGGGTCGGCCCGCTCGGCGACCGCCCTGACGTGCGGGGCGGCCGTCACCGAACTGATCAAAGGCGAGGTCTTCCTCGAATACCTGCGACGGCATCCCGCCGCCGCGCTGACCCTCAGCACCCTGATGAGTGATCGGCTGCGCTGGGCCAACCAGCGCCGCCTGGAGTTCGCCGGATACGACAGCGACGTGTGCCTGGCCCGCCTGCTGCTGACCATCGCCGCCCGGCACGGCCGCCCCTGTCCCGACGGCACGGACCTGGGCGTCCCGCTGACCCAGATCGAGCTCGGCAGCCTGATCGGCGCCAAGGAGAGCACCGTTCAGAAGATCCTGCGCGCCCTGTCGGCGCGAGGGCTGGTACGCACCGGCCACCGGCGAGTGGTCGTCACCGACCTGCCGGGCCTGACGGCTTTCGCCAGCCTTCCCCCGCTCCCTCCCGGGAGTCATCCGGCAAACCCCTATTAATCCGGGTTTCCAACGGCCGCTCGCCCGCACAATCGACGCTGGCACAGCATCGCGGAGCCGAAGAGCCTGGAGGATCGCATGCCCGACGAACGGGAATACCGCCTGATGATCACCTCGGATATCGAGGACTACGGAGGTCGCCGTGACGGCGACCAGGTGGAGCTGCAGAAGACACTCATCCGGGTGTTCGACCTGGCCGCCGGGGCGGCGGGTCTGGCGCTTTCCGAACTGAAGCGGCAGCCGCAGGGAGACGGCGAGTTCATCGTCCTGCCGCCGGACACCGACACCACGGCCGTCCTGGGGCCCTTCGTCAGCGCGCTCGCACAGGGCGTCCAGATCGTCGATCGAGGGCGCTTCCGCACCCGCCTGCGCCTGGCCGTACACGGTGGGCACATCCATGTGGACGGCGCGGCCGGGTCGCCGGGCGGCCACGCCGTGCAGTCGGGACGGCTGGTGGGGGCCGATCCGCTGCGCGCCGCCATGGGCGCGTGCCCGGACGCCGACCTCGGTGTGATCGTTTCGGATCGGATATTCGAGGACTTCGTCGGGCAGGGCTACGGCGGCCCGTCTCCCGAGGACTTCCGTCACGTGCGGGTGAAGGCCAAGGCCCAGGAGTACCGCGCCTACGTTCATCTTCCCGGGCACAACGTGCACCGGCTTTCCGAGCTGGACAAATACGACGTCGAATCCGGGGCGGGCAAAGGCCCAACAGAAACGGACAAAAGCCCCTGGGTCAACGTCGGCCGCGACTACTACGGTGGCAGCACCAACAGCGCCACCGGTAACGGCGTCGTGGTCTCGGGAGGCAGGGATGCCTTCTTCGGCGAGGATCGGCGACGGGAAGGGCCGTCTCGATGAGCGAGCCCGCACCCGAGCCGGACGTCCCCGCCGCGCGGGCCCACGGGCAGGAGAACACGCCCCCGCCGACCGGGGAGGCATCCCGGACATCCGATCGCGACGATCACGACGGGCCCGGCGGCCATGACGGCCATGACGAGAACGAGGACGAGGACGAGGCACTGGCCAGCCGTTTCCGGCGGGAGGAGGACCACCTGCGGTTGCGGCTGGCCAGCCTGCGAAAGCTCACAGCCGGGCGCGACTGGTTCGGCGGCCCCGTCAACCACGCCAGCGACCACGCCCGGGTCTACGGCGCCGGACGCGATGTCAACGTCATCTCATCGGATCGCCCGCCGGTGCAGAGCGCACCAATGCCCGAGGAGCACCTGGAACGACTCAGGGCCTGCCTGGTGCCCACCGAGTCGCAGACGCGGCTGGCCGGGCTGCTGGCCGACGAGCCCCTCCTGCTGCTGCGCGGCCCTCGCGACACCGGCAGGAGCACGACCGCCACCGCCGCGCTGCTGGAGGTCACCCGATCGTGTCACTGGCTGGTGATCAACGATGAACCCGCCCATATCGACACGAGCCACCTGGAACGGGGCACCGGATACCTGCTGCTCGCCGACGGAAGCTCCTGGACGGCGCGGCTGGAGGAGGCCGCCGGTTACCTGTCGGCCGTGGCGGCGCGCCGCGAGTGCCGCATCGTCGTTTTGATCGGCCCTGACCACGACCTCCCCCACCGGGTGGTGGACCACGCGCCGCCCGCCGCCGACCAGGTCTTCCGAAAGACCTTCGCCTACCTGCTCGGCGACCCGGACGCCTGGCGAGCGCACGGGCTGGACGAGCATGACATCACCAGTCGGCTGTCGGGGTGCCAACCGGCCGACGCGCTGCGGCTGGCCCAGTGGCTGGCCGACGGCGTACGGCAGAACCAGCCCGTGGCCGAGGTGCTGGACGCGCAGCCGCTGTTCACCCGTACGCGGTTCCACGAACACCTCGACAGGGAGCCGACGAGATTCGGCCGGTGCTTCCTGGTGAGCAGCGCCGTGCTGCACGGCCTGCCGGAACCGGTCGTCTCACGGGCCGCCCTCGACCTTTCCCGGCAGATTCTCGACGGGAAGCAGGAAAGCGAGGACTACGACGCCGCTCCCGTGTGGGAGCGACTCGGGAAGTGGCTGAGCTACTCGGGGATCAGCACGGTACAGGGCGGTCGACGAGGTGAGGGGCGGCGCCTGCGGCTGCGCGACGAGCTCGCCCCCCTGCTCCTGCCCATGATCTGGGAGGAACTGCCCGCCGTTCGCGAGCACCTCTACGCGTGGCTGCACCGTCTCGGCGAGAGTACCGACGAGCATGTGCGGATCAAGGTCGCGCACGCGGTCGGCCTGCTCGCGACCTGCGACTTCGACCTGATCGAGAAGGAGTTCCTCGACGGCTGGAGCCGCTCCCCCAAGGTCGGGCCGAAACAGCTCGCCGCGTGGGCGCTGGAGGCCGCGACCAGCGATCCCGAGATAAGGGACCGGGTGCACACGCTGCTTCGCACCTGGTCCGAGACCGGCCCCTACCAGCGGCGGACCACCGCGGCGATCGCCTACGGCTCGCGGACGGGGACGCAGGACATCGACGAGGTGTTCAGGTCGTTCCACGTGATCACGCTGACCACGAGAAACTACTGGCTCTGCGATGCCGTGGCCCGGTCCATCTCCGACATCTACAATGTC
The DNA here is from genome assembly GCF_055690525.1 of Streptosporangium sp. H13245. Lineage (NCBI taxonomy): Bacteria > Bacillati > Actinomycetota > Actinomycetes > Streptosporangiales > Streptosporangiaceae > Streptosporangium > Streptosporangium sp. H13245. The sequence continues at coordinate 75,560 of NZ_JBSZKT010000031.1, read as the reverse complement.
GACACCGCGCGGCCCATCACCTCGGAGCTGGCCCGATGGGCACGCGCGGACAAGCCCGGCGGATGGCTCGCCGCCGCACTCGCGCTCGCGCGGCTCAGCCCGCTACGCCACGACGACGCCCGGCCCGCACTGTTGGACCACTCCACCGAGGACGACCTGATCGCCCTGTGGACCCGCTCCCTGGAACTGAGCCTGTCTCCCGACGAGATGGCGGGGCGGGGGTCGGGTCTGGCCGGCCAGCTGTGGCGGCTGTTCACCGACTGGGTGCGGGAATGGGAGGAGCGCCCGTCGCTGCGGCCGGTCCTCGAAGGCGTCTTCGCGGCCGGTAGGTCGGGCCCCCTCCGGCTGCGCCGCACCTACCAGCTCTACCTGCTGCTGTGGCGGCGCGACGAGACCATCTCCCCTCCGCTCCATCGCCATCTGACCCGCATCCTGAAGGACGGTTGACCGATGTCGTTCCTCATCCAGCGCTTCAACGCCGCCCCGGAACACCCCCTTCCCGAGGTGGGCGACGACCTGACCTTCTTCTCGCCCGCGCGCGGGGAGGCGTTCGACTTCACCGTGACGGTGCGCCTGTACCGGCTGCCCGGCGGCAGACGCGGCGCGTGGACACCCGACCGGGAGGAGGTCGACCGCGTTCACGACCTCGTACGACAGGCGGTCCGCGCCACGACGCGCGATCATCACTTCTCCGAGCCCGGCAAGGCCGAGGAGGCGGTCAACGGGGTTCTTGAGCGTCGCCTCGCCTCGGCGTCGCGCGCCGACGGCGCGATCATCTCCCGCTGGAGCGCGAAGGCCGAATTCGGGCTGCCCGAGGAGGTGAAGGCGGTCAGCCGCGCCCACCAGATCGGCATGTACGAGATCGAGGCGCGGGCGGAGGCCACGAGGCTTCGGGTGCGAAAGCTCAGGGAGTCCAGCGAGGTCTACACGGAACTCCTGTCCGAGGCCACCGGGAGCTCGTTCGCCCGCTACGCCATCCGGCTTGCCGAGAACCCCGGCGACACGGCCGGCATTTTCGAGCAGATGCTCGACGCCCGCCGGGAGGACGCCGAGAAACTTCTCGACCTCGTCGCGAAGATCGTGAAAGCCCAGCAGTCGGCGAACGTCTACGATCTCGTACTCGCCAGCGACAGCGCGCTCCGCGAGGCTTTCGGACGACTCGGGATCCCGTTGCCGTCCGCCGGTCCCGACTCCCTGTTCTCCCCTCCTGAGGAGATCACCTGACCGAGCGGAGAGGCACAGAGGCACGGCGGTCAGCCGGTCAGCGCCGTCAACACCAGCCAGGCGACTGTGGCGAGGGGCATCAGGGCCATCCAGGGCAGGCTGCGCCGGATCCGATCGTGCCGGTGCAGCGCGATGTCGGCAAGGGTGGAGATCAGCGACCACGCCTCGCGCCGCTGTGCCTCCGCACCGACGGGTGAGGCGGCCTCCGCGCCCCGGACCAGGCCGAACCGGTTGGGCCCGGCCGGGCCGGTGAGACGGGGACGCATCGCGGCGACGAGATGGTGTCCCGCGACAAGGCACCCGGTCGCGAAGAGCAGCACCAGGACAACCGTGGGGCCGCTCCGCCACGCCCCACCCAGAGCACCGGTCTGGGTGGCGGCGACCGCGGTGAACCCGAGATGGATCGTGGCCACCGTGGCCAGTTTGGCGTCGGCCTGCTGGACGTAACCGTGGAAGATCGCCAGGGCCTGGAGGGCGATGTCGAGCGACTCCGCCGCGCCCAGATCGTCGTTCGCTTCGCGTCGCACCATCGAGACCTCCGGGGAAGTGGCGCTGTCGGGACACCTCCAGCTTCGGCGCTCCTTCGGTGGACACACCCGCATTTCTACGGCCTTCCCGGCATTCTTTGCCGGGAGGGCCGACCATGGGCGGCCGGACGCCCTCTGGCACCGCGGGGACCTGGGCCGGAGGCGGCACACCCTCTACCCGACGGGTGATTCATGCCCTGATGTCCGATTGCTGAATTACTCATCCCGGCCGACGTGAAAAGTACACGCGCTTTTGATGATTGATGCTATGGCCGCCTTTAGGGCATGACCACATAATTGATTCACGTCAGGACCAATTATGTCGGCGCCGAGAGGAACGGAAATTCACCACCCCTGACCGCGCTTCGCCCTCCGGCGGGCGCGCGTATTCGACCGCGGTCCGCGGACGGTTGCCGAGGCACCGGTGCTCGTGCACGTCACCCAGGCCCTCGGCGGTCACGAAATCGTCCGCGTCGAAATCGACGCTCAAAACAAACTTCGTCATGCCAGAAAACAGGAGAAATAAAACGTGGACTCTCAGGTAAAGAAGCGGCCACCACTGCTTCTGTTGTGCCTCGCCCAGTTCATGCTGACGCTCGATTTCGCGATCGTGAACGTCGCTCTGCCGTGGATCAAGACCGACCTCTCCTTCACCTCCGGTGCCCTGCCCTGGGTCGTCGGAGCGTACGCGCTGTTCTACGGCGGCTTCCTGCTGCTGGGCGGACGCGTGGGCGACATCATCGGCCGCAAGCGCATGTTCGTGTGGGGCCTCGCGATCTTCACGATCGCCTCCCTGGTGGGCGGCTTCGCGACCACCTCCGTCGTGTTGATCGTCGCCCGTGCCCTGCAGGGCCTCTCGGCCGCGGCGGTGGCTCCGGCCGTACTGGCGATGATCGGCGCGGGCTTCCCCGAGGGGGAGGCGCGGGCCAAGGCCATGGGCGTGTTCGGCGCGGTGTCCTCGGTGGGCTTCGCCGGAGGTGTCCTCGCCGGTGGCGTGCTGACCGAGGTCTTCGGCTGGCGTGCCGTCATGTTCATCAACGTCCCGGTCGGCATCGCGATGGTCGTACGCGCCGCGATCCGCCTCGACGACGACAGCGTGTCGACCAGGTCCTCGCGCATCGACGTGCCCGGTGCCATCCTGGTGACCGCGAGCATGTGCTCGATCGCCTACGCCCTGACGATCGCGTCCGACGAGGGCTGGGGCACCGCGAGCGTGTTGCTGGTCGTGGGTGTCGCGCTGCTGGCCGTGTTCCTGTTCGTGCAGACCCGTGTGTCCGCGCCGCTGGTGCCGCTCTCGATCTTCCGTAACCGCGGTGTGACGGGTGGCAACCTGGTCGCGTTCCTGTCGGGTGGCGTCATGTCCATCTCGACGTTCTTCATCACGCTCTACATGCAGCAGGTCCTGGGCTTCTCGGCCATCCTCACCGGGCTCGCGTTCTTCCCGCAGGCCCTCGTGGTCGTGCTGGCGTCGCTGCCGGTGGCGAAGACGACCGCGCGGATCGGGGCTCGTCCGGTGCTGATCTTCGGCGCCCTGTTCCTGGTGGTCGGCTCGCTGACGCTGGCGCTCGCACCCGCCGACGGCTCGTTCCTGCTGAACGTGCTGCCCGGCGGCATCCTGCTCGGCGTCGGCGTGACGGTCATGATGATCAGCACCGCGGTGGCGGCGACGTCCGGGGTGGCCGGTGCCCAGATGGGGCTGGCGTCGGGTCTCTACAACTCGAACCGTCAGCTCGGGGTCGGCCTGTGCCTCGGCGTCGCGGTGGCGGTGGCGTCGCTGGCCACCGGATCCGGGCAGGGCATCTCCATCGAGGGGATCCAGACGGCGTTCTGGCTCTCCACCGCGCTCTCCGTGGTGATCGTGATCATCTCCGCGACCGTTCTGCCGTCGGCGCGTACGTCCCTCTCCGTCTCGAAGGCCACGTCCGTTCCGGAGGCCGCTTCCGCCTCCGTGGCCGGGGTGTAGGTCTCCGCGCGTTCGAGGGCCGGTCCCGGCGCACACCGGGACCGGCCCTCTCGCCGTGTCCGGCCGGGCTCCCGGCGCGTACGGCACCGTGCGGGACGCTCACCTCGCCGACGGCTCGTTCCTGCTGACCGTGCCGTCCGTGGACTCCCTCAGCCGCCCAGATACTCTCCCGCCGCGTCGAGGAGCCAGGCCGCGAGGTAGTTCGCGAAGGACGAGCGTACGAAGATGTGGAACTCGTCGCCCTCGCGTGCGGCGAGGACGACCTGGGCTCGGGCGAGCGTGGTCTGGGCGCAGCGTCCGGGGCCGAACGCGCGGGGGTGCAGGTCGAGGGCGCAGCCGTGGGAGAGCAGGTCGCGGGCCCTGGGGCCGGTCACGAGCAGTACGGCCCGCTGGGCGGAGACGTCGGTGACGGCGGCGTGACCGGTTCCGGCCGCGGCCCGCAGGCGGGCCTCCAGGCCGGTGTCGCCCGGCGGCCCGACGACCAGCCACTCGTCGGGGCCGAGCCACAGCACCCAGGGGTCGCCCACGGAGGTACCGGGTTCGACGGGGAGCGGGACGCCGAGGGCGCGGGCGATGTCGGCGGCGGTGCCGCTCCCGGGCTCCACCCGCAGGTTGACCTGGGTGAGGAACGGCAGCTCCGCGATACGGAGGTCCGGGCTCGACACCGGTTCCAGCCGGGCGAGCGGGCTCAGCCGCCCGGCCGGAGCCCTTCCCGATGGCTGTGATGTCGAGAACCCCGCCTCGTACGGCGGGCTCGGTGGCTCAGCCATCGCGGCGCGCTCCCTCGGGGTCGTAGAGGACGTGATGGGTGACGGTGACGGGCAGCAGTTCCCGCCCGACGGGCACGTACAGCCGCTCGCCGACGCGTTGGCGCCCTCCGCTGACAAGGGCGAGGGCGAAGGTCCTGCCGAGCGCGGCGCTGCGGTAGCTGGAGGTGACGTGGCCGAGCATGGGGACCGGCGGCTCGGGCAGCCGGTCGGCGGCCACCAGCTGGGAGCCCTCGGGCAGCAGGACGTCCGGGTCGAGCGGCAGCAGCCCGACCAGGTGCCTACGGTCGGGCCTGGCGGTGTCGGCGCGGGCGAAGGAACGCTTCCCGATGAAGTCGGCCTTCTTCTTGGACACCACCCACTCCATGCCGAGGTCGGCGGGGGTGACCGTGCCGTCGGTGTCCTGGCCCACGATGGGGTAGCCCTTCTCGGCCCGCAGCACGTGCATGGTCTCGGTCCCGTACGGGGTGACCGCGCCGGTGGCCTGGATCGCCTCCCACAGGGCGAGCCCGTCCCAGGCGCTGACGTTGATCTCGTACGCCAGCTCGCCGGAGAAGCTGATCCGGCACACCCGCGCGTCGAGGCCCGCCACCCGGGTGTCGCGCCACGTCATGAACGGGAAGCTCGCGTTGTCCACGGCCAGGCCGGGGGCGAGTGCGGCCAGCACCTCGCGGGAGCGCGGCCCGGCGAGCGCGACCGTCGCCCACTGCTCGGTGACGGAGGTGCAGTAGACCCGCAGCGAGGGCCACTCGGTCTGCAGCCACTCCTCCATCCAGTCGAGGACGGCGGCGGCGTTGCCGGTGGTGGTGGTCACCAGGAAACGGTCCTCGGCGAGGCGGATCACCGTACCGTCGTCGAAGACCATCCCGTCTGGGCGGCACATCACCCCGTAGCGGATCGAGCCGACCTTGAGGGTGCTCATCATGTTGGTGTAGAGCCGGTCGAGCAGTTCCGCGGCGTCCGGCCCCTGAATGTCTATCTTGCCGAGGGTGGAGACGTCCATGGCCCCGGCGGCCTCCCGCACGGCCCGGCACTCGCGCAGGACGGCGGCCTCCATGTCCTCGCCCTCCCGGGGGTAGTACCAGGGCCGCTTCCACTGGCCGACGTTCTCGAACGGCGCTCCGCGCGCCACGTGCCACTCGTGCAGCGCGGTGACCCGGACGGGGTCGTGCAGCGCTCCCCTGTCGCGCCCGGCGAGGGTCGCGAAGGAGACCGGCACGTAGGGGGCGCGGAAGGTGGTGGTGCCGAGTTCCGAGACGTCCACACCGAGGGCGTGGGCGACGACACCGCTGGTGAGCACCCCGGAGGTCTTGCCCTGGTCGTGCGCGGTCCCGGCGGTGGTGTAGCGCTTAACGTGCTCGACCGAACGGAGTCCGGCCCCGGTGGCGCGCATGACGTCGGCGACGGTGACATCGCGCTGCAGATCGACGAAGTGGGTCCGGTAGTCGTCGGCGGGGACGAGCCACACGTGCTCGGCGGGGGCTGTCTCTTCGGCTCGTGAGCCCGCCTCCGTGTCCCGCGCTCCTCCCGTTCGCGGGATCTCCGTGCTTCGGGGTGCCTCTCCCGCTCGCGGGATCTCCGTGTCCGGGGGTGCCTCCCCTGCCCCCTGGACAGGTGGGGGCGGTTGGAAACCGGTCGCCTCGGCGGCCCGCGCCCCGGCGGCGGCGCCGTCCTTCAGGCAGGCGGCCAGGGTGAGGAGCCCACGGGCGGCACCGGCGACCTCGACGGCCTGGCGGCAGCTTCCGGGGACGAAGGAGCCGAGCACCTCGTCGTAGTGGAGCGTCCCCCCGGCCTGTCCGAACAGGTGGACGGCGGGGTTCCAGCCGCCCGAGACGAGCAGCAGGTCGGCCTCGATCTCACGCCCGCCGGAAGCGTCCATTCCGGAAACGGCCGTCCCGGAGACGGCTGTCCCGGAAACGGCCGTCTCAGAAGCGGTCGTTCCGGAGGTGTCCGCCCCGGAAACCGCCGTCCCGGAAGCGCCCGTTCCAGGAGTGGCCGTTCCAGGAGTGGCCGTCCCGGAAGCGCCCGTCTCGGAAGTGCTCGTCCCGGAAGCGCCCGTCCCGGAAGCGCCCGTTCCGGGAGCGTCCGTTCCGGGAGCGTCCGTCCCGGGAGTGGCCGTTCCGGGAGGTGTGTCGTCGTCGGGGGGTCTTTTCGAGACGGTCACGGAGGTGACACCGTGCTCGCCGTTCACGCGGGTGACGAAGTGACCGGTGAGCACCTCGGCACCGCCCAGGCCGTCCAAACCATCCGGGCCGCCCAAGCCCCTCGAACCGTTCAGGGCACTCGAACCACCCAAACCATCCAGGCCGCTCGAACCGTTCAAGCCTCCCGGGCCGCCCCGGTCCGGGGCGGTGGTGACGCGCGTGTCCACGACGGCGGCGATCTCGACGCCCGCGGCGGCCAGGTCGCGGGCCGCGGCGTAGGCGCTGTCCCCGGTGGTGAACACCACCGCGCGGCGGCCGGGCAGGACCCCGTACCGGTTGACGTACGCGCGTGCCGAACCGGCGAGCATGACACCCGGCAGGTCGTTGCCCGCGAAGGCGATCGAACGCTCGTGCGCGCCCGTGGCGAGTACGACGCGGCGGGCCCGGACGCGCCAGACGCGTTCGCGGGAGGAGGCGTCCTCTCCCCTGCGTTCCACGGCGACCAGGTAGTTGTCGTCGTAGTAGCCGAACACGCTGGTACGGGTGAGCACCCGCACCTCCGGGTGGGTCTCCAGCGCGGCCAGCGCGGCGGCGGCCCACGTCGTGCCCGGAACGCCGTCGATGGTCTCGCCGGTGTCGGGCAGGCTGCCGCCGGGCGCGGGACGGTCGTCGGCGAGGATCACCCGGGCGCCCGACCTGGCCGCCGAGGTCGCCGCCGCCAGGCCCGCCGGGCCCGCGCCGACCACCAGGACGTCGCAGTGCGCGTACACGCCGTCGTAGCGCGCCGGGTCGGGTTCCGCGGCGAGCCTTCCCCTGCCCGGCAGGCCGGTGGCCACCAGTCCGGCGTACAGCTCGACGACGGTGGCCTGGAGCATCGGCTCGGGGAAGGGGTGCTCGATCTGGACGACGGCGTTGGGCTCCTCGGTCCAGGCGGCGAAGATTCCCCGGGGGCGGCCCAGCGCGACGCTCGTCGCGACCGTACGGACGCCGTTGGCGAGCAGCGCGGAGGCGAGCGTGTCGCCCCGGTACCCCTCGTAGTCGCGGCCGTCGAACCGGAACGGAAGGATCTCCCCGCGATGGCCCGCCCGGCGGAACGGCTGCTCGCTCACCGGCCCACCGTCCTTTCCCTGTAAATCAAGAAACCTCCGTAAGCCAAGAAGTCCCCGTACGCCAAAAAGTCCCCGTAAGGCAAAGTGTCTCCGCGGACCAGGAGGCCCGTGCCGGTCGCCGGGAGGCTCACGTGCTCACCGGCCTTGGCTCGCCGATGTGGTAGACGGCGTGGAACTCGTTGGTGGCGGTGTCGCGGACCGCGTTGAACCAGCGACCGCATCCGGACCCGTGGTGCCAGCGCTCGGCGAACGGCCCCCTGGGGTTGTCGCGGAAGAACAGGTACCGGGCCCACTCCTCGTCGGAGAGCGCGGCGGGGTCGCGGGGGTAGGCGACCTGGGCCTGTCCGCCGTAGTGGAACTCGGCCTCGTCCCGTGGCCCGCACCACGGACAGGGGATCAGCAGCATCGGTCGGCTCCTTCAGTGGGCCACCGCGGCGGCGCCGTGCTCGTCCACGAGCGCGCCGGTGGTGAATCGTTCGAGCGTGAAGGCGGCGTTGAGGGGGTGCGGCTCGCCGTGGGCGATCGTGTGCGCGTAGCACCACCCGACGCCCGGGGTGGCCTTGAAGCCGCCGGTCCCCCATCCGCAGTTGACGTAGAGGCGGTCGACGGGGGTGAGCCCGACGACGGGCGAGGCGTCGGGGGTGACGTCGACCACCCCGCCCCAGGTACGCAGCACGTGGGCCCGCGCGAAGACGGGGAACAGCTCCAGCGCCGCCGCCATCTGCCGCTCGATGATGTGGAACGCGCCGCGCTGCCGGTAGGAGTTGTACGCGTCGATGCCCGCCCCCATGACCAGCTCGCCCTTGTGGGCCTGGCTGACGTAGACGTGGACCGCGTTGGACATGACCACCGTGGGGTGTACGGGCTCCAGCAGCTCCGAGACCAGGGCCTGCAGCGGGTGGCTCTGCACCGGCAGTTCCACCCCCGCCATCCGGCCGACGACCGAGGAGTGCCCGGCCGCGCACATCGCGACCCTGCCCGCGGCGATGCGGCCCCTGGTGGTGCGTACGGCCTCCACGCGCCCGTCCACGACGTCGACGCCGGTGACCTCGCAGTGCTCGATCAGGTCGACGCCCAGCGCGGCGGCGGCGCGGGCGAACCCCCAGGCCACGTAGTCGTGCTTGGCGATTCCCGCGCGCGGCTGGTAGGTGGCGCCGAGGACCGGGTAGCGCGCGTCGGGTGAGACGTCGACGATCGGGCAGACCTCCTTCACCTCCTCGGGGCCGAGCCATTCGGCGTCGACGCCGTTGAGACGGTTGGCGTTGACCCGGCGGACGCTCTCCCTGACGTCCTGCGGGCTGTGCGCGAGGTTGAGCACGCCGCGCTGGCTGAACAGGAGCGGGTAGCCGAGGTCCTCCTCCAGCCCCTCCCACAGCTTGAGCGAGTGCTCGTAGATGCCCGCGCTCTCGTCCCACAGGTAGTTGGACCGGATGATGGTGGTGTTGCGGGCCATGTTGCCGCCCGCCAGCCAGCCCTTCTCCAGTACGGCCACGTTGATGATCCCGTGGTTCCTGGCCAGGTAGTAGGCGGTGGCGAGGCCGTGACCTCCGCCGCCGACGATCACCACGTCGTAGGAGGGCTTCGGCTCGGGGCTGCTCCACAGCCGGTCGGGGTGCTCGGGCGGCGCCTCGGTGCTCATCGTCGTCCCCTCTCGATCCCGTCGGCGGGTCCCGGCGTCACGGGCTCCTGCGGCCCGCTAGCCACGCAGGCGCTCCATCGCCGGGTCGTACAGCGGCTCCTCGGCGACGACGGCGGCCACCCGCCGGTCGAAGTAGCCGATGTGCAGTTCCCTGCCCGGCACGGACAGCCCGGCGGGCAGCCAGGCGTAGGCGATGCCCTTGCCTATCGTGTAGCCGTAGGCGGCGCTGGTGACGTATCCGGCGGGGGACGCGCCGTCGTACACCGGTTCCCTGCCCATGACGACGGCGGCCGGGTCGTCGACGGTGAGGCAGGTCAGCCTGCGCCGGGGGGCGGTGCCGCGCTCGGCCAGGGCCGCGCGGCCGACGAAGTCGCCCCTGTCGGCCTTGCGCACGGCGAAGCCGAGGCCCGCCTCGTACGGGTCGTGCTCGTAGGTCATGTCGGTGCCGAAGGAGCGGTAGCCCTTCTCCAGCCGCAGGCTGTTGAAGGCGCCGCGTCCCCCCGCGATGATCCCGTGCTCCTGTCCGGCCTCCCAGAGGGTGTCCCACAGCTTCGCGCCCATGTCGGCCGTCGTGTAGAGCTCCCAGCCCAGTTCCCCGACGTAGGAGAGCCGCAGCGCGGTGACGGGCACGGTGCCGACGTACGCCCGCGCGGCGCGGAAGTAGCGGAAACCGCCGGGGCCGAAGGCGGGTCCGGCGAGCGGGGCCACGACCTCGCGGGCCAGGGGGCCCCAGACGCCGACGCAGCAGGTCCCCGGCGTGACGTCGGTGACGGTGACGGATCCGTCGGCGGGCAGGTGGCGGTGGAGCCAGTCGAGGTCGAGGTTGCCGTTGGCGCCGACCTGGAACAGGTCGCGGCCCAGCCGGGCCACGGTGATGTCGCTGCGGATGCCGCCGTCGTGGTCGAGCAGCAGGCAGTACGTGACCGAGCCGACGGACTTGTCGACGTCGCCGGTGGACATCCGCCGGAGGAAGGCGGCGGCCCCCCGGCCCGCGACCTCGATCCGCTTGAGCGCGCTCATGTCGTAGAGGGCGACGGTCTCGCGCGAGGTCTGGGCCTCGGCGCCGACGACCGGCGACCAGTGGCGGGCGGCCCAGTCGTTGGGACGGGGGATGTCACGGCCGTCGAGCAGGGACGCGTTGGCGCCGTACCACTGGGGGCGCTCCCAGCCGGTGGCCTCCAGGAAGTACGCGTCCAGCTCGCGCTGACGGGCGTGGAAGGGGCTGGTGCGCAGCGGGCGCAGGTTCTCGGCCGGTTGCAGCGGGTGGATGATGTCGTAGACCTCGACGAAGTTCTGGCAGTCGCGGGTGCGGACGTACTCGGGGGCCAGCTGGTGGGCCTCGAACCGGTTGACGTCGCACTCGTGCAGGTCGAAGGACGAGCAGTGGCCGTCGGTCAGCCACTCGGCCATCGCGCGGCCCACCCCGGCCGAGTGGGTGACCCAGACCGCCTCGGCCACCCAGAAGCCCCGCACGTCGCGCGACGGCCCGAGCAGCGGCATGTTGTCGGTGGTGAAGGAGAACAGGCCGTTGATCCCCGGTTCGAGCCCGGCCTCCCCGGTGGCGGGCAGCAGCGCCTTCGTCTCGGCCCAGGCGGGGGCGAAGTCGTCGCCGGTGAACGGCAGCACCGACGGCATGACCTCGGCGTCGGCGATCGGGAGGATCTCCTCGGCGGTGATCGGCATCGGGCGGTGGCCGTAGTAGCCGATGCCGAGCCGGTCGAACCGCTCCCGGTAGTACAGGTCGGCGTCCTGGTGGCGCAGGATCGGCCGGACGGCCTCCTCGGCCTTCTCCGTCTCCTCGGCCTGCCCGGCGAGTGCGGGGACGGGGCCGGTCCAGGCGAGCTGGTGGGCGAGGGGGGTGAGCGGCAGCGCCATGCCGACCATGCCCGCGATCTTGGGGCCCCAGATCCCGGCGCAGCAGACCACGACGTCGGCGGGGATCTCGCCCCGGTCGGTGACGACGGCCGCGACCCGGTCGTCCTCGACGCGGATGTCCAGCACCTCGTGCCGGTCGAGGACGCGGACGCCCCGCTCCCGCGCGCGGTCGAGCTGGACCTCGACGGCGCGTACGGCCTTCGCCAGGCCGTCGGTGGGGACGAACAGCCCGCCGAGGACCCTGTCCCGGTCGAGCAGGGAGTGGCGCTTCACGCACTCCTCGGGGGTGAGCACGTGTGCCCCGATCCCCCAGGAGGTCGCCCAGCCGTGACGGCGGTGCAGCTCGGCGAGCCGTTCGGGCGTGGTGGCCACCTCCAGGCCGCCCACCTGGAGGAAGCAGTCGAGGCCGACGAGCTTCTCGACGGTGTAGCGGGCCAGTTCCGTCATGGTCTTGGACGGGTTGGTCTGGAAGACCAGGCCCGGCGCGTGGGAGGACGATCCCCCGGTGGCGGGCACGGTGCCCTGGTCGACGACGGTGATGTCGTCCCGGCCCCTGGCCGAGAGCTCGTCGGCGAGGGCGGCCCCGACGACCCCGGCTCCGATGATGACGACGCGTCGGCCCGCCATACCCACCTCCGTCGTTGCGCACTCCAAAACCCGATGCGCTTCCCGCAACAGATTCTCCTCCCGCCGACAACACTGTCAAGGATGGGCCGACGGTCGTCCACGGGAAACGGCGAACGGTGACAGCCGGGCCCGCTCCAGGTCCGATGGAGGCCCTGGTCTCGTAGAGACGGGTTCCTGGATTCCCGCGCCACTCGTTAAGACTCGTTGAGACTCGTTGAGAGGAGAGTCGCATGGGACGGCATGGCCACCCGTCGGAGTTCCGGCGTAAGGTGCCAGATCTCGTCGAGGCGGGCCGCAAGGTCACCGACGCGGCCTGCGACCTGGGCGTACGGTCGATGACCGGGCCACCGTCGTCCACCCCCGTCCGGCGTCGGGTTGGCGTGGACGGCCCGGCTGGAGATCCGCCCGACCATGATCCTCGCCGTGACCAATGGAAGGTTCCAGATATATGGACACCGTAATAAACCAGTCAGTACGGCAGGTTTCTCCCAGGGAACATATATGACATACCGCCGTAACGGGTGATCTATAGCGTCACGCGCAATACCGGGTTCCTCGAGGAGCACGTGGTGCGCAAAGTCCTGATCTCCCTCATCTCCCTCTCCCTCACTCTCGTCGCCGTGCAACCCCAGCAGGCCAACGCCAAGGTCGGACTCGACCTTGAGACGTTGACCGGCGCCGAGGCCGTCTCCCTCATGGCCGCAGGCAAGCTGACCTCGGTCGACCTGACCAAGGCGTACATCGACCGGATCACCGCGCTGAACAAGCGCGGGCCCGGCCTGAACGCCGTCACGGACCTCAACCCCAACGCGTTGAAGGAGGCCGAGGCGTACGACCGCCTGCGTAAGAAGGGCAAGTCGCTCGGCCCGGCCATGGGGCTGCCGATCCTGCTCAAGGATTTGATCGACGTCGAGGGCATGCCCACGACGGCGAACAACTGGTCGCTGCGCCGGTCCTTCCCGGCCTCCGACGCCGGTATCACCAAGAAGCTGAAGGAACGCGGCGTCGTGATCCTCGGCAAGGTGGGGCTGTCGGAGTACGCCAACAGCTTCGGCTCGCAGCCCTCCGGGTTCGGCAACTACGGCGGCCAGGTCATCAACGGCATCGACGCCGACCAGAACCCCTCCGGGTCGTCGTCGGGCACCGGCGCGGCCATGGCCGCGGCGCTGTCGACGCTGGGCATCGGGACCGAGACCTCCGGTTCCATCATCTCGCCGTCGAACGCGCAGTCGCTCGTGGGTCTGCGGCCGACCGTGGGTCTCGTACCCGGTTACGGCATCGCGCCCATCTCGGCCTCGCAGGACATCGCCGGTCCGATGGTCCGCACGGTCTCCGACGCCGCGCTCACACTGGCCTCAATCGCCGGGCCCGACCCGGTGGCCGACGCCGGGTACAAGGCCATGTTCGGCGACGACTACATCGCCAAGGGCATCATCCCGCCGCTCCCCGCGACGCTGCCCGACTACACCAAGGCCATCGAACTCGACTTCGTGCGCGGCAAGAAGATCGGGTACAACGGCACCCTCACCGAGGGCAGCCCGCTCAAGATCGCGTACGACGCCCTGACCGCCGCCGGCGCCATCCTGGTGCCCCGCCCGCAGGCGACGATCCCCGCGCTACCCGCGCTGCCCAGCGGCTATGAGCAGCACAAGAGCATCGACTCCTACTACGAGCGGCTCGGCCCGCAGGCGCCGATCAACTCGCTGGTCGAAGAGGTGCAGGTCAACCAGGCCGAAGCTCACCAGGCGCTCAAGTTCGGCAACGTCAACCACCTGAACTCGTCGCAGGCGGACGTGACCCCGGGTGGGGTCAACGAGCAGGCGTACCGGACGAACCTCGCGATCCGTAAGGCCGCCTGGCACAAGGCCATCGACGACATGGTGACGTACACCAACTCGGACCCGGCGCAACCGGCCGACCCGGTGATCGCCATCCTGGGCGGCGCGCCGAGCGCCCCGCAGGCCGGTTACCCGTCGATCACGATCCCGATGGGCTACACCGCGACCCAGCGGCGCGCCCAGAACGTGCAGGTCCACGGCAACGCCTACAGCGAATTCGACCTGCTCGGCGTCGCCTACGTCATCGAGCAGGCCACCAAGCTGCGCCAGCCGGCCAGCCTCGTGAACCCGAGCATGTACCGCTGCGCGAAGACGACCCCGGCTCCGCCGTTCGCCGGGCGCGGCGCCTGCAACCCCGACTACGACGCCGTCCTCAAGGTGACCGGCTACGACTCCCGGCCGCTCGGTTTCTCGCTGGAGACCGAGTCGGCGCGGAGCCTGATCCAGAAGCTGAACAAGGACGAGGTCTCGGCCGAGGAGCTCACCCGCGCCTACCTCGACCGCATCGCGCTGACCAACGCCGAGGGCCCGGCCACCCAGGCCGTCCGCGAGATCAACGCCGACGCGATCAAGGAAGCCCGCAAGCTCGACCAGGAGAGGTGGAAGTACCGCACCGGCGAGCCCACCGGCCCGAACGACACGCGCCCGCCGCGTCCAGCCCTCTGGGGCCTGCCGGTGCTGGTCAACGACACCATCGACGCCAGGTCGCTGTCGACCACGGGCGGCTCGATCGCCCTCCAGGGTCTCAAACCGGCCAACGACTCCGTCCTCGTCGCGAAGCTGAAGACCGCCGGCGCGATCGTGCTCGGCAAGACCAACGTCACCGAGCTGAACGGTGTCTTCGACGCCAACCTGCCGAAGGGCTACTCCTCGCTCGGCGGCCAGGTCCTGCTCCCGAACGACACCGACAAGACCCCGGCGGGTTCGTCGGCCGGTGCCGCGGCGGCCACCGCCTCGGGTCTGGCCGCGATCACGATCGGCATGGAGACCTCACTCGACTCGGCGCAGCTCCTCGCCCCGGCCGACGCGGCCGGTGTGGTGGGCCTCAAGCCGACCGTCGGCCTGGTCAGCACGACCGGTGTGCTCCCTGTGGCCAAGTCTCAGGACGCCCCCGGCCCGATCACCCGCAGCGTCGGCGACGCCGCGACGATCCTCAACGTGATCGCCGACCCGGCGAGCCCGGTCGACTACACGAAGGACCTCAAGGCCGACGCCCTCGCGGGCAAGAAGATCGCCGTGGTGTCCAGCACGAGCGCCCCCTACCAGGAGGCGATCGCCAAGCTCCAGGGCCTCGGCGCGACCGTCGCCCAGGTCTCGATCGCCACACCGGCCGCGACCGACAGCGTCGTCGCCACCGAGTTCAAGCGTGACCTGAACGCCTACCTCGGCGCGGCCAAGCCCGGCACGACGCTGCGGAGCATCATCGACTACAACGACGCCAACCCGGTCGAGGGCCTGAAGTACCAGCAGGGTCAACTGCTGGCCGCCCAGGCGATCGACCTGTCCGACTCCGCGACGAACGCCAAGTACACGGCCGACCTGGAGACCGGCAAGGCCGCCAACAAGGCCGTCCTGGACAGCGTCCTGAGCGGGTACGACCTGATCCTGGTCCCGAGCGGCAGCAACGTGATCGGCTACGCCGACCGCGCCGGCTACCCCGCGCTCACCATCCCCGCCGGGTATGGCGCGCAGCAGAGCTCGTCGGGCCGCAACCCCATCGGTGTGACGCTGATCGGCGGCGCCTTCTCGGAGGCGAAGCTGCTGGCCGGCGGCTACGCGCTGGAGCAGGCGATCGACGACCGCCTCGCCCCCAGCTACACCAACCCCAGCATGTGGCGCTGCGTCCCGGAGAGCACCTTCTTCACGGGCGAGTTCTGCCTGCCGGGCGACCGCCTGGCCCCCCGCTACAAGGGCTGACCACCAGTTGAAAAGAAGGGCCCGCGGTTCCCCCGCGGGCCCTTCTCTCGTTGCGGGGGTACGACTCTCTCGTTGCGGGGGTACGACCTGAGCTGCCCGTCCACTGCCTGACCCGGGCCGGGGCCGGCCCTCCGCAGGGAGGGGTTCGACCTGGTAGAAGCCGGTACCGCGATTGACATCCACCGGCAGGATGGCCAAGCCTCGGCGGCGGGCATCGGCCAGGGCCGATACCGGCCCTGACCTGGGCGTACGGTCCACGACCGTCCACCGGCGTCCGCCCCCGTCCGGGGTCGTTGTCACCCAGTTGGTCACCCATTACTGGCGCTCTCCGCAGGCTTGCGCGGCTCCTCCGCCCAGACATCCCGGCCGTTGCTCCACAGCTCGGAGGCGTGGTACCCGAACCGGTCGAACAGCCCGTCGTCCTGGTAGCGGCGCAGGTGCATCATCGGCGAGTCGTGGCCGACGAGCTTGGCCAGGTGGGGCGTCACGAGCATCTCGGAGTCGAAGCGGAAGACGCTCATCGCGATGTGCTCGTCTCCGAACCGCGCCTCGATGCCGGGTACGTTCCGAACCTGCTCGATCTCCGAGAGGGTGATCCGAATGCGGGTGGAGACCGTCAGGGGGACGTTCTCCACCTCTTCGCGGCGGCGGGTGACCTCACTGTCCGGGTCGCCGATCAGGAACCGGATCTTGCACCCCTGCTCGGCTTTGCGCTTGAGGACCTTGGCGAGGTTGGGGTGTTCCAGCCACAGAAAATAGTTGGTGTACCCGGCGAAGACGATCTCGTTGCGGGCCGAGGTGATCAGGTTGCGCCAGATCGACTTGGGGCAAGCCGACCGATAGGGGTAAACGGTCAGAACCTCTCGATCCGGACCGGTCTTCACGGTGTTACGGATAGCTTCTGGCCACAACACGGACGTATCAACTCCTAATGCCTCGGCGGCGGCCAACTGATGCCGGAGGTGCGGAACTCGTGCCTCATCCTGTAACCAGCGTTCCACCGTCTTAACATCCACCGCGCAGCGATCCGCCAGGTTCTGGTTGCTCAGCTTCGCATCGAGCATGGCGCGGCGTAGGGGGACGTTGGCCACGGTGCACCTCGCGGAGTGAGGATGTCAGGGACGTTTTCGACTCTAACTTTGAAACGTCCTGGACGTCTCTGGAACGCGGTGGGTTCGTCACTCACATGGAATGACGCTTACTCCATGTCAACCCCCGTAATTCTGGAGGACCTCCAGGCGGCTTTTCCCGGATGGTGCATTTGGCGTAGTTCTGCGGGTCGTCTATGGGCCACCCGGAACGGTCGGCACCTTACCGGCGAAGAGGTGAATCGTGGCCTCTATCAGACAATCGACGCCGACGACGTTGCCGAACTCGCCCAGCAACTCCGCGACCAGGAGGTGCTGGAGTCATGAGCACTCCCGACAGGAAAGAGCTGGCTCAACGGTGCCCGGCCGCCCTGGCTGCTGAGCGCCTGCGGATCGGCCTCGAACACTGCGGCGTCGCGGCCGACGTCCACCAGGGCCACGGCGTCTCCCTGGTTTCCGTCTGGACCAATCTCGTGGTGTGGACGGACGGTCTTGCCTACCGCTGGTGGACGGGGAAGATCTCAGCGAAGACGGGCCGCCGCTTGTACAGGGTCTACGGAGTGGACAACCCGATCACCGTCGCCCACAGCGTCGCTCAGCGGTACGAAGAACTCCGCAAGGCTTCCCATTGGCCCAAGGGCGTCGTGGAGCGCACATCGTGATTCTGCTCGACGACTGCCTGAGCCCGCATGTGGTGATGCCGCAGCGAGACCACATCCGGCTGAACTGGCGAGAGCCGTGCCCGGCGCTTGAACGGGCACGTTCGGTGGCCTGGACCTGTGAGTGCCGTGCCACGGTTTACGAACTGTACGAGGGTGCCGGTCGGGCATTCCTCCGGCGAACCCTCCAACTCGACGATGGCCATCAGATCCACGAGACCCCCACCTGGCCGCTCAGCGAAGCTCGGGCGATCTGGACGGCGCTGCTGTCCGGAAGAGCCCGGTAAGGCGGGCGTGGCGGCGTGGGATCTGGAGGGACCCATGTCGCCACGCCTCCCAGAGGAAGCAGAGCAATCGACAACAAGATCGAGGACATTTCACGGCTCGTCAGGCACCGGAACACGGTGGTCATGGAGACGGTCTATCGGAAGCAGATCCGGCCGGTGCTCATACAGGGGATGAAGGCCATGGATGACGTTTTCGGGAAGTGGTCGCTCACGCCCCGTTCCGAAGATTAGGAACGGGGCGTTTTGGGTGGTGGGCACTACTGGGGTTCGAACCGGTGACATCTCGCTTGTGAGGCGAGCGCGCTCAGGAGGTGGGGAGCCAGGCTTTTACCTTGTCGGGGTTGTCGCCGACCCACTTCTCGGCGGCCTCCTCGGCCGTCATCTTGTCCTCGGAGATGTACTTGGCCACGAGGTTCTGGTCCTCGTTCGTCCAGGTGAAGTTCTTGACCAGGTCGTACGCCGGGCTGCCGGAGTCGGCGAACTTCTTGCTCACGATCTTGTCGAGGTCGTAGAGCGGGTAGTCGCAGGCGACCTTCTCGGCGTCGGCGTCGCAGCCCTCGGTGTACTCGGGCAGCTTGACCTTGACGAGCTTGACCTCCGACAGGAACCACTGCGGCTCGTAGAAATAGCCGAGCATCGGGGTCTTCTGCTTCTCGGCCTGCCTGAACCCGGTGATGAGCGCCGCCTCGCTACCCGCGTAGACGACCTTGTAGTCCAGTTTCAGGTTCTTCACCAGGGCCGCGTCATTGGTCACGAAGGAGGGGTCGCCGTCGAGCAACTGCCCCTTGTCCCCCGACTCGGAGGTCTTGAACAGGTCGGCGTACTTGTTGAGGTTCTTCCAGTCGGTGATGTCGGGGTACTTCTCGGCCATCCACGGCGGCACGTACCAGCCGATGACGCCCTTGTTGCCCGTCGATCCCGCCGAGACGGCGACCTTCTGGTCCTCGATGTACTTCTTCTTCAGGTCGTCGTGGGCCCAGTTCTCCACGATCGCGTCGACCTCGCCGGTGGCGAAGCCCTGCCAGGCGACCTCCTCCTTGAGGTCCTTCTTCGTGACCGAGCAGCCGAGATCCTTCTCGGCCACGTGGGCGATGACCGCCGCGGTCGCCTCGTACCCGACCCACGGGTTGATCGCGATGTTGACCGCGCCGCAGGCCTTCTTCCCGTCCGCGCCGGAGGCCGCCGGGGCGGCCCCACCGTCGCTCTCGCCGACCTTCGCCCCGCCGCACGCGGAGACGAGGAGGCCGGTCGCGACCAGGAGCGCCATCGCCCGCGGTCGCCCGATCCTCGAAACTGTCACCAGGTCCTCCTGTGTTGGGTTTCGTGTGCTGTGTTCGGTTCCGCCCGGTCTGTCGCTTAGCGGGCGCCGTGCGCCTCGGCGTCGGCCCTGCGGGCCGCCGTCCTGGTGATGCGCTCCAGCATGATCCCGAGTACGACGATCGCCACGCCCGCGGCGAGTCCCTTGCCCCGCAGCTGCAGCTGGGAGAAGCCCGCCACCACGTCGTAGCCGAGCGCGCCCGCGCCGACCAGGCCGCCGACGACGACCATGGCGAGTACGTAGATGAGCCCCTGGCTCGCCGCGAGGGTGAGCGCGCTGCGCGCCATCGGCAGCTGCACCTTGGTGATGAGCTGCCAGGCGCTGGAACCCGCGGCCGTGGCGGCCTCCACCGCGCTCGGGGCCACGCCGCGGATGCCGTCCGCGGTGAGCTTGACCGCCACCGGGGCGGCGTAGACGACCGCGGCGATGATCGCGGTGATCCGGGTGGCGCCGAACAGGCCGAGGATCGGCACCAGGTAGACGAACGGCGGCATGGTCTGCCCGGCGTCGAGGACGGGCCGTACCAGCTGATCGACGCGGTCGCTGCGGCCCATCCAGACGCCGAGCACCACCCCGAGGACCATCACCAGGACGGTGGCCACGAGCGTCGAGGCCAGCGTCACCATGCTGTCCTGCCACAGGCCGAGCGCGACGAGCAGGGCGACGCAGACCGCGGTGACGAGCACGACCCTGACGTTCGCCAGGATCGCGGCGAACGCGACCAGCACGGCGCCGACCAGCCACCACGGCGAGCCGGTGAGCAGCGCCTCGAACGGGTTGAGCAGGCCGTAGGAGACGGCGTTCCTGAACGCGCCGGTGTAGACCGCGAGGTTGTCCTGCGCCCACAGGGTGGCCGCGTCGACCCCCTGGCGGACGTACCTCCCGAGGTTCGCCTCGCGCGGGAACTCCGCCGCCCACACGTAGACGTGGGAGAGGTAGACCAGTACGCCGGTGACCGCCAGGACCGCGCCGATCTCCGCGCGGCGGCGGCCGGGTCCGCGCGAGCGTCCGGCCCGGTTCCGGAGCTCGACGCGGCGCCCCGCGGCGGAGGTGACCCGGTCGAGCACGATGGCCATCACGACGATCGCCAGGCCCGCGTTGAAGGCGCTGCCGACGTCGAGGGTCTCCAGCGCCTTGACGACCGTCTTGCCCAGGCCGGGGGCGTCGATCAGCGCGGCGATGGTGACCATGCACAGCGCGGCCATGATGGTCTGGTTGACGCCGACGACGATGGTCCGCTTGGCCAGCGGCAGCCGTACCTTCCGCAGCGACTGCCAGGCGGTCGCGCCAAGGGAGGTGCTCGCCTCCAGGGTCGCGGGCCGCACCTCGCGGATGCCGTGCGCGGTGATGCGGATCGCGGGCGGGACGGCGTAGATGACGGTCGCCACGGTGGCACTCGCCGGGCCGATGAGGAAGAACAGGGTGAGCGGCGCGAGGTAGACGAACGTCGGCATCGTCTGCATGAAGTCGAGCAGCGGGGTGACCAGGCGGTTGAACCGGTCGTTCACCCCGGCCCAGACGCCGAGCGGGACGCCGATCAGCAGCGAGAGCACGACGGCGGCCAGGGTGAGGGCGAGGGTGTCCATGCTCTCCTCCCACAGGCCCAGCAGGCCGAAGGAGGCGAAGCCGATCGCGGTCAGCAGGGCGACCCGCAGGTTGCCCCACAGCAGCGCGACCGCCGTGGCGACGGCGACCACGCCCAGCCAGCCGACGACCGGCAGCGGGCGCCCGAAGGACGGCTGGCTGATCAGCGCCTGGACGAACGTGACGGACTCGTCGAGGAAGAGCCGGATGTAGTTGACGAAGTACAGGAAGAACGGGTTGTCGTTCCTGCTGTTGTCGATGACCTCGCTGGCCTCGTTGATGCGTACGTGCAGCGGGGTCAGTTCCGCGCCGCCGAGCTGGAAGGTGTCGCGGCCCTGGACGAACACCCAGATCAGCACCCATGCCGCGACGACGGCGGCCAGCAGGTAGCGGCGGGGCCACGCGGGCAGGCGCCGCAGGCCCTGGGCCGGGGTGGCCTGGGTGGCCGTCACCCCTGCTCCCCGGATTTGACGGGCCCGGCGGACTTGGCTGGCTCGGCGGGCTTGGCGGGGTCGGCGGGCTTGGCGGGGTCGGCGGGCTTGGCGGGGTCGGCGGGCTTGGCCGATCCGGCGGGCTCACCGGAGGTTCCGTCCGGAGACGGCCCGGCGGGCTCGGCCGACCCGGCGGGCTCGGCGGAGATCCCGTCCGAAGACGGCCCTGCGGAACCGGCAGGCTCGGTGAGCTTGGCCGACCCGGCGGGCTCGGCGGAACCGCCAGATTCACCGGAGGTCCCGTCCGGAGACGGCACAGCAGGCTCGGTGAGCTTGGCCGACCCGGCGGAACCGGAGGTACCGTCCGGAGACGGTTCGGCGAGGACGCCGAGGACCTCCTCGGCGGTGACGACCCCCAGTAGTTCACCGCCCTCGACCACCTTGACCGGGCGCGCCGCGCGCAGGACCGTGTGCACGACGTCGCGTACGACGACGTCCGGCCCGACCTCCGGGCCGTCCAGCGGTTCGTCCGGCCGGGGCGGGCGCATGATCCAGCGGGTGGTGAGCACGTTCGAGCGGGGCACGTCGCTGACGAACTCGCGTACGTAGTCGTCCACGGGCGCCCCGACGACCTCGTCCGGCGTGCCCATCTGGACGAGCTCGCCGTCGCGCATGATGAGGATGCGGTCGCCCAGCTTGAGCGCCTCGCTCAGGTCGTGCGTGATGAAGATCATCGTCTTCCCGACCTCGCGGTGCAGGCGGATGACCTCGTTCTGCATGTCCCGCCTGATCAGCGGGTCGAGCGCGGAGAACGGCTCGTCGAAGAAGAGCACGTCCGGGTCCACCGCGAGGGCCCTGGCCAGCCCGACGCGCTGCTGCATGCCGCCCGACAGCTGGTCGGGGTAGGAGTTCTCGGAGCCCGACAGGCCGACGAGCTCGACCATCTCCCTGGCCCGCTCGTAGCGGGCCTCCTTCCTCGTGCCGCGGATCTCCAGCCCGTAGGCCACGTTGTCCAGGACCCGCCGGTGCGGCAACAGCCCGAAGTTCTGGAAGACCATGGCGAAGCGGTGGCGGCGCAGCTCGCGCAGCTGCCGGTCGCCCGCCTTGCGGATGTCCTCGCCGTCGAACAGCACCTCCCCGGCCGTCGGCTCGACGAGCCGCGTCAGGCAGCGTACGAGGGTGGACTTGCCCGAGCCGGACAGGCCCATGACGACGAAGACCTCCTGGGGCCGTACGGTGAAGGAGACGTCGCGGACGGCGGTCACGCAGCCCGTCCTCGCCCTCAGCTCGCTCCGCGAGAGCTGCGCGAGCGGGGTCCCGACGACCCGGTCCGGACGCGGGCCGAAGACCTTCCAGAGACCTCGCACGTCGAGGACGGCCCGGTCCTCGTGTCGCGCGGCGGCTCCCTGCCGCGCCTGCTGGGTCGGTGACGTCATGGTCATGACCACCTCACGGGTCGTCTGGGGACGGGGTCTGGTCCTTCAGCTACGAAACCACCGCTGCGGGCGGGGGCGGACGTTCTGCCACACGTGTTTGGTCTCCCGGTACTCGGCCAGGCCCGCCGGGCCCAGCTCGCGGCCGATCCCCGACCGTTTGAAACCGCCCCATTCCGCCTGGGGGACGTAGGGGTGGTAGTCGTTGATCCAGACGGTGCCGTGCCGGAGCCGCCCGGCGACCCGCTGGGCCTTCCCCGCGTCCCGGGTCCACACCGCCCCGGCCAGGCCGTAGTCGGTGTCGTTGCCGAGGCGGAC
Organism: Streptosporangium sp. H13245; assembly: GCF_055690525.1. Lineage (NCBI taxonomy): Bacteria > Bacillati > Actinomycetota > Actinomycetes > Streptosporangiales > Streptosporangiaceae > Streptosporangium > Streptosporangium sp. H13245. The sequence goes on along the minus strand of NZ_JBSZKT010000031.1, from coordinate 52,812 downwards.
CGCCTCGTCCTCGTCGCCGAAGCGCTCGACGGTGAGGACGGGCCCGAAGGACTCCTCGCGGACCACCCGCATGCCCCGGTGACACTCGTCCAGGACGGTCGGCGGGTAGAAGTGGCCCTCGCCGGGGAGTCTCTCCCCGCCGCAGCGCAGCACCGCGCCCTCCGCGACGCCGGACGCGACGTACGCCTCGACCTTCGCCAGGTGCGCGGCGGAGATGAGCGGGCCGGTCTCGGCCTCGGGGTCGAAGGGGCCGCCGAGGCGGATGCGGGCGGCGCGGCGGACGAGCTCGTCGACGAAGGTGTCGTGCAGGGAGTCCTCGACCAGCAGGCGGGCACCGGCCGAGCAGACCTGCCCGGAGTGGAGGAACACGGCGGTGAGGGCGAAGTCGAGGGCGGTCTCGACGTCGGCGTCGGCGAAGACGATGTTGGGGTTCTTGCCGCCGAGTTCCAGCGCGACCCGCTTCACCGTGGCCGCCGCCGACGCCATGATCGTACGGCCGGTCGCCAGGCCGCCGGTGAACGACACCATGTCCACGTCGGGGTGCTCGGCCAGCGGGGCGCCGACCTCGGCGCCCGCCCCGAGGACGAGGTTGCCGACGCCCGGGGGCAGTCCGGCCTCCTCCAGCAGGCGCATGAACAGGATCGCGGTGGACGGGGTGAGCTCGCTGGGCTTGAGGACGAAGGTGTTCCCCGCGACCAGGGCGGGGGCGATCTTCCACGAGGCCTGCAGCAGCGGGTAGTTCCAGGGGATGATGAGGCCGCACACCCCGACCGGTTCGTGCACGACGCGGCTGATCGCGTCGTCGCGGCCGGTGTCGACCACGCGTCCGGCGTCGGTCCCGGCGACGCCGCCGAAGTAGCGCAGGCAGGCCACCACGTCGGCGACGTCGTACTCGCTCTCGACGAGCCGCTTGCCGGTGTCGAGCGACTCGGCCCTGGCCACGTCCTTGACGTCTCGTTCGAGCAGGTCGGCCACCCTCAGCAGCAGCGCGCCGCGCTCGCGTTCGGGGGTGGAGGCCCAGGTGCCCTCGTCGAACGCCGCGCGGGCCTCGGCGATCGCGATCTCGGTGTCGGCCCGGGTGGCCTCCGACACGGTCGCCACGAGGCCGCCGTCGGCCGGTGATCGGATCTCCCGGTGGCCGCCCGCGACGGGATCCCTCCAGGCGCCACCGAGGTAGAGATCTGACACGAAAGGCCGTCCTTCCGGGCTGTCGCATGATCCGTTGCGTATGACGCATCGGAATGCTTAACGAGGAACAGAATCAACCCTTTTTGTTCATGCAGTCAAGGCTTTGCGGTCTTCATTACCGGACCGGCCCCATCGTGAGGAGACCTCACCCGAGGTCGCCGTCACCTGTCGGAGGAAGCCACTCCCCCAGCTTGGGGAGATGCCCGAGTTCGGACTCGACGCGCCGCCTGTCGTCGGCGGTGAGCTCCAGGGCGCGCAGGTCGGCGGCCCAGGGATCGACGGGCTCGCCGAGGACCGTGGCCAGGTCGGCGAGATGGCACAGGGCGATGGCCAGCTCGGCCACCGGGGCGTCCGCGCCGTGCCTGCGTACCGCGGACTTGAGCGCGCGGAAGGCCTGGAGGTCGTCGTTCTTGAACTCGCGCAGGATCCGGGCGTTGTCGAGCGCCTTGGCCAGGCCCGCCAGCTTCTTCGAGCCGCCGTACTCCAGCTCGGCCGGCTCGTCGCGCTGGATGAACATGATCGAGTTCCCGGACGGGTCGACCAGCGTGAACCGGGAGGCGCCCGGCCGATAGCGGGTGATCCGCGGAACGCCGGAACTCGGCACCTTCCCGTGGACCCGCCGCATCGCCGCGACGAACGCCGCGTGGTACGGCGCCACGGCGTCGACCATGACCAGGCAGCCCCCCGACTCCTGCCTGGCCGGGTCCAGCCCCTTGGGCGCCGGGCCGAAGTGCAGCTCGAACCCGCTCCACCGCAGCGCCAGATAGACATAGGGCCTGCTCTGTCTGTAGGTGGCCTCGAACCCCAGCCCCTCGTAGAACTCCGCCATCTCCTCCACCGACGCGCACGGCATCAACGGCACCGTCGTCTCGTTCGGCCGAACCATGACCTCACCCACGTCATCCCACCTTCCTGGTCGTCCGACGAGGCTCGCACCCTTCGGCGGGGCTCGCATATGGATCGTTCCACGCAGGGAAGCCGCCCGAGGAAGGAGCGAGCGTACCGCCGGTGGCCGGGATCTCCGGGCCGTCACCGGGTCACACACCCCGCTCGATCGTCCCGGCCGCGGTACGCCGTCCCCGCACCCGACCGCGCCCCGAAATCCCCCGCCCGGCGGACGCGTCGCGCCCGCCCGCGTCCCTAGCCTGATCACGACACCAGGAGGGCAGATGACCGGAACCGATCGGCGCGGCTGGCCGGACGCGGCGGCGAGACTGGCTCGGGAGCGGCGCTGGGCGGACCTGTGGAACCTGGTCCGGCGGCGGGTACCCCTGGCCGAGGCGGACCGCGTCCTGCCGCTGTTCGGCGAACGGTGGCGGCCGGACGGCCCGGCACGCCCCCTGTTCGACCTGCTCGCCGCGACCCCGGCCGGAACCGTGGCGGAGGCGTGCACCACCCTGACCGCCGACCCCCTGCTCGAAATCCCCGTCGACGGCTGGATCGTCACCGGCTCGCTGTCTCCTGACGGCCGGTGGCTCGCGGTCTGCGCGAGAGGCTGGAACTCCGCGTACGGTCACGAGTTCCAGGTGTTCGACCTCGACGACGGGCGCCAGGTCGCCCGCCGGACGGGGGACGCCTCCTCCGGAGTGATGCTGAACACGGGCACGTCCGTCCTCAGCATGGACTGGATCCCGCCGAACCCCTTCCTCGGCCTCGTACACAACGACGCCGCGAGCAAGACGATGCTGCAGCCTGAGGAGTTCTCCCTGATCGCGGCGCTGACCTGGCTGGACCGCGACCGCTTCGCGGTGCTGGCCCGGCACTACCCCCGGCTCGGCCGCGACCTGGAGCCCGCCGACTGCCACCTGACCTACTACACCGGCGAGGGCGAGCGCGTCGAACAGGTCGTCCTGGAGGAGGACCTGGTCTGGGGCGAGCGGGGGCTGGACATCCTGCCGTCGCACCTGGCCGCCGACCCGTCCTCCGGCCTGCTCGCGGTGGACGGCCGTACGCTGCGCGTCATCAGGCCGCCCCGCCATGTCCTGGCCCGCTCACCGGAACAGGGGCACCAACGCGAGCTGTGCTTCCTGTCCCCTGACCGCCTCGTCGCGGCGGGCGACGAGTGCCTGGAGATCTGGCAGGCGACCGGCGCGACCCTGGAGCGGGTGCGAAGCGTCGGCCTGCGCTCGCGGCGGAGGGGACACCACCCGATCCTGGTCCCGCAGCGCCACGAGATCATGATCCTGGACGGGATCCCCGGCTCGGGTACGGACGGCGAGGTCCGCTACGTCGACGCCGAGACCCTGGCCGACGTCACGGGACCGCGCGAGCTGTCCGACTCGATCGGCGTCGGGCTGTGGAGCACTCCCGACGGCTCCCGCCACGCGCTCGCCACAGAAAGCGCGGTCTACGTCGTACGCGACCCGGCGGCCGGGGCCGTCGCCACCCTCGCCGAACGCCCCTCGTCCACCCTCCGGCCGTCCGACCTCCCCCTGCTCGACTCCGTACGGCCCGCCACGGAACCCGTGCGCCACCTGCTGGACCTGCTGCGCGCGGCGGCGCGCTCGGGGGACGTGCGGCGCGGTCAGTGAGGGGAGCCGTCGCGGTGCCGGTGGCGGCGCGCTCGGGGGACGTGCGGCGCGGTCAGTGAGGAGAGCCGTCGCGGTGCCGGTAGAAGTCGGCGTGCTCGGCGGCGAGCGGGGTGTCGCCCAGGATGAGGTCCGCCGCCTTCTCGGCCACCATCATGACCGGCGCGTAGATGTTGCCGTTGGTCACGTACGGCATCACCGAGGCGTCCACCACGCGCAGCCCTTCGAGGCCGTGGACCCGCATGGACAGCGGGTCCACCACGGACAGCGGATCGACGCCCATCCTGGCGGTGCACGAGGGGTGCAGCGCGGTCTCGCCGTCCCTGGCCACCCAGTCGAGGATCTCCTCGTCGGTCTCGACCCCGGGGCCCGGTGACAGCTCCCCGGCGTTGAACGCGTCCATCGCGGGCTGGTTCAGGATGTCGCGGGCGACCCGGACGGCCTCCACCCACTCGCGCCGGTCCTGGTCGGTGGACAGGTAGTTGAAACGCAGCGCCGGGTGTTCCCGGGGGTCGGTGCTCCTGATCTTCACCGAGCCGCGCGAGTCGGAGTACATCGGCCCGATGTGCACCTGGTAGCCGTGCCCGCCCGCGGGCGCCGAGCCGTCGTAGCGGACCGCGATGGGCAGGAAGTGGAACATCAGGTTGGGGTAGTCGACGTCGTCGTTGCTCCGGGTGAAGCCGCCCGCCTCGAAGTGGTTGGTCGCGCCGGGGCCGCTGCGCAGGAACAGCCAGCGCGCGCCGACCAGCGGCCGGTTGCGCCACTTCATCGCGGGCTGCACCGACACCGGCCGCTTGCAGCCGTACTGGATGTAGACCTCCAGGTGGTCCTGGAGGTTCTCGCCGACGCCCGGCAGGTCGTGCACGACGCCGACGCCGAGGGCGCCCAGCTCGGCGGCGTCGCCCACCCCGGAGAGCTGGAGCAGCTGCGGGGAGTTGATCGCGCCGCCACACAGGATCACCTCGCCCGCGCGGACCGTGCGGCCGTCGTACTCGACGCCGACGGCGCGCTTTCCCTCGAAGAGGATCCGGGTGACGTGCGCCCGCGTCCTGACCTCCAGGTTGGGGCGGCTCATGACCGGGTGCAGGTAGGCGCGGGCGGCCGACAGGCGGCGTCCCCTGCTGATGTTGCGGTCGAAGCGGGCGAAGCCCTCCTGCCGGTAGCCGTTGACGTCGTCGGTCAGCGGGTACCCGGCCTGTTGCACCGCCTCGAAGAAGGCCCCGAACAGCGGGTTGCGCACCGGCCCGCGCTCCAGCACCAGGGGGCCGCCCCGCCCGCGCCAGGAGTCGGCGGGGTCGGCGGCCAGGCAGTTCTCCATGCGCTTGAAGTACGGCAGGCAGTGGGCGAAGTCCCAGGTCCCCATGCCCTCGTCGGCGCCCCAGCGCTCGTAGTCCATCGGGTTGCCGCGCTGGAAGATCATCCCATTGATGCTGCTGGAGCCGCCCAGCACCTTGCCCCTGGCGTGGTAGATCCGGCGGCCGTTCATGTGCGGCTCGGGCTCGGACTCGTACTTCCAGTCGTAGAAACGGTTCCCGATGGGGAAGGGCAGCGCGGCGGGCATGTGGATGAAGACGTCCCACGGGTAGTCCGGGCGGCCCGCCTCCAGCACCAGCACCCGGTTGGCGGGGTCGGCGGACAGCCGGTTCGCGAGGGCGCTTCCCGCCGAGCCGCCTCCGACGATGACGAAGTCATACATGTCTTCCTCGCCTCACTCAAGAAGGAGGTAATGGCCGAAATTGTAGCGAATAGCGCAATGAGCTGCACCATTCGCAACGATGATTGTTGGTCATGATGGCATTCGTTGCTCCCAGCGCCTACAGTCCCGCTATGGGCAACGATCCCCTCGACCGCCGTACGGCCGACAGCAGTGGCGGCGTCCAGTCCGTCGACCGGGCCATCACCATCCTGGAGATCCTCTCCGCGCGCCGCGAGGCCGGGGTGAGCGAGATAGCCCAGGAGATATCGGTCCACAAGTCGACGGCGTTCCGGCTGCTGGGGGCGCTGGAGTCGCGCGGGCTGGTCGAGCAGGCCGAGGAGCGGGGCAAGTACCGCCTCAGCTTCGGGATCATCCGCCTCGCGGGCGGGGTCGCCTCCCGGCTCGACCTCACCCAGCAGAGCCGCCCCGTCTGCCGCCGCCTCGCCGAGGAGATCGGCGAGACGGTCAACATCGCGGTCCTGCGCTCCCACTACGCGGTCAACCTCGACCAGGTACGCGGCCCGGCGGCGGTCACCACCCACAACTGGGTCGGGGAGCTCACCCCGCTGCACGCCACCTCCAGCGGCAAGGTCCTGCTGGCCCACCTGGACGAGCTACACCGGGCCCGGCTCGTCGCCGCGGGCGGCCTCGGGCCGTACACCCCGAACACGGTCACGTCGGCCGACGCGCTGGAGAAGCAGCTCCTCCAGGTCCGCGAGCGGGGGTACGCCGTCACCGTCGAGGAGTACGAGATCGGCCTGAACGCCGTCGCCGCGCCCATCCGCTCCCACGACGGCGAGATCGTCGCCGCGGTCAGCGCGTCCGGCCCGGCCTACCGCTTCAGCGAGGAGCGGCTGCACGAGCTGGCCCCGGTCGTGATCGCCGGAGCCCTGGACATCAGCCACCGCCTGGGCTACACCGGCCGGGCGGAGTGACCCCGGCCCCGGTCCCGTGACGAGCCGGTGCGAGGATGGCGGAATGATCAGTTTCACCTCGTACGACGGGACCGTGCTCGTCTGTCATGAGCGGGGAGAGGGACCGGCGCTGGTCTGCCTGCCGGGCGGGCCGGGACGGTCCTCGCGATACCTGGGAGATCTCGGCGGCCTGGCGGCCCGGCGCCGGCTCCTCCTGCTGGACAACCGGGGAACCGGCGAATCCGCGGAACCACTCGATCCGGACACGTACGCGATGGACCGCATGGTCGCGGACGTCGAGGCGCTGCGTGCGCGTCTGGGGTTCGAGCGGATGGACCTGCTCGGGCACTCGGCGGCCGGAGGGCTGGCGTTGCTGTACGCGGCCCTGCATCCCGAACGGATAGGGCACCTGGTGCTGGTCACCCCGAGCGTGCACCCGGCGGGGATCGAGATAACCGACGAGCAGTGGTCCGCCCAGATCGAACGCCGGGCCGACGAGAGCTGGTACGAGAGCAGGCTGCCGGACCTCACGGCGTGGGACGCGGGCGACGAGAGCCGGCGCCCGGGGGCGCAGCCGTTCTTCTACAGTCCTTGGAACGAGGCCGCCGAAGCGCACGCCACCCGGTTCGCCGAACGCTCGGCCGAGGCGGCGAAGCACTTCCACACCGGCCTGCCCGCCGCCGAGGAGACCCGGGCGGGCCTGGCGAAGGTCACCGCGCCGGTCCTGGTGATCGCGGGAGAGCGGGATCCGGGACCACTGCCCGCGCACGCGGCCGAGCTGGCCGGACTCTTCCCGCACGGGACCAGCGTCGTGCTGCCCGGGGCTCACTACCCCTGGGTCACCGCCCCGGAAGCCTTCGCCGAGGCGGTCGAGGGATTCCTCGGCGGCTAGCCGACCGGCGGACAGCGGCGAGGCGGCCCGCCTCTCGGCCGACCTGACCGGCCTGGACCTCGTCCGCTGAATCCACTGAATCCACTGATCCGGCTCGCGGGGAGTCATCGGGGGACGTCCGGCTTTGCCGCGTCGGCGCCGGAGCGGTCACCATGGTGGTGGAGGTGATCAGATGTGAGAGGCACGACCCCATCCGTCACAGACGTCCGGTACCCCCGCCTGTCGGTCACCGACCGGATGATGCTGAGGGTGGAGCGGCCGTCGGCGCCCCAGCATGTCGCCGGGCTCTGCGTGCTGGAGGCCGCGCCGCTGCTCGACGCGGCCGGTGAGCTGGACCTGGACGCGATCAGGGACCGCCTTGAGCGGCGCCTGGTCCGGGTCCCCGAGCTGCGGCGGACGCTGCACCGGCCTCCCCCGCTGTGCGGGCCCCCGCTCTGGGTGGACGACCCCGGCTTCTCGATCGGGCACCACGTGCACGCCGTACGCGTACCGGAGCCCGGTGACGAGGCGGCGCTCCTGGAGACCGCCGAACGACTGCTGCGCGACCCGCTCGACCGCTCGCGTCCGCTGTGGGACCTGCGGCTGCTGACCGGCCTGGAGAACGGCCGGATCGGCCTGCTCGTCAGGGTCCACCACGCGCTCGTCGACGGCCTGGCGGCGATCGCGCTGCTCACCGCCTTCCTGGACGTCGAGGCCGGGGCCGCCGACCCGCCCGCGACCGCGTGGCGGCCCGTACCGGCGCCCTCGGACCGGGCGCTCCTCCTCAACAACGTACGCGGGCGGCTGTCGGCGCTCGGCTCGACCCTCGCGCACCCGGTACGGACCGTGCGGGCGGTCGCCTCCGTGGTGGGCTTCGCGGCGCGCCTGCTCCCCGGCGTCGACGCCGCCCCGCGGACCTCGCTCAACGCGCCGATCGGGACCGGCCGCAGGCTGCGCGTCGTACGGCTGGACCTGGAGACCGCGGGGAAGGTGGCGCGCGCCCACGGGGCCAAGATCAACGACCTGCTGCTGGCCGTCGTCATGGGAGGTGTCCGCGAGCTGCTGCTCGGGCGCGGCGAGCCCGTCGCCGACCTCGACCTGGTGGTCGCGATCCCGGCGTCGATCCGGCACGCGGACGAGGCCCGCGAGCTGGGCAACGCGGTGGGCGCGCTGTACTGCCGGATACCGGCCGGGGAGCCGGACGCCGCCCGGCGCATGGACCTGGTCTCCGCCGCGACCCGGGACGCCAAGGCCACCCAGCACCTGTCCCAGCAGGGCTCGACCCTGATGTACGGCCTGCTCGGCTGGGCCGCGGCGCTCGGGCTGTCCGTGGAGGACCGCCAGCGGACGATCAACTTCCAGGTCGCGAACCTCCCGGGACCGGAGGTTCCGCTCTATCTGCTGGGCGCCCCCATCGAGGACGCGATCCCGATCACGGAACTCGCCGGAAACCTCACCCTGACGGTGGCCGCGCTCTCCTACCGAGGGCGGCTAACCCTCACGGTGACCGCCGACCACCGAAGCTGCCCCGACGTGGACGTCCTCACCGACGGAATACAGCGGTCCTGGACGAACCTGACGGAGGCCGCCACACTCCCGGAAAGCTCCCTGCCGCTGCCACGAGAATGAGGTATACGGTCGCGCCGGACGGTTTCACGGCCAGGCCGCCAGCTGGAACCAGACAGATTTGCCGTAGGGGTTGAGGGTCCAGCCCCAGTTTCGGGAGAGGTCCTGGACGATGGCGAGACCACGGCCGGAGACTTCCAGGTCACCGGCCCGTCTCAGGCGTGGGATCGCGACGCAGGCGTCATAGACGTCCACGGTCAGCAACTCCTTCTCCCGGCCGACCGTGACACGGACGGGACTCATGGGGGAAACGTCCGACGAGCCGTACGCCAGCGCGTTGGTGACGAGTTCCGAGGCCAGGAGTTCGGCGATTTCCGGGACGTCCCCCGTCGCCTTCCAGTCGGTGGCGACGTCGCGCACGAACCGGCGGGCGGACGCGACACTTCCCGGTTCGCGCGGTATCCACTTCTCCCCCAGCGGGGAAAGTCCGGGATTCATCGTGTAGCGATATTCGGTCAGCGCCGCGCTCGCCTTGAGTGCCTCTTCCATGATTTCTCTCTCCGCCTCGGATTTCGTATGTTCAGCGTGCCGAGACATGACTACCCTTGGTAGTCGAATGGTTACGAAGGCTGCGAGCTGGAGTTCACGTGCCTTTTGTTGAACTCCGACAAGGAGGGCATCATCTCCAATCTCTATACGCCTCAGGCGATCTGGGGCAGAGAGCTGCGCCACTACCGGAAGGCGGCGGGCCTCACCCAGGGCCAGCTCGCCGAGCGGATCCACTTCAGCGAGTCCCTGATCAGCGGGGTGGAGACGGGACAACTCCCGGCCAGCCCGGAGTTCGCCGAAACCTGCGACACGGCCCTCAACACCGGCAACGCGCTGTCCCGGCTCCTCGACTGGAGAAAGGGACAGGTCTTCCCCGCGTGGTTCGGGAGATGGAGGGACAAGGAGCAGGAGGCGACCGCGCTACGCGCCTACGAACCGCTCGTCTTTCCCGGCCTGCTCCAGACCGAGGCGTACGCTCGCGTGCTGCTGCGCGGAAACGAGGCGGCTGTGGAGGCTCGTCTGGACCGTCAGAGCATCCTCACCCGCGAGGATCCCCAGCCTCCGACTCTTCGTTGCGTGGTGGACGAAGCGGTTCTCCACCGCCCGATCGGCGGTCCCAAAGTGATGAAAGAACAACTGGAGCACCTCATCTCGACAGTCGGTCCACGGTTGAGCTTTCAGGTGATCCCTCATGGGATGCACTCGGGTTTGATGGGCGGATTCGCAATCGCCACGCTGGATGGAGGAGGCAACGTACTGTATGCGGAGACGGCCGTTCGCGGCATCACCACGAGCGACCCGGAAGACGTCACCATTGCCGCGGAGCGTTTCGAGGCGATCCGGAGCGAAGCGCTTCCGATAAGCATGTCCATCGATCTCATCCAGAAAGCGGTATCAGAAAAATGGACCTGAGCAACGCCACATGGGTCAAGTCAAGCCTCTCCGGAGACAACGGCGGAAACTGTGTCGAGGTCGCGGAGCTCAGAGGCACCACCGGCCACCCCAACCTGATCGCCATACGCGACTCCAAGGACCCCGAAGGCCCGAAGCTCTTCTTCACCCCCACCGAGTGGAGCACCTTCCTCGACACGGTGAAAGCCGAGGAAAAGTGGACCTGAGTAACGCCAAGTGGATCAAGTCAAGCCTCTCCGGAGACAACGGCGGCGACTGCGTCGAAGTCGCGAAACTCAAAGACATCACCGGCCACCCCAACCTGATCGCCATACGCGACTCCAAAAACCCCCAAGGCCCCAAACTCCTCTTCACCCCCACCGAGTGGAACACCTTCCTCAACACGGTGAAAGCCGAGGAGTTCAGCGTCGGCTGAGGACGCGCGCCTCAGATGCCGTCGGCGGCACGTTTGACGAGTCTGATCACGATGCTCTTGGAGGTTGGGGTGTTGGAGGTCTCCGCGACCGAGTCGAGGGGGACGAGCACGTTGGTCTCGGGGAAGTAGGCGGCGCAGCAGCCTCGGGCGGTGGGGTAGGCGACCGCGCGGAAGGACTCCGCCGTGCGCTCCCCGTCGGGCCACTCGCTGACCAGGTCCACCATGTCGCCGTCGGCGAGGCCCCGTTCGGCCAGGTCGTCGGCGTGGACGAAGACCACCCGGCGGCCGTTGCGGATGCCCCGGTAGCGGTCGTCCATGCCGTAGATCGTGGTGTTGTACTGGTCGTGGCTGCGTACCGTCTGGAGCAGCAGCCGTCCCGGCGGGACCCGCAGCACCTCCAGGTGGTTGACGGTGAAGTTGGCCTTTCCCGTCGCGGTCGGGAAGCGGCGCTCGTCGCGGGGGGCGTTGGGCAGCGCGAAGCCGTCCGCGAGGCGGGCGCGCAGGTTGAAGTCGTGGAACCCGGGGACCACCCGGGAGATGCTGTCGCGGATCACGTCGTAGTCGGCCGCGAACCGCTCCCAGGGCACGTGCGGGTCGGCGCCGAACAGCTCCGTCGCCAGGCGGCAGACGATCTCCACCTCGGAGAGCAGGTCGCCGGAGGCGGGCGGCAGGTTGCCCCGCGAGGCGTGGACCAGGCCCATGGAGTCCTCGACCGTGACGAAGCGGCCCGCGCGGCCACCGCGTGCGACGTCGCGTTCGGTGCGTCCCAGGGTGGGGAGGATGAGCGCCTCCCGTCCGCACACCGCGTGGGAGCGGTTGAGCTTGGTCGAGACCTGCACCGTGAGCCGGGCCCGGCGCATCGCCTCCTCGGTCACCGCCGTGTCGGGGGTGGCGGCCACGAAGTTGCCGCCCATCGCGACGAAGACCTTGGCCTGCTCCGACCGCAGGGCGCGGATCGCCTCGACGGTGTCGAAGCCGTGGTCGCGGGGCGGCTCGAAGCCGAACTCGGCGCGCAGCGCGTCGAGGAACCAGGTCGGCGGCTTCTCGTAGATGCCCATGGTGCGGTCGCCCTGGACGTTGGAGTGGCCGCGGACCGGGCACACCCCCGCCCCCGGGCGGCCCACGTTGCCGCGCAGCAACAGGAAGTTGACGACCTCCCTGATGGTGGCGACGGAGTTCTTGTGCTGGGTGAGCCCCATCGCCCAGCAGACGATGACCGACTTCGCGCCGAGCACCTCCCGTACGGCGTCCTCGACGGCCGGGCGGTCCAGGCCGGTCGCCTCCTCGACCTCCGCCCAGTCCAGGGAGCGCAGGTCCTCGGCCCACTTCTCGAAGCCGTGGGTGTGGGTCTCGACGAAGGCGCGGTCGACCACGGTGCCGGGGGCGGCGTCCTCGGCTTCGAGCAGGAGCAGCGACATGGCCTGGAAGAGCGCGAGGTCGCCGTTGAGGCGGATCTGCAGGAACCGGTCGGCCAGCGTGGTGCCCTTGCCCACCAGCCCGGACGGCCGCTGCGGGTTCTTGAAGCGCAGCAGCCCGGCCTCGGGCAGCGGGTTGACCGCGATGATCCTGGCGCCGCCGCGCTTGGCCCGCTCCAGCGCCGACAGCATGCGCGGGTGGTTGGTGCCGGGGTTCTGGCCGACCACGAAGACGAGGTCGGCCTGGTAGAGGTCCTCCAGCGAGACCGTGCCCTTGCCGATGCCGAGGGTCTCGTTGAGCGCCGAGCCGCTGGACTCGTGGCACATGTTGGAGCAGTCGGGCAGGTTGTTGGTGCCGAACCTGCGTACCAGCAGCTGGTACGCGAACGCGGCCTCGTTGGAGGTGCGGCCGGAGGTGTAGAACAGCGCCTCGTCGGGGCTGTCGAGGGCGCGCAGCTCACGGGCGATGATCGCGAACGCGTCGTCCCAGGTCACCGGCACGTAGTGGTCGGAGCCCTCGGGCCGGTGCATCGGCTCGGTGAGGCGTCCCTGCTGGCCGAGCCAGTAGTCGGTGTGCCGGGCCAGGTCGTCCACGGTGTGCCCGGCGAAGAAGTCGCGGGTGACCCTGCGGACGGTGGCCTCCTCGGCCACCGCCTTGGCGCCGTTCTCGCAGAACTCGGCGGGGCTGCGGTGCCCGCCCTCGGGCCAGGCGCAACCGGGGCAGTCGAAGCCCTCCTTCTGGTTGACCACGGCCAGGGTACGCAGGGTGCGGCCGACGCCCATCTGGGCGTTCGCGGCGAGCAGCGACCGGGTCACCCCCGGGATGCCCGCGGCCCACTCCTTGGGCGGGCCGACCTCGATGCCGTCCTCGTTCACGTCGTCGCGCGGAGCCTTCCTGGCCATCCTCGCGCCTCCTTCCGACCGGCCGCCTTTGGAAACGCACACTACAGGCGCTCAGCCGGGACCGGTCCCCAGCCTGTCGAGCACCCAGTCGTGGAAGGCCCCGATGTGGTGCTCGCTGGGCACCAGGACCCCACCTTGAGCGTACGCCCGGGAGTTCATCGCGGGCTGGCAGCGTTCGCAGGCCTCGAAGTCCTGCACGTTGACGCGGTGGAAGAGCTCGACGGACGGGCCGAGGTCCCTGCCCGAGTCCACGACGTCGCCGAGGAAGAGCCAGTCGCACTCCACGATCGTCCGGTCGGCCGCCAGCGGGAACATCCGGTGCAGGATCACGTGGTCGGGCACGAGGTTGACGAAGACCTGCGGCTTGATGGTGATCGCGTAGTAGCGGCGGTCCTGGTCCTCGCCGACCCCCGGGATGCGGTCCACCCCCTCGGAGCCGTCGACGGTGAACCCCCGGATCTCCTCGCCGAACTCCGCGCCGTGCCCGACGAAGGACTGCGCCGCGTACCCGTCGGCGAACTCAGGCAGCACCTCGGTGAGCTCGGGGTGGATGGTGGCGCAGTGGTAGCACTCCATGAAGTTCTCGACGATGAGCTTCCAGTTGGCCTTCACGTCGTAGACGATCCTGCGGCCCACCCGGAGGTTGGCGATGTCGTAGTTCTCGATGGAGCGCTCGTCGCCCAGCCGGGTCGTCGCCTCGCCGATCACGTCCGTCTCGAACGACGGCGGCTCGTCGGCCAGGCACACCCACACGTACCCGATCCACTCGCGTACGTGCACGTTGATCAACCCGTACTCCACCCGGTCGATGTCGGGCATCCTGGTGAGGTTCGGCGCGGCGATCAGCCTGCCGTCAAGGTCGTAGGTCCACGCGTGGTACGGGCACTGGAAGGACCGCTTGACCTCGCCGGACTCCTCGGTGCGTATCCGCGCGCCCCGGTGGCGGCACACGTTGAGGAAGGCGCGGATCGAGTCGTCCCTGGCCCGGGTGACGAGGACGCTCTCGCGGCCCACCTGGACGGTCCTGAAGGCCCCGGGTTTGCCGAGGTCGGACGCGCGGGCGACGCAGAACCACATCGCCTCGAAGACGCGGGCCTGCTCCAGGGCGAAGATGTTCTCGTCGGTGTAGTAGCCGCCGGGCAGGGTGGCGATCACGCTGGGGGGCAGGCTTCTCGCGGTCACGATCGCTCCTCTTCACGCGGTACGTCTTCAGGCGGCTTTACGCGGCTTTACCCGGCGCATTTTTACGTGATGGTTCTTTACGCGACGCTCTTGCGCGGTGTTCGCGTTTCTTGCGCGGTACTCGCGTTTTACACGGGGCCCACGTTTTGCGGGGGACTCGCGTTTCAGGCGGTGCTCGCGCGGACGCCGGGGGGCAGGTTCGGGGGGTCCTCCGAAGGAATGACGTAGACGGTGCCGTCCTCGACCACCACCCGGTGGGTGCGCAGGGGCAGCTTGGCGGGAGGGGAGCTCGGCCGTCCCGTCCGCAGGTCGAAGCTCGACGAGTGCAGGGGGCACTCGATCTCGCAGCCCTCCAGCCACCCGTCGGCGAGGGAGGCGTCCTGGTGGGTGCAGGTGTCGTCCACGGCGTAGATCTCGCCGTCCTCGGTGTGGAAGACGGCGATGGGCGGATCGACGTCGAGCCGGTGGGCCTCACCGGGCGGAAGGGCCGCGAGGGGACAGGCAGGGATCATCGCAACAAACCCCAGTTTCGTAAAGCGGAACAGGCAGCGCTATACGCAACAGCGTGACCCCAGGAAATCCCGATGTCAAGGGTCGACACCGGGACCTTTCCCGTGGTCACGCAGAGTTTCGCCGTCGGATGCCGCCGGGTTCCCGGCGGACGGTCAGCGCGTCTCCGAGGCCTCGACGCGGAGGGTGTCACGCCCGTTGAGCAGCGCGACGCCGAGAGGGGTGGCGCTGTGGTAGACGCTCTGCCGGTGACGGGTCGTCAGGATGAGCCCGCTGTCACGCAGCGCACCGGCGTGCTGGGAGACCGCGGCCGGTGACACGAACAACCTGCGGGCCAGTTCGGACGTGGAGCAGGCGTTGACGGCCACGGCGGCCAGCACGGCCGCCCGGGTGCGTCCGAGCAGCATCTCCAGCGGGCGCCGTCCGGTGTGGGCCTCGTCACCGGCGCGGCCGAGCCATCCGAGATCGCGGGTGACGGGGTAGACGACGACCGGCGGCAGTTCGGGGTCCCTGAGCGTGATCGGGTCCCGCCAGCAGAAGAACGACGGCAGCAACAGCAGCCCCCGCCCGTTCAGGTGAAGCTCACGGTTGAACCGGCTCACCATGGTGAGCACGGGCGACTCCCAGCTCATGGACGGGTGCACCGTGGCGAGCAGTCCCACCGACCCGGCGTTCAGCACGGCGCGGGCCCGCAGGGCCCGATCCGCGTCCACGGCGGCTCGCACCTGCCCCCAGTGCGGCCGCAGCGCCAGGTCGAAGTACGTCCGGAGCCCGGCCCCCAGGCGATGCACGGTGGCGGTGTCGGAGTCGGCCAGCAGGCGGGTCCACGGCGCGGTACGGCGCTCCGCCGCCAGTCGCGCGAGGTCGCCGCGCAGCCTGCGGCGCGGGGTCGACACGACCGCGTCGATACCCGGCTCCAGCTCGCCGCCGCCGGGGGCGGGGGTGAGGAAGTCGGGCGAGTACCCCCACGGTGGCGCGAGATCGAAGAGCATGCGCGTCAGCGGGCTGAGACCGGCCCGGACGGCCTTCTTCCAGGGCCCGAAGACGACGGCGCCGTCCGGTTTCCTCAGCAGATGCAGGCTGAGCAGGATCTCCCACATCGGATCGGGTTCCCTCGCCACCCTCACCCGGGCCATGTCGTCGCTCGTGAAGTAGATGCGCAGCATCAGCTGTCCCCCGATTTTCCCCGTGGGTCATCGGACCGCCGCCGCCACGGAATTCCCACATGGCGGCGCGGCCCTGAACAGAGCCTTTCAACCACCCCTTAAAGGCGTGGCGACGTCACTTCCCCGTACAACACACTGAATTCTACGGAATTCTACGGACGGCGACGCGGCAGCTTCACCAGCCATTACGGGGGCTCGGAAAAAGCGCTTTCACGACGCGGTCGAACCGTCACGGGCTGCAGTAAAGGACCATGCCAAAATGAGATTTCGCTCCATTGTGCTCTCATTGCCGTTGGCCACCGCGCGGCATTTGATGGCCACCGCCGGTCTCCTGGCGCTCGCGGCCTGCTCGGCCGGGGCCGGGAGTGCCTCGGGCACCGCTCCCCGGGCCGGGCCCGCCGATCTCCCGCCGAGGGTGACCGCCGACGAGGCCCGCGTGCTCTGGGACGCCGAACAGCTGCTCGTCCGCGACTGCATGGCGCGGCACGGGTTCGAGTACTGGGTCACGCGGCGGGACTCGATCCCCGAGAAGCGCGACTTCCCCTACGTGGTGGACGATCCCGGCTGGGCCCGGCGGCACGGCTACGGCGGCGACATCCTCGACCGGATCGACCGGCTGCGGAGTCAGAACCCGAATCGCCGGTATCTCGACGGCCTGCCCGCGCAGCGCCGGAGAGCCGCCTTCGCCGCCCTGAACGGCGCGGGGCCGGGACCGGGGCAGTGGGCCGCGACACGCGGGCCCGACCAGCTGGAGGCCAGGCTCCCCGCGGGGGGCGTCGTCCGGAGAAGCGCGGTGAGCTGCACCTCGGAGGCGCCGGGACGGCTGTACGGCGATCTGCCGACGTGGTTCCGGGCCACCAGGGTGGTACAGAACCTGACCGACCTCCGCAGGGCCAGGGTCTTCCGGGACCCGCGCTTCACGGCCGCGGTATCGGCCTGGTCGGGGTGCATGCGAGGGCGCGGTCACTCGTACGCCGACCCGAGCATGGCGCGCGCGAAGACCCTCGCGGAGGAGCCGCCGGGACCGGCCGAGGGGAAGGCAGCCGAGCGGCGGAGCGACGTCTCGCCGACGTCCTCCAGGCCGGATCCGGTATCCCCGGCCGTACGGAAGGCACGGGAGAAGCAGGTCGCCACCGCGGTCTCGGAGGCGGTCTGCGCCGGTCAGAGCGGCCTCTCGGCCGTGGCGCGCGAGCTGGACGACAAGTACGAGCGCGAGCTGACCGCGCGGTACCTGCCGGACGTCACCGCCGAACGGCGCATGCGCCGGGACGCGCTCCCGCTGGCGCTCAGGATCACCGCCGCCGGACGGACCCGCGAACCGTCCACCACGCCCGGCGTGACCGCGAAGCACCTCGGTGACCAGCGGAAACCCAGTGACCAACAGGAAACGCAGTAACCGACAAGAAGTCCGACGACCAACAAGAAAAGGGGAAATCATGAGAAGAACCATCGGGGTCCTGGCCGGTCTGGCCACCGCGGGCCTGATCCTGGCGGGCACGCCGGGGGCGGCCCACGCGGCACAGCCGAAGCCCGCTCCGTCCAGCACGGCGTCACCGGTCCCGAGCGAGGCCGCGCGCGTGCCCATCCCCCCGAAGACGGCGGACGGGGCCGGTGTGCAGCAGGCGGACGGCTACGTCTGGGTCTGGGGAGACGCCATGTGGGACAACAACGGCCTCTGGTGCGGCTGGTTCGGCAACCACCGGTTGTGGGACGAGGCCTGGTCCGGGGGGAACAACTCACCGGGCGTCTGCAAGACCACGGGCCATTCGTTCGACAACGTCGCCTCGTCGATGTTCAACAACGGCTACCCCGGCGAGTTCGACGACGTGCGGTTCTACAAGGAGCCTCTCCACAAGCCGCCGTCGATGTGCCTCGGCAACGGCGACTCCTGGGGCAACCTCGGACTCGGCTGGGAGGTCTTCAGCAACGGGACCAACGCCAACGACCAGATCTCCTCCCACAGGTGGGTTGACAGCTGTTCGTTCTGACAGCCCCACAGCGGGGCGTGCCCGGCACGCCCCGCTCGTCCGCGTACCCGTCGGCGTGGCCTCCGCTCTCCAGGAGCGGCTCACACGTAGGCGTCGGCGCCGAGTTTGATCGCGACGAGCAGCCCGCAGGCGGCGGTGCCGAGCCGGAGCGCGCGGCCGGGCAGGCGGCGGGCGATCGGTGGCCCGAGCAGGCCGCCCAGGAAGAACCCCAGCGAGAGCGGCGCCACCGCCGACCACTGCACCGGGCCGAAGAGCGCGAAGCCGACCGAGGCGACCGCGTTCGCCAGCGAGGACACGACGGACTTGATCGCGTTGACCCTGGCCGGTGTCTGGTCGAGCACGGCCGAGAGCACCGCGAACATGAGGATCCCGCCCGCGGCCCCGAAGTATCCGAGGTAGACCGCGACGCCGAACAGCGCGGCGCGCGCCCTCCACCCGTTCTCGTCGCCGAGCCCTCCCGATGTACCGGGCGCGCGGACCAGCAGCAGCGAGGCGACCGCGATCAGCCACGGCGCGATCGTCTCGAACGTGCCGGAAGGGGTCATCAGCAGCAGCGCCGACCCCACCGCCCCGCCGACCAGGCTCATCGTGCCGAGCCGCAGGACCCGGCCGCCCTGCCCGGCGAGTTCGGGCCGCGACCCGAACGCCGCCCCCACCCCGTGGAACGTCAGCGCCACCGTGTTCGTGACGTTCGCGGTCAGCGGCGGCAGGCCGAACGCGAGCAGCGCCGGGTAGGAGACGATCGACGCCAGGCTCACCACCGTGCCGACCACCCCGGCGAGTGTCCCGGCCCCGAGCAGCCCAAGCACCTCAGCGACGTCCACGGGGTCACAGCCAATCACACGCCCCCGCGTGACACCGCACTGCCCCATGCTCCGCCGCGCACCGCGCCCGGGGTGACCCGGAGCAGCTCAGGGCACGATCAGGGGGTCGGAGGGCCCGGCGTCGCGTTCGTCCGCGCCTCGCACCGGCTCCGGCGGGACCCGCTGAAGATCGTGAACCCGGAGGACGCGGAGTACTCGGCATCGCGTTCGTTCGCACCTCGCACCGACTCCGGCGGGACCCGCTGGAGGTCGTGAGCCCGGAAGACTCGGCATCGCGTTCGTTCGCACCTCGTGCTGACTCCGGCCGGGACCCACTGGAGATCGTGACGTCAAAGTGAATCTGACCGCGCCCGGCCGATCGAATGACCGTCCATGGGGCACAGCCATCAGGTGATCAGTGGACGGCCCGGGCGCGGCGCGGTGCGGGAGCGGCCCTCGCCCGGGGAACCGCGCGTACGCGTGGCGAGCGTGCTCGGTACGGCACTGCTGGCCGCGATGGTCGTCGCGCAGGTCGCCTCGGGGCTGCAGCCCCGGCCGATCATGCTGACCAGCGTGGTCGTCCTGCTGCTGGCGGCGAGCGCGCTGGCCTTCGCCTCCGCGACCCACTCCCCCGCCAGGGCCGTCGCGGCGTTCACCGCCGTGGTCGCGACCGGGTACGCCGCCGAGTGGGCCGGGACCAGGACGGGCGTGCCGTTCGGCGACTACCACTACACCGGCGTTCTCCAGCCCGCGCCCGGCGGGGTGCCGGTGATCGTGGCGCTGGCGTGGGGTGGCATGGGGCTGGCGGCCCACGCGGTGGCCGCCGCCGTCGTACCGGGGAGCCGGGCGGTACGGATCGTCACCGGGGCGCTGGCCCTCACCGCCTGGGACCTGTTCCTGGACCCGCAGATGATCCGGCTGGGCCTGTGGGTCTGGCACGACCCCGGCCCCTACCGGGGGGTTCCCCTCGGCAACTTCGCGGGCTGGTTCGTCGTCTCCCTGCTGGTCATGGCGCTGCTGGAACACGTACTCGCCGAACCCGCGACGTGGAGCGCCGGGCTGGTGTCGATCTACACGGTGATGGCGGTGATGGAGACCGTCGGCTTCGCGGCCGTCTTCGTCCCGCCGGACCCGCTGGTGGCCACGGCCGGTGGGCTCTCGATGGGGCTGTTCACCCTGCTCGCCTGGCGACATGGCCGCCGACGACCGTCCCCCAAAGCGAGCCGAACGTGACGCCGACGACCACCTCCCGAAACGAGCCGAACGTGACACCGGCAACCGCCTCCCGAAACAGGCCGAGCATGACACCGATGACTTCGCCCACCAAAAGGGGACCCGGATGCCCGAGGTAGTGGTGATAGGCGGCGGCGTCGGGGGCATGGTCTCCGCCCTGCTGCTGGCCGGGCAGGGGCATCGGGTACGCCTGTACGAGCGGCTCCCCCGGCTGGGCGGCAAGCTCGCCGAGCACACCAGGGACGGCTTCACCTTCTCCGTCGGCCCCTCCCTGCTGACCCTGCCCGGCGTCCTCACCGATCTCGGGCTGGAACTCGACCTCATGGAGCTCGACGAGCTGTGCCGCTACCGCTTCGCCGACGGCTCGACGCTGGCGGCGTACCGCGACCCGGCCCGGATGGCCGCCGAGGTGGAGCGGCTCGCACCCGGTGAGGGCCGTGCCTGGCTGGCCTTCCACGACTGGGCGCGGGGCTGCTTCGACGCCTCGCGCCGCACCTTCTTCGCCGGGCCGCTCACCCGGCCGCCCACCGAGGCCCGCCTGTCGGACCTGCTCGCGGTGGCACCGGCCCGGACCCTCGACGGCCTGGCCCGCCGCTTCTTCACCGACCCGCGCCTGCGCCAGTACGTCGGCCGCTACGCCACCTACGCGGGCTCCAGCCCGTACCGCGCCCCGGCCGCGCTGGGGTGCGTCCCGGCGATCGAGCACGGCGAGGGCGGCTGGTACGTCCGGGGAGGGCTTCCCCGCATCGCCGACGCCCTGGCCCCGATGCTGGAGAAGGCGGGCGTGGAGGTCGTCCTGGGCGCGGAGGTGGCCCAGGTGCTCGCCGACGGCGAGCGGGTCAGGGGGGTACGGCTCGCCTCGGGGGAGCGAGAGCGCGCCGACGTCGTGGTCGCCAACACCGACGCGGCGGCGCTGTACGGGTGGCTGCTGCCCGACCGGCGGCGGCTGCGGCGCGTCGCCGGGCTCGGCACCTCCTCCTCGGCGTTCCTGCTGCTGGCCGGGGTGGAGGGCAGGACAGAGGGGGCGGCGCACCACTCGGTCGTCTTCTCCGGCGACTACGAACGGGAGTTCGGCGACATCTTCCGGCGGCGCAGGCCGCCCGAGGACCCGACCGTCTACATCGGCCGCTCGGTCGTGGACGATCCGTCGCAGGCCCCGCCGGGCACGGAGAACTGGGTGATGCTGGTCAACGTCCCGGCCCGTGACCCCGGCCGGTGGCCGATGTCCCCCGAGGCGTACCGGGACCTGGTGCTCGACCGCCTGGCCTCCAGGGGGCACGACCTGTCGGGGCGGCTGCGCTTCGTGGACCTGTTCACCCCCGCCGACCTGCGCGACCGGTACGGCGCGTGGGGCGGCTCGATCTACGGCGGCGCCTACTCCGGCAGGCTCGCGCCCTTCCGCCGCCCCGGCAACCGGGGTCCTCGGCACGGCCTGTACCTGGTGGGCGGTTCGGTACACCCCGGCGGCGGGCTGCCGCTGGTCGCGATGGGCGCCCGCATCGTCGCCTCGCTCGTACGGGAGGACTTCCCCGCGCGAACCACCGTGAAGGAGGCGCGGCGATGAGACTCCTGACCGCCCTGCAGGCCGCCGCCGCGCTGGCCGTGGCGGTGCGGCTGGCCAGGGGCAGGAACCGCCTGCCCGCGCTGACACCCGCCGGGACGGCGCCGCCGCGCGTCTCGGTGGTGATCCCCGCCCGCGACGAGGAGGCCCGTCTCGGCCCGTGTCTGGCGGCGGCGCTCGCCGATCCGGACGTCGCGGAGGTCGTCGTCGTCGACGACGAGTCGCGCGACGGCACGGCACGGCTGGCGTCCGGGCTCGGCGCGAAGGTCGTCCGGGGGGCGCCGCTCCCCGAGGGCTGGGTGGGCAAGCAGTGGGCGCTGAGGCAGGGGGTCGAGGCGGCGGGGGGTGACGTCGTGGTGACCCTGGACGCGGACGCCCGGCCCGCGCCGGGGCTGTTCGGCGCGCTCGCGGCGGCCCTGGAGGAGTACGACCTGGTGAGCGCGGGTCCCAGGTTCGTGTGCGAGGGGACGGCCGAGCAGGCGCTGCACGCCTCGTTCCTGGCGACGCTGGTCTACCGCTTCGGCCCGATCGGGCCGTCCGCTCCCCCGCCCCCGCACCGCACGATGGCCAACGGCCAGTGCACGGCCTTCCGCCGTACGGCGATGCTGGACGCCCGGGGGTTCGCGCGGGTACGCGGGAACCTGGCCGACGACGTGGCGCTGGCCAGGACCCTGGCGGCGGACGGGTGGGCCGTGGGGTTCCTGGACGCCGGGGGGCTCCTGGAGGTCGACATGCACGACTCGGCCGCCGGGGTGTGGCGGGAGTGGGGGCGGTCGCTGTCGCTGCGCGACGTCACCGGGCCCGGCTGGCAGGCCGCCGACCTGGCCGTGGTCTGGCTGGCCGCCGCGCTGCCGGTGCTGCGGCTGGTGACCGGCCGTCCCACCCGGCTCGACCTGGGCCTGCTGTCGGTACGGCTGCTGCTGGCCGGTGCGCTGCGCGGCAGCTACACACGGCCGGGTCCTGGCGTGCTGCTCTCCCCGCTGCTGGACCCGCTGGCGGCCCTGCGGCTGACGCTGGCCACGCTGCGCCCGGTGCGGCACTGGCGGGGCCGGACCTACCCGGCGACCACGACGGACGCGCGACCCGGACCGGCCACGGCGGACGCGCGGCCCGGACCGGTCATGACGTCCGCGCGACCGGACCGGGAGGCGACGGACCCGGGGTCCGGCCAGGTCACGACGGACGGGCGCTCCGCGCCGCCTGACCGAAACGCAGCCCGATGAGGCACATGAGCAGCCCGGTCCCGGCCACGTACGCGACCGGTGCGAAGAGCAACTGGAACAGCGGGATGCCGAAGACGCCGACGCGCGCCCCGATCGCGAAGGACCGTGTCACCGTCGCGACCGCGACCAGGGCGGCCACCCCGAGCAGGAAGCCGGGCGGGCAGATGACGGCGAAGCCGCCCGCGAAGGTGAGGATCGACCGGCCGCCCCTGAACCCGGCGAAGACCGGCCAGGCGTGCCCGGTCATCGCGGCGGCCACCGCCAGGTACACCGGCACCGCGCTGCCGCCGGTCACCCCGCCTGGCCAGGTGAGGTGCGTGCCGCTGACCCACAGGCCGAGCAGCCCCGCGAACGTGCCCTTGAGCATGTCCCCCGCGAAGACCGGCACGGCGGCCCGCCAGCCGAGCCGCCGCCTGACGTTCCAGAAGCCGGGGTTGCGGTCGCCGACCTCGCGGGGGTCGAACCCGTACGCGCGGGCGACCAACACGGCGACCGGCACGGATCCGAGAAGGTAGCCGCCGATGACCGAGACGAGCAGGGGAACCATCGTTTCCTTCCATCTCACGAGGTACGCGGACCGGGGGTCCATGCGTCACATGGCGTTCGACCGGCCGGTGCTGGGGAGCACGCCGGGGCTGGTGTTCTGGCGGCTGCTCGGCTCCGGCCGAGGGGCCTCGACGGGCATCGGCGCGGACCTGCGCCGCTGGGCCCTGCTCGCGGTGTGGCGCGACGAGCGGGCCCTGGACCGCTTCCTGGACGGCTCCCCGGTGGCGGCGCGCTGGCGGAATGAGGCACGGGAGTCCTGGCAGGTACGGCTGACCCCCATCGCCTCGCGCGGCAGGTGGAACGGGGTGGACCCGTTCGGCCCCCTCCGGGAGAACGGCGCGGAACCACTCGGGCCCGCCGGACCGGTAGTGGACCCGTCCGGCACCCTCCGGGGGGACGGCCGGGGGCCCGGTCCCGGTGGTCCCGTCGCCGTACTGACCCGCGCGTCGGTCCGGCCCTCCCGCCTGGTGGCGTTCTACCGCTCGGTCCCCGAGGTGGACCGCCTCCTGGCGGAGCAGGAAGGCCGCCTGGCCTCGGTCGGCGTCGGCGAGTGGCCGCTGGCCAGGCAGGGCACGTTCTCGCTGTGGCGCGACGCCGCCGCGCTGCGGGCCTTCGCCTACCGGGGGCGGGCGCACCGGCGGGTGATCGGCAGGACACGCGCGGAGAACTGGTACTCCGAGGAGCTGTTCGCCCGGTTCTCCCCCTACGCCAGCGAGGGCACCTGGGACGGCGTCGACCCCCTGGCCTGACCCGCCCCGGTCCCCGTACCCGCTCAACGGACCGGAACCGCGAGCGTGAACGCGCCCTCACACCCGCTCGGCAGGCGCGAGCACCGGGAACGCGAGACCGGCCGCCCGTGCCCGCTCAACGGACGGGTTCCGCGGTGAGGTGGTCCCCGAAGCGGGTGACGACCCCGCCCTCGGCGAGGTCGTGCGCCACCGCGCAGGCGCGGGCGATCGTCGCCGCCCGCGAGGAGCCGTGCGCGACGACGACGGTGCCGCCCAGCCCGAGCAGCGCCGCCCCGCCGTGGGTCTCGGGGTCGTAGCGGCGGGCCACCTCCCGAAGCTCCCCGGCCCCGGCGACCCCCGAACGCGCCACCAGCGTCAGCGCGGCCCGTACGGAACCCTCGACGTTCTTGAGCACCACGTTGCCGGTGAAGCCGTCGGTGACGATCACGTCGACGGTGCCCGCGAGCACGTCGTGGCCCTCCACGTTGCCGTGGAAGCGGAACGGCAGCCCGGGAAGCAGCTCACCGGCCCTGCGGGTCAGCCGGTTGCCCTTGCCCGGTTCCGAGCCGATCGACAGCAGGCCCACCGACGGGTCGGCGACGCCGAGCACGAGCTGCGCGTAGGAGACGCCGAGCAGCGCGAACTGGGCGATCATCTCCGGGGTGGGGTCGGAGGTCGCCCCCGCGTCGATCAGCACGGTGGCGCCGCCGGTGACCGAGGGCAGCGCGATCGCCAGGGCGGGCCGCAGGACACCCGTGGCGCGGCCGATGCCGCGGATGGCACACGAGACGACCGCGCCCGTGGACCCGGCCGACACGAAGGCCGACGCCGCTCCCCGCCGTACGAGGTCGCAGCCGACCGTCAGGCTGGTCGTGGTGGAGGAGACCGCTCCCGCGCCCCGCTCGGTCATCGGGACGACGTCCTCCGCGTGCACCACGCCGATCTCGGCGACGGCGCCGTGGCGGTCGAGCTCGGCGCGGATGGTCCCCGCCCTGCCCACCAGCACCACGGGGATCCCCAGCTCGCGCCGGGCCGCGACCGCCCCGGCGACCGTCTCGACCGGTCCGTGGTCTCCGCCCATCGCGTCGACGACCACAGGCTCCGACATCACACCCTCCTGACGACAGCAACGACAACAACAGCGGCAGCGGCAGCGCGGAACGGCCTCGGCGGTCCGCCACCCGACGGCTCCACACTGGACACCCCGGCTCCGGATGCCCGTACGCCCCGTCCGCCCGGCCGGTTCAAGGGAGCTCGGCGATCGGGCGGCGTTCGGCGCGGTCGGCCGCGGACGCCGCGAGCAGGTGCCGCGCGAAGATCGCCAGTCGCCGCCGCCGGGGCACGACGGCCCTCGCGCGAAGGACGTCGTAGCGGGCGGCCTCGATCCGGTCGAGGATGCCTCCGTACAGCTGGAAGGCCGCGCGGACACACGGCCGGGAGGAGGGGGTGAGCAGGCCGATGCCCTCGGTGGCCCGCGCGTAGTGGTTCCTGGCCCGCCGGGTCTGGAAGGCCAGCAGCTCGCGCAGGGCCGGGGTGGCGGTGCCGCGCCCCAGGTCGGCCACCTTCACCCCGAACCGGTCCAGGTCCTCCAGCGGGAGGTAGACCCGGCCGCGTTCCAGGTCCTCGGCGACGTCGCGCAGGAAGTTGGTCAGCTGGAAGGCCAGCCCCAGCTGGCGGGCCGGTTCGCGGGCCTTCCGCTCCATGCCGGGCAGCGGTTCGAGGACGGGCAGCATCATGGTGCCGATCACCGCGGCCGAGCCCTCCATGTACGCGAGCAGGTCGTCGTAGGTCGCGTAGCGGGTGACGGTCAGATCGGACCGCATCGAGCGCAGGAACGCGTCGATGTCACCGTGGTCGACCCCGAAGGAGCGCACGGTCTGCGCGAACGCGGGAAGCACCGGGTCGCCGGTGGTCTCGCCCGCCAGGGTGGCGGCCAGCCGGGCGGCCAGGCCGTCGAGCGCCCGCGCCCTGTCGCCGGTCATCGTGAAGGAGTCCACGATCTCGTCGGCGTAGCGCGCGAAGCCGTACAGGGCGTGCACGTGCGGGCGCTTCCAGGCGGGCAGCAGCAGGGTCGCCAGGTAGTAGGAGCGGCCGTGACGGGCGTTGAGCCTGCGGCAGAGTTCGTAACTGGCGGTCAGGGTCATCGGGAGGTCTCCAGTACGCGTTCCGCGGCGAGCCTGCCGGAGATCAGCACCGGCGGCACCCCCACCCCCGGCGCGGTGTACATCCCGGCGAAGTGCAGTCCCGGGACGCGCCTGGCCGCGCCCGCGGGCCGGAACCAGGCCGTCTGGGTGAAGCGGTGGTCCAGGGCGAACGGGGTACCGGCCGTGTGGCCGAGCCGCGCCCAGGCGGGCGGGTCGAGGGTGAGCCTCGGCGCGGAGGACAGGTCGCCGTAGCCGAGGTCGGCGAGCCTGCCGAGCAGCCGGTCCTCCAGCCGGGGGGTGAGCCGGTCCCAGTCGGCGCCGCCGCGCAGGTTGGCGGTGGGTTCCAGCACGGTGAGGGTGGCGTGGCCGGGCGGCGCGGCACCGGTGTCGGACTCGGGGTAGGTGACGAGCAGGTTCGGGTCGGGCTGCGGCCGTCCGGCCCGCAACGCGGCGAAGGTGGCGTCCCACTCCCTGCCGAAGTGCAGCGTGTGGTGCGCCTGCCCGGCCAGGCGCCGGTCGAGGCCGAAGTGCAGGACCAGGCAGGAGGGCGAGTAGCGGGGTCGGCGGAGCCGCCAGTCGCCCGCGCCCTTCGGGAGCAGCCCGGTGTGGGCGCGCGACAGGTCGCAGGCGACCACGACGTTCCCCGCCGCCAGGCGCTCCCCGGTGTCGAGCCTCACCCCGGAGACGCCGGAGGCCCCGGCCTCGACCCGGACGGCGCGCACCCCGTACCGAATCTGCGCGCCCGCCTTCTCGGCCAGCGCGGCCAGGGCGAGCGGGATGGCGTGCATCCCGCCGTCGCGCGGGAAGAAGACGCCGCCCACGGTGTCCATGTGAGCGATGACCGCGTAGATCCCGAGCGCCTGCCGGGGGGGCAGGCCCACGTACAGGGCCTGGAAGGTGTGCGCCTTGACCAGCCGGTGGTCGGTGAGGTGGCTCCTGACGAGCGAGTCCAGGCTGCGGAAGCCGCCCAGGGCCGCCAGCCGCGCCAGGACGCGGGGCCTGGCGAGGGCGCGCAGCCGGGTCATGTCGCGGTCGATGAACGCGGGCCACTCGGCGTCGAACAGCTCGCCGAGCCTGGCGCGGAAGCGCCGGTACCTCTCGGCCTCCGCGGCACCGCTCAGCGCGCGCACCCGATCGGCCATCGCGTCCGCCCCGGCCACCACGTCCAGGTGGGAGCCGTCGTGGTAGCGCAGCCGGTAGTACGGGTCCAGGCGCCGCAGCGGGAGCATGCTCTCCATGTCCTCCCCGGCGGCGGCGAAGACGTCGGCCAGCACCTCCGGCATGGTCAGCACCGAGGGGCCGGTGTCGAAGCGGTACGCGCCGAGGGTGGCCGTACCGCAGCAGCCGCCCGGCACGTCGTTCGCCTCCACGACCGTGACGTCCCGCCCGGCGGCGGCGAGCCGGACCGCGGCGGCCAGGCCGCCGAGGCCCGCGCCGATCACCACGACCGGGCTCACGCGCCCCTCCTCGCCACCGGGCTCCCCTGCCCCTGCGGCCCGTCCGCGCCGGGGGCGGGCGGGGGCTGGGGGCTCGTCGGCTCACCGGGCCGGTCGGTCTCGCGCGTGACGGCGGCCATGGGCATCACTCCTTCGCGTCCATGGGTGACTTCGCAAGCGAGACCGCGTCCGGATGCGTTTGCCCGGCGGCAGGTGTACGGCCCGGCCGACGGCGGCCGATGGCGTCTGACGGTCCATCCCCGAAGCGGGTTACCGGTAAATCAACCCATCGCGCAAGAAGGCGTAAAAAAGACGCGGGCCGGTGCCCGCCTTCCGCGCGGGCACCGACCCTGTCTGGCCTTATTTGATTCTGTACGTCTTATCCGGCTTATACGGCTTTATCGGCCTTTGTCCGCTCAGCCGGTGGACGAGG
The DNA here is from genome assembly GCF_055690525.1 of Streptosporangium sp. H13245. Lineage (NCBI taxonomy): Bacteria > Bacillati > Actinomycetota > Actinomycetes > Streptosporangiales > Streptosporangiaceae > Streptosporangium > Streptosporangium sp. H13245. Next base: position 24,902 of record NZ_JBSZKT010000031.1, on the reverse strand, counting down.
TGCAGGACACCCGGTCCGGGTCAGCGGACCGCCCGGAGGGCGTCGACGATCCCGTAGCCGTAGAAGCCGTTGCGCAGCACGCTTCCCTCGCACGTGTGCGTCGAGGTCGCCGTGGTGCCGTCCGGCAGGTGCCTGGTGTAGGTGTAGGCGGGCGGGGCAGGGCAGGCCGTCCTGGTCGCGGTGCCCTTGAGGACCGTCTCCACGACGGCGGGGTGGAGCTTCTTGCCGCCGTGCACCCGGTCGCGCTGGCCGTACTTGCTGACGATCAGTGCGGCGACTCCCGCGGCGCGCGGGGAGGCCATCGAGGTGCCCTGGAGATACTCGTAGTAGGCGCAGACGCCGCCCTTGCAGCTGCGGACCACGTTGGTGACGTTGGGCGTGCCGTCGGGGTTGAGCTGACCGCGCTCCTCGGCCAGGGACCGGGGGTAGGCCGCCAGCGTCGCCCTGGTGACGTCACGGGTGTTGCCCGCGGTGTCGTAGACGTCGCCTCCCGGGGAGGAGACGTCGACGTAGCCGTTGCCGTAGTCGGAGTAGTACGACTTGCGCTTGCTGATGCCGGTCGAGGACACCGAGATCACGTGCTTGCCCTCGCTCGGCATGGAGACGCAGCTCGTGGGGATCGTCCGCGAGTAGGGCGCCTCGCCGGGGACGCTGGCGAAGTCGGGGCTGGAGGCGTCGACGAGCTGCTTGGTGTAGTCGCTGGCGCCGTTGCCCGCCGCGGACACCAGGGTCACGCCCTTGCTGTACGCGTAGTCGAGCGCCCGCTGGGTGGCCTTGATGATCGTGGCCTGCTCCTGCCGGTCGGCCGGGGAGTCGGCCGGGTTGTCGACGCAGTTGAACAGCCACGGGTCGATGTAGTAGCTCATGTTGACCACGTCGATGCCGACGTCACCGGCGTAGGTCAGCGCGTCGACGCTGGGCTGCAGGAAGAAGTATCCGGAGTCCTGACCGGCCCGCAGGTTCACGATCGAGACCTTGGGCGCCACGCCCGACGTGCCGAGCCCGTTGACGGGCGAGGCGATCGACGACGCCACGTGCGTGCCGTGCTCGTTCTCGTCGACGTCCGCCGGGTCGTTGCAGGAGCGGTCCGGCTCGGCCTCACACGGGCCGTCGACCTCGTTGCCGTCGGCGTCGACGGGGATGTCGACGGTGAAGTTGCGGCTCAGCCGACCGTTGAAGTTCGGGGCGATGTCGGGGTGGGAGCCGTCGACGCCGGTGTCGATGACACCGACCAGCACGCCCGGGTCGCCCTGCTCGTGGCGGTAGGAGCCGTCGACGGTCGCGTGGATCTGCTTCATGTCCCACTGGAGTTCCGACAGCGGCTCCGCGGCGGGCGCGGGCCTGCCGAAGGTGGAGGCGGCGGGGGCGCCGTCACCGGCCTTCTCCACGGCCCTCGCCTGCACGGTCGCGCGACCGGCGGCTCCCCTCCTGGCGGAGGGCACGCTGCCGATGGACCTGTTGTGGGCGATGTCGTCGATCGAGGCGGCGTCGCGCACCGCCTCGGCGAAGCGGGCGTTCGTCGTCTTGACGGTGGCGACGCCGACCGCGGTGTTCTCCTTGAGGATGCTTCCGCCCGCCGCCGTGATGGCCCGCTGGGCGTCCGCGGGACGCGCGCCCTCCGTGTAGAGGACGACGTACTCGGCTTCCACGCCCGGTTCCGCGACCACCTGCCGGGCCTGCGCCGGGGGCACCAACGCGGCTGCTGCGAGGGCGGCGACAGCTGCGGTGATGATGACGCGTTTCACATATACCTCCGTATATACAAAGAGCTCCCCGCAAATGTGATTTCACGCGCGCCAACAATCCAGGCGTGCACACATTTGCCGCCAAGGTGTAATAAAGCCAGCAGGCGCCGGGGAATCCCGCCTCTCCTGTGACCTGCACACATTGGCGAATCATGCCATCAGTGAACCGTTACGGAGGAATTCTCGCGCCAAAACCGGTAACAGCGTGGAGTTTCACGTGGTCAAGCCCACTTTGAAACGGTCACGACGCGAACATAAGGGTCAAAATGGATAGGCCGGAACAGAAAAACCGAGAGCCGAGAGCCCGAGACAGGCAGGACAAAAAGGCCAGAACGGAGAGATCGGGCCCGAGGTCAGCCGGGCGGGCTCTGGCGGAGAGACAGGGCCGGAGGTCAGCCGGGTGGGCCGACCCGCTCCTGTCGTCCCGGCAGCGAGGTCACGTACGAGACGAGCGCGCGGAGCGGGCCCGGGAGGTCGCCCTCGCGGGCGCGGGTCGTGAGCACGCGTCCGCCGTCCTCGACGGTCAGCTCGTAGTCGAAGCGGTCGGGCCGCCCCGCCGGGGGCCCGGACCGCTCCGGCGTGCCGGACAGCCCGGCCCGCTCCACCCGGGCGCGCAGCTCGGCGCCCTCGTCCGGTGTCAGCGACGCGGAGTCGACCGTGGTGACCGTGACGAGACCGGCGACACCGCCGCCCCGGACGATCGAGACCCTCATGAGAACGATCCTAGACCGGCCCGTACGATCGAGACCCCCATGGGAACGGTCCTGAACCGGCCCGTACGAACCGAACGGCCCCTCCCTAGAGGACCCCGACCCGCTCCCACGCGGCGCGTACCTTCCGCTGCTCGTCCCCGTCCGCGCCGAACAGCTCCCCGGCCACCTCCACGCTCGCCTCCGCGGCCTCCCGGAAGTCGGAGCGCGGCCGGAGCCGTTCGGTGAGCGTGACGTACCAGACGCGCCCGGCGCGCTCCCAGGCGTGACCGCCGATGGCGGTGGCGGCGAGGTAGAAGGCGTGGTTGGGAATGCCCGAGTTGACGTGGACGCCCCCGTGGTCGTTGGAGGGGTTGCCGTCGTCGGGCAGGTCCACGTAGTCGCGCATGTGTCCCGGCTGGCGGTCGCGGCCCCCGGAGGGGGTCGACCAGGCGGTGCCCGGCGCCTTCATCGACCGCAGGGCCGTCCCCCGCAGGGCGCTGCCCAGGATGCCGTCGCCGATGAGCCAGTCGGCCTGCTCGGCGGTCTGCCCCCGGCTGTACTGCTTGGCGAGCGACCCGAAGACGTCGGAGAACGACTCGTTGAGGGCGCCGGACTGCTTGCTGTAGACCAGGTTCGCGGTGAACTGGGTGATGCCGTGGGTCAGCTCGTGCGCCACGATGTCGACGGCCTTCGTGAGGGAGCCCCTGGTGAAGACCTGCCCGCTGCCGTCACCGTAGATCATCTGGAAGCCGATCCAGGCGGCGTTGTCGTAGTCGGTCCCGTAGTGGACCGAGGAGACGATCTCCAGCCCGCGCCCGTCGATGCTGTCGCGGTCGAAGACCCGCCGGAAGAAGTCGTACGTGACGCCCGCCCCGTCGTAGGCCTCGTCGACCGCCGCGTCTCCGGACGGCCCGTCGCCCTCCCCGCGCCTCTTGCGTCCGGGAAGGTCGAAGTCGCCGCCGTTCTCGACGTCGTAGACCGTACGCACCAGGCCGGGGGCGGGCTCCGAATCGGCGAAGGTGAGGCTGAGCTGGCGCAGCACACCGGCGAACGACGCGCGCTGCGCCCGGGCGTTCTCCGAGGTGGCCAGGGTCCGAAGCGCGCTCTCCCGCTCCTCGGGGGTTCCCTGCTCGGCGACCGCCTCAAGCAGGTCGGGGGGTGCGATGCGGCACGGGGGCATGCCGACGAATGGAGTCATACACCAAGAATCGCCGCCATCTCCGGCGGGCGCACGAGTATGGCCTTACTCATATGGGAATCCAAGACCGCAAAAAAGGTGATTAATCCCTTTATTCGCTTTTCTCCCTATCGTTCGCGCCTCGACAAGGCCGGGCTCGGAAGATCAGAAGACCAGCACGACCTTGCCGGACAGCTTTCCTCGCAGGAACCGCTCATGCGCGGCCCGCACGTCGTGCAGGCCGTACTGCGAGTCGACCCTCGGCCTCACCTGCCCGGCATCGACGATCGCGGCCAGTTCGGCGAGCCCCGCGCCGTCCTCGCGCACCTGGTTGACGGTGGTGCGCACCTTCCGCGCCGACAGGTCGGGGACAGGCCCCGCCTGGGTCGCGATCGAGGCGTACCGGCCGCCGTCCGCCACGGCCTCAGTGACAAAAGCCCCAAAAGTGTCGAACACCGCGTCGTACTCACCTACCGGAAGCGCGGAGGGGTCGGTGGTCACCAGTCCGGCTCCCAGCCCCTTGACGACCTCGACCTGCGCGTCTCCGGAGACCAGCGCGTCCACCCGCACTCCACGGGCGCGGGCCAGCTGCACCGCCAGCCCGCCGACCGCCCCGGCCGCTCCCGCCACCAGCAACCGCTCCCCCTCGCGAACGTCGAGCCAGTTCAGCGTCTGCGACGCGGTCAACCCCGGCAGCGGCAACGTGGCCGCCTCCACCAGGCTCACCGTCTCCGGCGCCACCGCGAGGGAGGCTTCCGGCATCAGCACCAGATCGGCCCATGTCCCTCGTCCGGTGCCCAGCTGGTGCGACATCCCGAAGACCCGCTCCCCCACGCGCAGCCTGCTCGACCCGCCATGCACGACGACGCCCGCCAGCTCCCACCCCAGCGTCATCGGCAGCGGCGGAGCCCCCTCCCCGATGGCGCCCTCACGCGTCTTGTCGTCGACCGGGTTGATCCCGGACGCGACGACCCGCACGAGCACCTCACCGTCCGACGGCTCGGGCTCCGGCGTCTCCACCACCGCCAGCACGTCGAGCCCGCCACACCGCTCGATCCGTACGGAACGCATGCCAACCCCCCGGTATTCAATGGAAATCAAATACTAGGCCCGCGCGGACTTCCGATCTTCAGATGGTCGGACCTTCCGATCGCCCCGCATGACCCGGACGTCCCATCTCGCGACCGGGGACAATGATCACAGCGGCGGCCGTCTCGCGTACCTGCACGCAATCTCACAATGTGCGGCCTGAGTACTAGTTTCACCCAATTTAGGGATGTTCGGTATGGTGACCCGGTCCAAGATCAAATCGTCCCTATGAGGTTGAAACATGAACTACAAGAAGTTCGCGGCCGTCTCGCTCGGCTCCGCCGCCCTGACGGCCGCGCTGCTGGCCCCGGCGACGCCCGCCTCCGCACAGACCGGCGCGGCCACCACCGCGACGAAGGCCGCTACGGCGCTGGTCGAGCGCGACAGCGTCAACTGCTCCAAGCCCAGTGGCAAGCAGGCCAACTACTCCTGGGGTCCGGGCATCACGAGCGTGACCATTTACTTCAACAACCACTGCAGCCACAAGGTCAGCGCCAAGATCACGTTCGCGAGGAAGGGGTCGAGCGGCGGCTCGGTCTACACGTACCGCTGCATGACGGTGAACGCCAACACCAAGGGCAGCAAGAAGTTCTACGCCGCCCGCTACGCGCCCCACTCCGTGAGCCGGGTCTCAAGCTGCTAGTTCGAGCCTCCCTCCGTAGCCGTAACCCGCGGCTCGTACGGCCCGCGATCGAACCGGTTCGCGCGGGATGTCAGGAGTTCGAATCTCCTCGGCTCCACATCAGAGGCCGTCTTCATTGATCCTGTGTGGCAGCGACGGTTACGTATCGGGGCTTTTCACCGAGCCGGACGAACGCCATCCGTGTGCCCCTGGCAAATGATCTTCCAGCTCTCCGCCTGTCCCGGGGTCGCAGTCTTCGGGAACGAGGGGTGAGCCCGAACGGCGTTTCCAGGGCGCCCGGCCGCCCCGGTGAGTGACGGTTCCGGCCCATCGGCCGGGAGACTGTCACCCACCGGGGCCGTGGAGTTGGAGAACCGGCTTGGCCACCGAGTCCGGCGGACTCACCGTCCATCCGGCCAAAGCCGGAGCACGGACGACAGTGGTGTTGAGGAACAACAGGTCTCCGCAGGCGAAGGTCAGGTGGGAAGGTCCCAGCTCGGCCCGTCCGGCTCGCCCAGCCAGACGTACTGGCGGCCTCCGGTGACGGTCAGGCCGAAGCCGGACTGATGCGGGCTCCCCGCGATCACGGGGTCGTACTCGATGGACGTCACGGCCTTGTCGCCGAGCCGATGACACATCAGCGCGGTGGAGTATCCCGTACCGGTGCCGATCTCCAGGACGTTGTCACCTTCGTCGATCCCGGCCATCTCTATCATCCGCACGACGAGTCCGGGGAGGGTGGACGACAAGGTGGGGTTCAGGATCATCACCGGCCGGTTCGAGGGCGAAGTCGAAGCAGCCGAAGACGAGGCCGAATCCATCGAGGTAGTTGTGCAGAGCCGTGACGATCGGTGAGGGTACCTCGATCGGGGTGTGGACGAGGGCGTCCCAGTCGCCGCGACGCCAGTCCACATCGCCGTCAGGAGAGGTGATCTTCTGGGCGAACACCTGACGGCCCACGACCGTCACCCTGGCGTCCGCCTCCTTGGGCACCTTTTCCTGGAACAGGTGGGCCGGACTCGTCCACCTCGTCCGCTTCCACCTGCTGAGTCCAGATAGCCGCCGCCGTCCCGTCCGGGGTGTGCGGGTAGCCCCGGAACGTCTTGTAGATCATCTGGGGGTGGCCGACGCCGAACTCGCGGACCGCGTCCATGTCGTTGGTGATCAGGGTTTCCGGGATGATGAGGCCCAGCCTCGCCGCCACCTGCAACTGCGCGGGCTTGTAGTCGCTCTTGGCGACGTGCTCGGGATGGTTGACGTAGCGGCAGTCCAGGCTCCCCAGGAGACCGCGCGGGCCGTGTCGCGCCTCGGCGACCGCGAAGTCTCGCGCGTGCCCCTCCAGTTCCCTGAAGCGCCACCGCGAGGGGCGGCGGTGGTAGACCGCGCGCACGTCCTCAAGCGCGATGTTCCGGCCCGCCGTACGCAGATGCCCGGACCACCGCGTCCGGCCACCTCCCAGCCGGGCACCGAACAGCAGACCCGGCCCGATGTCGGCGGGATCGACCCGGGTGACCGATGCCCCCCGCTCGTTGAGGGAGTCGATGACCATGTTCGCGGTGACGTCCTCCGGCGAGGTGATCACCAGCACCACATCCGGGGAGGCCCCCTGTCGTTGTCGGTGTCATCGGCGACGCTGGGAGCGTTCGCGGCGCCATCCCCCCGCTTGGACACGGTGATCGTCGGGTAGCGTCGCCCGGTCGGTTCGTCCTTGGCGTCGATGATCTCGCCGCTCTCGTCGTAGAACACCGAAAGCTGCGTGACGGGATCCACTTCGACGGACGCGTAGAACGGCGGATCATCGTCGTGGACCTGGGTCGCTCTGCTCAGGCCCCACGGCTGGAGCGTCAGGTTTCTCATCGCATTTCCCCTCTCGGGTTCCGGATGACTCGTCCATGACGTTAGATGCGGTTGGCGATTCTTTCCAGCCAGGACCACCACTACACCTTAATCAAGGGGTAGTCAGGGGGTGGAGGCCGAACGCACCGGGGCGTTCTATGGTGTGGCGATGCCCATTCCTCAGCAGAGAAATCCCACCCCGAACGGTAAGTGGGTGCCGGTTCGCATCGGTGAGCGCATGCTCCAGGTCCTGACGATCGACATTCTCGTCTATCTGATCGAGATCTACGACCGGGAGAAGAAGTTAGTCACCGACTGTCCGTTCAGGCTCATGGCCGACGCTCAGGTCTTCATGCGGACAGAAGGCGTTCCCGGTGGTCACGGGGACCTCGTCGTGTACGACCTCACATTCCGGAAGACCCCCGTCCGCGTGAAGGTGCTCGACTCGATCGACTATCCGAACGACTATGAACCGTCCGAAGCCGACGAGAGCCCAGAAAACTAAGAAACCCCCCGGCCGCGAGGCCGGGGGGTTCTTTTGGCTGGTCTAGAAGTCGAACTCGCCCTTCTTGGCGCCGTCGAGGAAGGCGTCCCACTCACCGGGGGTGAAGACGTGGACGGGGCCGGTGCCCCGGTCCTTGGTGTCTCGCAGGGCCACCCGTCCCCCGGACAGGGGAGCGACCTCCACACAGTTGCCACCGTTGGAGCTGGACTTCTGGGCGGTCCGCCAGGCCGCCGTCGCCAGCTCATCCTTGAGGCTCATACTTCACCTTCATCTCTCTAATCACTTGCTCAGACACGTGGAGTGGATGTGCCCAGGCACGAACCGCGTCGTACTTGAGCGTAACCATATGCACCTCGTCGGCGCGATCGGTTACTTGGCCATTGATGGGGCTGTCCAGGTATGCCGCATCTCGCTCTCCGGCTACCTGAGCGAGGGCGAAGGCCCCTGCCAGGCCTGTCGTGGCCCCGATGTTAACGGGGACCACCTGGACCGTGAGGTACGGCCGGGCCATCAGCTCAAGCAGGTACTCCAGCTGGCGGTACATCACCTCTCTCCCGCCCACCGGCCGGTACAGGACGCCCTCGTCGATGACGACCGAGACCATCGGCGGTGTGGCGCGATCGAAGATCTTCCGACGCTGGATTCTGGCGGCGACCAGTTCCTCGACCTCGCGCTCCGCCACGCCCGGCTCGCACCGCAGCACCGCGTAGGCGTACTCCGGTGTCTGAAGAAGCCCAGGCATGACCAGCGGCTCCCACATTCGCAGGACTCGCGCCTCGGCCTCGATCTTCGTCCACGGCCGGAACCAGCGAGGTGACGTCTTCTCGCACGCGGCGAGCAGCGGCATCAGCTTGCCGACGGCACCGAGTGCGGCTTCACACCGAAGAAGAAAATCTTCCTTCGGTGCCCTTTCCGCCCGTTCCACGAAGCCGACCATGGCCGAGGAGAAATGGATCTTCGCCGCCAGATCATCCTGCGACCAGCCCAACGACTCGCGCAATCGCCGGAGCTCTTTCCCGAGATGCGCCTCGGGGGTGTTCGACATATCCCGTTTTTTGCGCGGCATTCGGACTCCTATCCCAGGCTACCGCTGTAGTCGCGACCACCAGGCTTACCACAACCAATGTGTCACACAGATGTAGTTGGCCATAAGTGGTCGGACTCGAATCCCGGCGTGCAATCTAGGAACACCCGAACGGGCGGAAAACACAAGCGGCACATCGTTGGAGTTCCAGCCGGGACCATAGAGGTCGAGAAGCCGCGAAATGGGCAGATAGGACAAAATCTGATGCGCGCGACTCCTTGGAAAGTGTCCCTAATAGGGGAAATGGAGCTGCCTCGTGAACACGAGTCCCCCGGCACGGCGAGAACAGCCGTGGACGAATGGCTCGGGGAGGACCACCCCGCCGGATTCAGTGTCCGGCTCGTCGTCTCCGAGCTGGTGACGAACTCCGTCCGTCACGCCGACCTCTACACCTCGAAGGGCATCGAGCTTCGCCTGTACGACGTCAGCGAAGCCGTCCGCGTCGAGGTCCAGGACTCCGGCGCGAAGTACGCGCACCCAAGGCTCGTCGCCCCGCAGAACGACGCCGAGAACGCGACCAGGGAGGGCGGCAGGGGCCTCCTCATCGTGGAGAGGTACTCCACGCTCTGGGGGGTCACTTTCACCCGGCATCCGCTCGGCTGCGTCGTGTGGGCCGAGGTCCCGCTTCGGGAACCGGCACCCGAAGCGTTCGACCTCAACACCTGGGCGTAGCCCACGGCCCGCAGGAACGCCGCCCGACCTCACCTGCCTCCACCGGGGTCCGGGAACGGCTGCGCCTGACCGGTCCGCTTCGCATGCCGAGCGCACGGCGTCGGCGACATCGGGAGTGGCGGGGCTCTCGCCGTTTCGCGGCGGGGTGGGGTGTGCCTCCGGGAGCGATCGTGAGAGGGTTCTTTTTGCTCGGCGATCACGGGTTCGTGACCGCGCCCGGGGATGCGGGCGAGACGGAGGCGGCGGTGCTTGGGAACGTGGCAACGAACGAGGAGAGAGCGGGGGCGCTCACGGTGCCGACGCGCGGGCGCGGCATCGGGCCCACGGCGGTCACAGGGCCCACAGCGGCCACCGGCTCACCGGTGGCGGGACGCGTGACAGCGGTCATCAGGCCCACGGTGGCCACCGGCTCACCGATGACGGGCTCACCGGTGACGGGACGCGTACCGGGAGACACCGGTTCGCGGAGGGCGGGCCGCGCATGACGTCACTGCTGGCCATCAGCGACCTGCACATCGGCTACCAGGAGAACCGGAGCATCGTCGAGGGGTTGCGGCCCACCTCCGCCTCCGACTGGCTGCTCGTCGCCGGGGACATCTCCGAGAAGGTCTCCGACGTCGAATGGACCCTGGGGCTGCTCGCCGAACGGTTCGAGAAGGTGGTGTGGGCGCCCGGCAACCACGAGCTGTGGACCCACCCCAGCGACCCCGTCCAGCTACGCGGCGAGGAACGCTACCGGCACCTCGTCGAGGTGTGCCGGAACCTGGGGGTGACGACGCCCGAGGACCCCTACCTCATCTGGACCGGCCCCGGCGGCCCGGTCACCGTCGCCCCGCTGTTCGTGCTGTACGACTACACCTTCCGGATGCCCGGTGTGGACACGAAGGAGGAGGCGCTCGCCCGCGCGTACGACAAGGGGGTGGTCTGCACCGACGAGATGCTGCTGCACCCCGATCCGTACCCCACCAGGGACGCCTGGTGCGACGCCAGGATCGCCGAGACCGAACGGCGCCTGGAGGCCAGGCCCGCCGGGATCCCGACGGTGCTGGTCAACCACTACCCGCTGGTACGCGAGCCCACCCTGATCCTGTACCACCCGGAGTTCGCGATCTGGTGCGGCACCGAGCGCACCGCCGACTGGCACCTGCGCTTCGACGCCGCCACGGTCGTCTACGGCCACCTGCACATCCCCCGGACCACCTGGCACGACGGTGTCCGCTTCGAGGAGGTCTCCTTGGGCTATCCCCGCGAATGGCGTCCCCGCTCCACCGCGCCCGGCCAGCTGCGGCGCATCCTGCCCAGCCCGCAGCCCGTCGCATGATCGAGAAGATCCTGCCGCCGTGGGTGGCGAGCTCCGAGTGCTTCGAGGACCCGCCGGACGTCGTGCTGTTCCCCGAGGAGGAGGCGGTCATCGTCCGCGCGGTGGAGAAGCGGCGGCGCGAGTTCGGCACCGCGCGCCACTGCGCCCGCCTGGCCCTGGCCTCCCTCGGGCTGCCCCCGGCGCCGATCCTGCCCGGCGAGCGCGGTGCCCCGGGGTGGCCGGACGGGGTGGTGGGCGCCATCACCCACTGCGCCGGATACCGCGCGGCGGCCGTCTCCCTCGACGCGCTGGCCATCGGCATCGACGCGGAGCCCCACCAGCCGCTCCCCGACGGCATCCTGCCCTCGGTCTCCCTGGCCGAGGAGCGGGACGCGATCGCGCGGCTCGACGGCGGCGTGCACTGGGACCGGTTGCTGTTCAGCGCCAAGGAGAGCGTCTACAAGGCGTGGTTCCCCCTGGCCAGGCGCTGGCTGGGCTTCGAGGAGGCCCACCTCGACTTCTCCCCCTCCGGTACGTTCACCGCGCGCCTCCTCGTCCCGGGCCCCCTCGTGGAGGGCCGGGAGCTGACCGGTTTCACGGGCCGCTGGCTGGTGTCCGACGGCCTGGTCGTGACCTCCATCGCCGTACCCGGGAAGCCCTCGGCGGGAGGTCAGGACTCCAGGTAGCGCAGTACGGCGAGCACCCGGCGGTGGTCGCTCTGCGACGGCGGCAGCCCGAGCTTGGTGAAGATGTGCGTGACGTGCTTCTCCACCGACCCGTACGACAGGAACAGGGCCTCGGCGATCGCGCCGTTGGACCGTCCGTCGGCCATCATGACGAGCACCTCGCGCTCCCGGGGGGTGAGGGTGTCGAGAGCGTCTGCGCGCCTGCCGGTCGCCATCATCCGGGTGACGACCTCCGGGTCCAGCACGGTCTCGCCCGCCGCGATCCGGGTGAGCGCGGCCAGGAAGTCGCCGACGTCGGCGACCCGCTCCTTGAGCAGGTATCCCACCCCTCGCGAACCCTCGGCGAGGAGCAGGGTCGCCGAGCGCGTCTCCACGTACTGGGAGAAGACCAGCACGCCGATGCCGGGGTGGTCGCGGCGGATGTCGATCGCGGCGCGCAGGCCCTCGTCGGTGTGCGTCGGCGGCATGCGTACGTCCACGACGGCGACGTCCGGCCGGTGCTCGTCCACCGCGGCGCGCAGCGCGGTCCCGTCGCCCACGGCCGCGGCGACGTCGTGCCCCCGCGTGGTGAGCAGCAGGGTCAGCCCGGCTCTGAGCACCGCGGAGTCCTCGGCCACGACGACGCGCATGCGCCCTCCCGCGTTCAGGTGTTCAGGTGTTCAGGTGTTCAGGTGTTCAGGTGGGAAACGGTACCTCCACGGTGACCACCGTAGGTCCTCCGGGAGGGCTGTCGATCTCCAGCCGCCCGTCCACCACGCCCACCCGGGCCGCCAGCCCCGGCAGTCCCGTCCCCGCGCCCACCTCGGCGCCGCCTGTCCCGTCGTCGCCGACGTGCAGCCTCAGCAGGCCGTCGTGTCCCCGTACGTCGACGATCGCCCGTCGCGCGCCGCTGTGTTTGACCACGTTGGCGAGCAGCTCGGCGGTGCAGAAGTAGACGATCGTCTCCACGGCGGCGGAGGGACGGCGGGGCAGGTCGACGCGGAGGTCGACGGGCAGCGCGAAGCGCGTGACGAGCGTGGCGAGGGCCACCTCCAGTCCCTGGTCCAGGGCGGGCGGGTAGATGGCGTGGATCAGCAGGCGCAGGTCGGCGATGATCTCCTTGGTGTCGCGGTGGGCGGCGTCCACCAGGACGCGCACCTGGTGGAGCCGGTCGTCTAGTGCGTCGTCCGGTGCGTCGTTCGGTGCGTCGTCCGGTGCGTCGTCTGGCGCGGAGGCGCCGTGAAGCCGGTCGTCCGGTGCGGGGACGCCGTCGAGCTCGTCCTTCGCCATGCCCAGGCTCATCGCCAGCGCCACGAGGCGGGCCTGCGGCCCGTCGTGCAGGTCGCGCTCGATCCGGCGCAGGGTCGCCGTGGCGTCCTCGGCCATCCGGGCCCGCGTCGCCTCCAGATGACCGACTCTGGCCGAGATCCTGGTCGGGCCGAGCAGGGCCCGCGTGAGAAACCGCTCGGGGAGCAATGCGGCCCGCAGCGCCAAGGGGGCGAGCGCGAACAACGCCAGACCCGCCGCGCCCAGCAGCAGGGCGCCCGGCCAGGTGTCGGCCTGCGGGCCCCACGTCCCGGTGGGTACCGGCGACCACCGGGCGGGGTAGGTGAGCAGGAGAAGCCCGCCGCCCCAGAACCCGGCGGCGGCCCCGAGGGCGAGCAGCGCGGTCAGGGGCTTGACCAGCAGGTACGCCGCCGCCCGCCACCCCGCGTCGTCGCCGAGTGCCGACGTGAACCAGCCGGTCGGCCCCGGGCCCGGTTTGAAGGGGGCGGGGGCGGGGGTTCGGACGTCCAGCAGCAGGCGGGCCAGGCCGAGGTGGGCCGCCCCCAGGTACCGGGCTCCCCTGACCGTGGCGGCCAGCATCGGGAGGCCGACGAGTGCCGTCGACCACGACGCGGCCAGCAACATGGCGAAGAGGAGGAGCAGGCCGACGACGGCCAGCGGCGGCGCGGCCAGCGCGTAGCCCAATTCACGCCAAACCCGGCCCCGTCCCTGTCCCTGTGCCGGCCCCGGCCTTGGTCCCGGCCTCTGTTCCGACATCGGTACCGGCCTTGGTTCGGGCGTCGGTTCGGGCCTTGGTCCTGGCGTCGGTCCCGGCCCTGGTTCGGGCCCTCGCGGGACCGGATCCACCGGCGGGGGTGCCCAGGCCGAAGGCCGGACCGGGGACAGGCTCGTCCGGGCGGATGTCTCCGGGAGTACGGGCGCCGGTGACGCCGGTGACAAGGAGGACGAAGGGGTCGAGAAGGTCGAGGGGGTCGAGGGCCCGGACGAGCCCGGAGGCGGAGGCGGAGGTGGCGCGGCCGGGGGTGGAGGGCCGGAGGGAGGGCGGCTCATTCCCCCAGCCTGCCGCACCCCGCCTCCGCCGGACATCCGGCGGGCCCGTGGGGGATATCCCGAAGTTTCCCGGCGGACACCCCCGTGGCCCCCGGCGGACGGACCCGCGACGGTTGAGGGGAACCGGTGAAAGCCGGTCGTACGACGGACAGAAGGAGTCACGGATGCACGGGAAGCTCGGATCGTTGTTCACGGGACTGGTCGCGGCGTCGGCGCTGCTCGTCCCCACGGGGTCGGCGCAGGCGATCTCACCCGTCGCGGAGCCTGTCGCGGGCTCTGTCACCGGGCCTGCCAAGGGATACGTCACGGAGTCGGCGCGGGCTCCGGCACTCGCGCTGCCGTCGCCGTCGTCGTCACCGCCGCCGGGGGCTGTCTCGCGGCTGAAGTGGAAGGCGTGCGCGGGTGAGAACCTCCCGGAGGGGATCCGGTGCACCACCGTCACGGTGCCGGTGGACTGGAGGAAGCCGCGCGGGCGGAAGATCACCCTGGATCTGGCGCGGCTTCCCGCCACCGACCCGGCGAACCGGATCGGGGCCGTGCTGCAGATGCCGGGAGGTCCCGGGAACGAAGGAGTGGAGGACCTGAAGCTGTCGGCGCCCGGCCTCACCGAGCTGCGCCGCCGCTTCGACCTCGTCGGCTACAACCCGCGCAACACCGGCCTCAGGAAGAGGCTGCCCGCGGTGTGCTGGGAGATGAAAACGCAGCTGCTGGAACCCCGCGACCTCGAGGAGTACCGGGCCCAGGTGGCGAAGGTGGAGGCGGCGGCGCGCGAGTGCCGGGACGCCGACTCCAGCGGCCTGTTCGACAACCTCGACTCCCTGTCGGTGGCACGGGACATGGAGGCGATCCGCGAGGCCCTGGGCGAGCGCCGGCTGAGCTTCATGGCCAACTCCTACGGAGGGGTGCCCGCCGCCGCGTACGCGCGCCTGTTCCCCGAGCGTATCCGGGCGATGTACCTCGACGGAGCGGTCGACCAGGTCAGCGGGTGGGCCAAGATATACCTGGACAACGCCCCCAACGGCGAGCGGATGTTCGGGCGGTTCGTCGCCTGGTGCGCGGCCGACAGCGCCTGCGCGCTGCACGGGGAGGACGTGAGCGCGGTCTGGCGCGCCCTCGTCGAGAGGCTGGACCGCTCCCCGATCCCGATCTCGTCCCCGGAGTTGGGCGCGGGGAAGCTGGCCGGATGGCACCTGAAGCAGATGGGCTTCCCGGCGAACCCGGGCCCGGACAACGCCGCGTGGGTGGCCTTCGCCACGTCGGTGGACAAGCTCAGGAAGGGTGACGCCTCCGGTTTCGCGGAGTTCGTCAACGGCAACTCGCGGATCTGGGCGACGCCGGCCGTGCGGGCGATGTCCTGCCCCGACGACCGCGGCTTCACCGGGTACGAGCAGTTCCGCGACGTCTCCCGCCGTACGCGGGAGACCTCCCCCCACCTGGGCGCCACGCCGTTCGACATGCTGGCCTGCTCCGGCTGGCCCCGGCCCGTCGCCAACCCGTCCCGGCCGCTGCCGGTCCGCGGCCTGCCGCCGTTCCTGGGAGCCGGGTCCTGGACCGACCACGCCATGACCGCGAGCCTGGCCGGGTTGGTGCCCGGTTCGGTCACCGTCCGGTACGACGGTCCCGGGCACGTCCTCTACATGCCGGGCAACGGCGGGCCCGCCAGCCGGTGCGTGATCGGCCACGTCACCCGCTACCTCGTCGGCCTGACACTCCCCGCCCCGGGAACCGTCTGCCGCCCCGGCGAGTGACGCCCCCTCCCCCGGCGCCCCCGGGGGAACGATCAGGCCGGCCGGTCCGCAGCGGGGGCGCGGGCCGGTCGGCGGGGGTCACACGACGCCGGCCTTGTGCGCGAACACGGCCATCTGGAGCCGGTCGCGGAGGTTGAGCTTGCTGAGGAGGTTGGACACGTGGAACTTGACGGTCGCCTGGCTCACGTACAACTTGCTCGCGATCTCGGTGTTGTTCAGCCCGTCGGCGACCAGGGCGAGCACCTCGTGCTCGCGTTCGGTGAGCGACTTGACGGCCTCGGGCGGGCGGTAGGGAAGCCCGTTCTCGAAACGGCTCAGGAAGCTGCTGGCGACCTGCGGCGCGAAGAACGCCTCCCCCCGCGCGATGGCCCTGATCGCCCCGACCAGCTCCTCCTGGTCGCTGGAACGCAGCAGGAACCCCCTGGCCCCGGCGCGTACGGCGTCGAACATGGACTCCGGGTGCTCCGTCAGGATGACGCTCCGCACCGAGCCCGCCAGCGGGTCGGCGCGGAGCCGCTCGGTGACCTGGACGCCGTCGAGGCCGGTGAGCCGCTCGTCGACGAGGGCCACGTCCGGCCGCAGGCCCCTGGCCTTGGACACCGCCTCGAACCCGTCTCCGGCGTCCCCCACGACGCGCAGCCCCGGTTCGGCGGCGAGGATCGAGCACAGTGCCGTGCGCAGCAGTCTCTCCGAGTAGCAGATCAGCACCCGGATGTCCGTTCCAGCCCCGTTCATTTCTGTCTCATCTCAGGCGCGCGAGGGCGATGTGCCGTGACGGTACGAGTTCCGCGAGCGGTTCCCTGCCGGTGACGACGACACCGGTGAAGCCGAGGGTCAGCAGCGGCGGCACCCGGCCCGCCGCCAGCCCGTCGGCGCCGTCGGCGTCGTCGAGCAGGAGCAGGCAGCGCCCGCCGGAGAGCGGGGAGGTCATGCGGCCGATGCGCGCCAGCCGTACGGCGCCGCGCAGCTCGCAGGGGTCGCGCCGGTCGCGGCCCAGGTCGAGGAAGAGGACGTCCAGCCCCATCCGCTGGCGCAGCACCAGGGCGCACTGGGTGGCGAGGGTGGTCTTGCCGACTCCGGCGGGACCGGTGACGGTCACCAGCGCGGGCTCCCCGCCACCGGAGGCGACCGACAGCGTGTCCTCGACCTCCCGCAGCAGCGGGAGGCGGCTCAGCGCGACGGTGCCGCTCACCGAGGGCAGCGCCCACTCCGGGGGCGGTGCCACGGCGGGGGCGCCGAGCGAGCGGGGCGGGGCGGCCTCGAAGGTCAGGCGGTCGTCGCCGGTCAGCTCCAGGGCGGCGGCCAGGCGGCGCACCGAGGTGCGGTGCGGGTAGCGGGTACGGCCCCGCTCAAGATCTCGCAGCGTGCGCACACTCAGGCGGGCACGCTCCGCTAGTTCCTCCTGCGTCAGCCGCGCCTTGTCCCGATGGGTGCGCAACAGCTGGGCGAAGCCCAGACTGTCGGACAGAAGTGCAGACCTCACGTGAGTCCTCCCGGTGACGATCAGATGCCGTCACCATAGGAAGATCCGATTATCGCCGGATATCGTCGCGATATCGCCGGTCATTCTGCCTGGTCACACCATACGGGCGCTGGCAGCGTGAGCCTCATGCTTCCGACAGGACGGATACGGCGGCCCCCGGCGCGGCTACTCGACGACGCGGTCCTGACCCAGCGGTTCGACTGGGAGATGCGCACCCTGCTCCGGCACTACCGGTGGATCGAGCTGACCCAGACCGGCGAGTACGCCCGCATGGGCCTGCTCGGCCACGACGCGGCGGAACGGATCCGCCGGGTGGTGCTGGACCTGACCCCCGAGCAGGTCGGCGCCGAGCGCGCCGCGGCCATGTCGGACCCGCTGTTCGCCCTGGAGATGTGCGTCCAGGCGCGTGTCCCCGAGGGCGCGCACGCCTGGCACGTCGACCGCAGCCGCAACGACGTCCAGGCGTGCGCGCAGCTCATGCTCGGCAGGGAACGGCTGCTGGAGACGGTCGCGGCGGTGAGCGGGCTGGCCCGCGCCACGCTGCGGACCGCGGCCGGGCACACCGAGTCGGTCATGCCGGGGTACACCCAGCACCAGACCGCGCAGACCATGACCTTCGGCTTCTACCTGGCCGCGCTCGCCGAGGCGGCGACCGGCGCCGCAGAGTCGCTTCTCACGCTGTTCGACGCGGTCAACCTCTGCCCGCTGGGCGCCGGGGCGATGGCCGGGCTGGAACTGCCGTGGGACCGGGAGCGGATCGCCGTCGCGCTCGGTTTCGACGCCCCGCAGCCGCACGCGCTGACCTCGGTCGCCTCGCGCGCCTGGGTGCTGCGCTCGGCCGGGGAGCTGTCGGTGCTCGGCACCACGCTGAGCCGGTTCCTGACCGACCTGATCTGGTGGAGCGGGTCGAGCTGCCGGTTCGTCGACCTGCCGGACGAGCTCGCCGGGATCTCCTCGGCGATGCCGCACAAGCGGAACTTCCCGATCCTGGAGCGGGCCCGAGGGATGACCGGCCACCTGGTCGGGCTCTCGTACGACATCATGATCGGGCAGCGCAACACCGGCTACACCAACCTGGTGGAGGTCTCCAAGGAGAGCACCCGCTTCCTGGAGGACCTCTTCTCGACCTGCGGCACGATGCTGGCGCTGTTCGAGCGGGTGGTCGCGAACGTGCGGTTCCACCCGGAGCGGGCGGGCCGGGTGGCGCGCGACGAGCTGACGGCCGCCTCGACCGTCGCCAACCACCTCACCCTCGAACACGGCGTACCGGCCAGGAGCGCGCAGGTCGTCGTCGGCTCCTGGATCTCGGCCGCGATGGACCGGCTCGGCCCGGACGGCACCCTCACCCCCGACCTGCTCTCGGCGCCGGACCTCGTCGCCGCGGGCGAGCGGCTCGGCTTCGCCCTCGCCGTCGGGGAGCCTGAGGTACGCGGGCTGCTGGACGCCGAGGCGAGCGTGTGGCGCAAGCGGACCGACGGCTCGACGGGCCCCGAGCAGGTCCGTCTCCTCCTGGAGCAGACCGGCGACCGGCTGGACTCCGTCGAGCGGGGAGCCGCCGAGCGGTCCGGGTGGCTGCGGGAGGCCTGGGAGCACACAACCGGTACGAAGGCGGGCGATCTGTCATGACCATCCAGATGCCGTTCGAGGAGACCGTCACCGGCCGGGCCGGAGGGGTCGGCCGGGGGCGCGCCCCCGGCACGTTCGGCGAACTCCTCCAGGGAATCCTGGGACCCGGCACGGACTTCCTGGTGACCTTCCCCGTCGACCTGTACGTGGAGGCCGTCTTCGAACCCGACCCGCAGCTGGACCAGGTGATCGTCTCGCCGCCGCACAAGAACAAGGCGCGGCGCCTCGCCACCGGGATCCTGTCGCGGTACGGGGTGCACACCGGCGGCTGGCTGATGCTCAACAGCGCGCTGCCCGAGGGCAAGGGCATGGCCAGCTCCACCGCCGACCTGGTCGCCACCGCGCGGGCGGTGGACTCGGCCTTCCGCCTGAAGCTCCCCAACCGGCTGCTGAAACAGATGATGGCCGAGATCGAGCCGTCCGACGGGGTGATGCACCCGGGGATCACCGCGTTCTTCCACCGGGAGGTGCGGCTGCACCGGCGCATGGGCACGCTCCCCCAGCTGACCATCGCCGGGATCGACGACGGGGAGAGCGTCGACACCGTCGCGTTCAACCGGTCGAGGAAGCCGATCCCCGCCCACTGGGCGGTGCGCTACGGCGAGCTGCTGGACGACCTCACCCGTGCCGTGCGCGACCACGACCTGGCGGCGGTCGGCAGGGTCGCCTCCGCCAGCGCGCGGCTGTTCCAGACCTTCAACGCCAAACCCCACCTGGCGGCGGTGGAGGAGATCTGCCGCGACGTGGGCGGGCTCGGCACGGTCGTCGGGCACAGCGGCACGTGCCTGGGGATCCTGCTGGCCCGGCACGACCCCGAGCACGGTCCCCGGCTGGCCCGCGCCCTCACGGAACTGGAGCGGCTGGGGCGGCCCCTCATCGTCTGTAGGAGCACGAGCCGGACATGACACTGAGAACTGACGCGATCGACGCCATCGGCCGGACCCCGCTGATGCGCCTGCGGGCGACCGGCGGGGCGACCGTCCACGCGAAACTGGAGCTGGCCAACCCGTACGGGATGAAGGACCGCGTCGCCAGGCAGGCGATCCTGACCGCGAGGGCCGAGGGGGTCCTGGCCGACGGCGGCCTGATCGTGGAGAGCTCCTCCGGCACCCTGGCCATGGGGGTCGCCCTGGTCGGCACGTACCTCGGCCACGGGGTGCACATCGTCACCGACCCTCGGATCGACCCGATCACCATGGCCAAGCTGGAGGCGCTGGGCGCCACCCTGGACATCGTGCCCGCGATGACCGGCAACGGCTGGCAGAGCGCGAGGCTGGAGCGGCTGCAGGCCGTGATGGCCGCCAACCCGGGCGCGTTCTGGCCCCGGCAGTACGACAACCCGGCCAACCCTGCCGCCTACGACCGTCTCGCCGAGGAGGTCGTCTCCGAGATCGGCCGGGTCGACGTGCTGGTGGGCGCGGTGGGCAGCGGCGGCTCGCTGTGCGGGACGGCGCGGGCCCTGCGGCGGACCAACCCCGCGCTGCGCGTGGTCGCCGTCGACGCGGTCGGCAGCGCCATCTTCGGCCAGCCCGACGTGCCCCGGCGGCTGCAGAGCGGCCTGGGCAACAGCCTGGTCCCGGCCAACGTGGACTTCTCGGTCATCGACGAGGTGCACTGGCTGTCCGACCGCGAGGCGTTCGCCGCCACCCTGGAGCTGGCCTCGTACGAGAAGGTGTTCGCGGGCAACAGCTCGGGCTCGGCGTACCAGGTGGCGCGCTGGCTCGGCTCGCGGCTCGACCCGGACGTCTCGGTGGTGGTGATCTTCCCCGACCGGGGCGACCGGTACGTCAACACGATCTACAGCGCCGAGTACCGGGCCGCGCACGGTCTGACCGACCTGCGCCCGCCGCTCGCCCCCGACCCCATCGAACTCACCGACACCGCCGTGACCTGGTCCTACGCGACGCTGGGCCGGGCTTTGGAGTACGCATGAACCCGGCCCCGCTCCCGCCCCCGAACCCGGCCCCGTTTCCGGTTCCCACCCCGGACCCGGCCTCGCTCCCGGTTCCCGCCCCGATTCTCGTCTTCGTCGAGTCCAACACCACCGGCTCGGGGATGCTCGCCTTCGCCAGGGCCGCCGCGCTGGGCTTCACCCCGGTGCTGGCCACCGACACCCCGGCGCGCTACACCGGCCTCGCGGCCACCGGGGTACGGGTCGTCACGTGCGACACCGGCTCCCCCGCCACCCTGGCCGGAGAGCTGTGCCAGGCCCTGGGCGAGATCGCCGGGGTGACCACGACCAGCGAGTTCTACACCGCCGCGGTCGCCAGGGTCGCCGCCGACCTCGGGCTTCCCGGCAACCCGCCGGAGGCCGTCGCCGCGTGCAGGGACAAGGGGCGGATGCGCCGTACCCTGGCGGCGGCCAGGCTACCCTCCCCCGCCTTCGAGCTGGTCGGCCCCGGCGACGACTTCGACGCGCGGATCGTGATCGCGCTGTCGCGGATCGCCCTGCCGTGCGTCGTCAAGCCCGTCGACGACACCGGCTCGCTGAGCGTGGTGCTCTGCTACACCCCCGGGGAGGTGGCCGCCCACTGCCGCCGGATCATCTCCTCCGGCGTCAACGTACGGGGTCAGGCCACCGCGAGGACCGCGCTGATCGAGGGGTACCTGGGAGGCCCGGAGTTCAGCGTCGAGACGGTCAGCTCCGGCGGGTTCCACCGGTGCGTCGGCATCACCGCCAAGCGGGTGACGTCGCCGCCGCACTTCGTGGAACGCGGGCACGTCTTCCCCGCGCCGCTCCCCGCGGAGGAGGTGCGGGTGCTCACCGGGGTCGCGCTGCGGGCGCTGGCCGCCGTCGGGATCACCCACGGCGCCACCCACATCGAGATGAAGCTCATCGACGGCCACGCGTACGTCGTGGAGATCAACGCCCGGCCCGCGGGCGGCATGATCCCCGAGGTCATCGCGCGGGCGTGCGGCTTCGACCTGCTCGACGCGCACCTGCGGGCGGCGGCCGACCTGGACCAGCTGCCTCTGCCCGACCACTTCACCCCCGCCGGAATCGCCTTCCTGCTGGCTCCGGACGGCACCGGGAGCGGGTGGGGGAAGGTCACGCTGCGGGAGGTGGCCGGGGTGCAGGACGCGGGCTCCGTACCAGGGGTCGACACGGTGACGGTCACGGCGCCGCCGGGCTCCGAGGTGCGTCCGGCCCGCAGCAGCTACGACCGGCTCGGCTACGTGATCGCGCACGCGCCCGGCCACAGCGAGCTGTACGACACGCTGGACACCGCGCTCGGGTACCTGCGGCCCGTCCTGCTGCGCGAGCTGCCGCAGATCGAGATCCCCCGGCAGGAATACCGCACCTCCCCTTCCTGACCGCTCCCGCCCTTCGGCACCCGCCTTCCGGCCGTCACCACCTTTCAGCGCCCGCTTAACGACCGTCACGACCTTTCAGCACCCGCTTTACGACCGTTCCCACCTTTCGGCGCCCGCCTTCCGGCCGTTCCCACCCCTCGACACCCACCTCCTGACCGTCACCGCCTTCCGGCGCCCGCCTTCCGACCGTCACCGCCCTCTTTCTGGGCCCGTTTTCAACCGTCGGCCGCCCCGACCGTCACCGCCCTTCCCGGAACCCCGATTGGAATCCCATGACGAGCGTGCTGGACACACCCCACCTGGTCGCCGGAGAGAACGACGACGGCGGCGAGATCGAGCTGCGCAGCGACACCTTCACGCTGCCGACCCCCGAGATGCTGGAGGCCGCCGCGAACGCGCCGCTGGGCGACGACGTCTACGGCGAGGACCCGACGGTGGCCAAGCTGGAACGGCTCGCCGCCAACCTGCTGGGCAAGGCCGCGGGCTGCCTGATGCCGAGCGGCACCATGGCCAACCTCGCGGCGCTGCTGGCGCACTGCCCGCGCGGCGGCAAGGCGATCGTCGGCCACGAGTCCGACCTGTACGTCTACGAGGCCGGGGGCGCGTCGATGTGCGGCGGCATCGTCTACGAGCCGCTCGCTAACCTGCCGGACGGGACGATCAGCCTGGAGGACATCGCCGAGGCGTGCACGGTCGACCGTACCGACCCGCAGATCGCGCCTCCGGCGCTGGTCAGCCTGGAGACGCCGCAGAACCGGTGCGGCGGGCTGCCGCTCCAGCTGGACTACCTCGCCGAGGTGGCCCAGCTGACGCGCTCGCACGGGGTGGCGTTGCACCTGGACGGGGCGCGCATCTTCAACGCCTCGGTCGCGCTGGGCGTCACCCCCGCGGAGATCGCCTTCTACGCCGACACGGTGCAGATCTGCCTGTCGAAGGGCCTGTGCGCGCCGATCGGGTCGGTCCTCGTGGGCGACCGGGCGATCATCGCCCAGGCCAGGCGGATGCGGAAGATGCTCGGCGGCGGCATGCGGCAGGCCGGAATGATCGCCGCCTGCGGCATCATCGCCCTCACCGAGATGACCGGCAGGCTGGCCGAGGACCACGAGAAGGCCGCCCGCCTCGCCCGGGGGCTGTCGCGGCTGCCGGGCGTCCGGCTGAGCCCCGGCCCGCCGGTCACGAACATGGTGTTCTTCCGCGTACGCGACGAGCGCTACACCACCCGGTCGTTCATCGCGGCGGCCCGGCGCCGGGGCGTCCGGGTGGAGGAGCTGGGGCACGGGCGGATCCGCGCGGTGACCCACGCGGGGGTCGGCACCGACGCCGTCGACCGGGCGATCAAGATCTTCGGCGAGCTGCTCGCGCCCAGCGGCCGATGAGAACGGACGAGAGCGTGCCGGTGAACCGGCCCGCGAAGGAGACCGTGGACCGCCCGGGGCTGGGGCGTCCGTTCCATCACCTGTGGGCGGCGTCCGGCCTGTCGAACCTCGCCGACGGCGTCCTGATCGTCGGCGTGCCCCTGCTGGCCGTCTCCCTCACCCGCTCGCCGGTGCTGGTGTCGCTGGTCAGCGCCGCCACGACGCTGCCGTGGCTGCTGCTGGCCCTGCACGCGGGCGCGATCGCCGACCGCCGCGACCGGCGCCGCATCATGATCCTGGCGGGCTGGTCGCGTACGGCCGTGCTGGCGGCGACGGCCGCCGCCGCGTGGTACGGCGTGCTGACCCTGCCGGTGCTGGTGGCCGCGGTGCTGCTCGCCGGGGCCGCCGAGGTGTTCGCCGACACCTCCGCCCAGTCGGCGCTGCCGATGACCGTGGCCGGTGACCGGCTGGACGCGGCCAACGGGCGGCTCGTCGCCACGCAGACGCTCGGCAACCACTTCCTCGGGGCGCCGGTCGCGGGCCTGCTGGTCGGCATCGCCTCCACCGCCGTCTTCGGGACGGCCGCCCTGCTGTACGCGGGTGCCGCGCTGCTGCTGCTCGGCATGCGCGGCCGGTTCCGCCCGGAGGCCGCACCGGCGCAGGCGTTGCGCGCCGACATCGCCGACGGCATGCGCTACCTGTGGGGACACCGCGCGCTGCGCGGCCTGGCCGCGTACTCCGGTGTGCTCAACCTGGCCTACGGCGCGTACTTCGCCGTCTTCGTGCTGTGGGTGGTCGGCGACGGCTCCCGCGTGGGGCTCACCCCGGGCCAGTACGGATTCCTCGCGGCCACGCTGGCGGCGGGGGCGGTGGCCGGGTCGGTGCTCGCCGGGCGGCTCACCCGGCTGGCCGGTGAGGGCGGCGCCCTGGTGGGCGTCACGCTGCTCAACGGGCTCCTGCTGCTGGTGCCCCTGCTCCTCCCCGCGCCGTGGGCGGTCTTCCCCGCCGCCGCGGGCATCGGCGCGGCCAACGCCGTCACCAACGTCGTCTCCGTCTCGCTGCGCCAGCGGCTCATTCCCGACGGCCTGCTCGGGCGGGTGAACGCCACCTGCCGCCTCATCGGCATGGGCGCGATGCCGCTGGGCGCCGCGTCCGGCGGCCTGGTCGCCGCCCTCGCGGGCCTGCCCTCGGTCTTCTGGGCCGCCTGCGCGCTCTCCCTGCTCGGCGCCGCCCTGGTCCCGCGCGGCGGGGAGGCCGGGAGTCCGGCGAGCGGATGAGGCATGGAGCCGGTCCGCCACCGGGAGGTGGCGGACCGGCGCGTACACGCTGGTCAGGTCGCCGTGCAGGTGAGGGTGGGGGTGCCGCTGGTACCGGAGCCGAGGAATCCGAAGGTGGCGGCGGCACCGGCGCCGAGCGAGCCGTTGTGGGCGACGTTGCGGGCGCTGACCGAGGATCCGCTGGCGGTCACGGTCGCGTTCCACGACGAGGTGACCCTCTCACCGCCCGCGAAGGTCCAGTTCACCGTCCAGCCGGTGATCGCCCTGGAGCCCGCGGTCACGCTCACGTCGGCCTGGAAGCCGCCGGACCACTGGGAGGCGACGCGGTAGGTGGCCGAGCAGCCGCCCGGCACCGGGGTCGGGGTGGGCGTGGG